>JBOIDL010000061.1:0-19302 GCA_050740435.1 Gammaproteobacteria bacterium
CGCAGATCCCATCATGGCCAGAGCGGACACCACGCTCAACAAAAGGCCGGATATATACACGCAGTCTTTCCTTACAGCCATCGGCGTTTCTCTCCTTGCAAACCGGGTGGAGTCCATATATACACTTGTTCCTGACGATCTTGAACATGGTTGTTTCTCTGGCATCAGTTACATTGCTCGGGCCTCTCGTTGTTGTGCTGTGGGTCTGGCCGGTGGTCTGGTTCGGCGTGACGCTCTGGCATCGCGCCCAGTCGCAATGCATTGCGTGCGGAAAATATCGGATCGCCGCACTGCCGGCGCTCGCGTTCACCGTTCTGTTTGTAGCGCCTGTCCTTGCGTGGACCCTGCTGACTATTACCGATCCGCAGCAACGGATCGCGACCAACGTCGGCGACCAGAAAGTGGACAGCCGTACACTCTCGGCACCGAGCCCTCTGCCGGCGGCAAACCCCGATGGCGTACCGCGCTAGAAATTCCGCTGTGCCCGACCTACCTGGCTGCGTCGCGGCCGCGTGCGCGGGCTGTGATCATGCTGAACAACCAGGTTCCGGCGGTACTGCAGGAGCGGGACCGTTTATTTCGGCGCTTCCACCGGCCTTTCAAAAAAGAAACAGTCAGGCAGAAATGCCGGCGCGATGTAGTCGCTATCCTTCTCGGATACGCGGCAGGCGCGGAAATGGTCCCGCCAGGTCCGCAGCGTTGCGACCATCTTCTCGATTTCCTTTCTAGCCGCGTCGGTTGTCATTCCGAACCGCTCGCATTGAGAGAGCAGGTTGTAGATGCTTGCTGTGCGGCCGTAGGTGCCGATCGTCATCGCGAGATCGCGGGCCTCGAGGCTGACGACGGGTGCGGGCACCAGGTCATACGCAGGCGTCAGGCGCCAGCCGCGCGCCGTGCGGCGCACCGCGTGGTTGCGGGGGTGGTCGTCGTTGTTGGTCACGGTGGCGTTGAAGACGATGCGCCGGAATAGCTCGATGCGATCTTCGTCGGGCTTCTCCGACCACCGGCGCAGCTCGTCGGCGAGCAGAGGATAGGACCAGTGTTCCCGGTCGAGATAGTTCTCGTCGCAGTCGAGCAGGGTAAGCCCGCTGATGAGGCCGAAGCGGAGATAGCCGCCCTCGGTGTATTCGCGGTCGAAACGCTCGACCATGAGCACGTCGCGTCCACCGATGGAGTCAAGCCGTGCGTTGCAGGCGGCGATGCCGCAGCGGCGGGCAAGCTCGATGGTCGCGTACTCGATCCGCTGCAAGTTGCAGCGGTCGGCTTTTTCCGGGAGTTTACCGATCCACAGGCGATTGCCGTCCTCGATGGTGGCCTTTGGCCGCGCGCCGCCCATCGAGGTGCCGGGTTCGATCTGCTCGAGGATGTGTGCCGGCACTCGCTTTCCTTCTTCGATTGCCTCCGCAGCCTCGACCAGGTCCGCTAGTTGATGAGTGCGGTTGTATTTGCGTTTCGGCGCAGGAGACTCAAGCTTCAGGCCAAAGCTCAGATAGCCCGCGCCGTCCTGAGGGCCGTTCAAGAGGTAGTCAATTTCTTCCAGGTCGCCGGGGCTGCGTTGCAGCTTGTGCTCGATCACGCGCCGTCCCCATGCGTCGGGGCCGGCGTCGCGCACGGCGCCGGGAATGCCCTTCAGCTTGGTGAATTCGTGGACGGTGCTCCCGAGCGGAAGCTTGAAGGGATCGAGCGCGATCGCGTCCTTGCGCTCCAGATAGCGGTCGCCGTAGCGGATACGGCCGATGAAGGTCCCTTCGCGTAGCTTCTCGACCTTCAGCAGCGCCACCGGCACGGTGTCGAGCGTGCCGGGCAGCTGGACGTAGATGTAGGCCTGGCGCTCAGAAGTCATATTCGTTCTTCGACTTCTGCGACTTGCGGACGCGCGCGGGCCGGCGCGAAGCTTCCAGGGTCTTGCCGTGCGTGTCTGCGTTGGGGTGGGCGACGGCGTCCAACGTCTTGTCGAGGCCGAGCGCCCACAGAACGGTGACGTAGGCCCCGAGCGCGACGCCGGGCCTGCCGAGTTCCAGCGCGTTGAGCGTGTTCCGGTTGATGCCGGCCTTGGCCGCGACTTCGGCGATAGACATCCCGCGGCGCGTCCTGGCCAGACGTACCCGGTAGCCAAGCTCCTTGGTACGCTCCGCGGCCTTAGTGGGGAGGATCTTCTTGATGCCCATAATGTTAGGCGTTAAGTTAGATAGTGCCTAATATATTAGGCTAAGCATGCTGATTACGTCATACTGATCTACCAAAATGCCTAGAAAATTAGGCGATAAACAGGATAACGCCTAATAAATTAGGCAGATCCAGCTGGTTCACGCTACAGAAGGCACGCCAACAGCGCGTTCTTGGTTTCCGGTCCGGGTGCTCCGTTTGATATACTCTAAGGAAGCTCTGCAAAAGCTGCTGCGCAGCCCATCTGCTTTGTCGCGTGCTCGCTCGTCGCTCGCCTATCTACCCGATATGTCTCGCGACTCGCTCTGCGGCTTCGCGCATCTGGGCTTGCTCGCGACACTTTTGCAGAGCTTCCCTAACGGATGCTTTGGCGCGACTGCTATAACGATCATAAAAGTGGCCACATTGAGCGATGGCGCCTAAATCGGAACACGCTGCTTCGAAAACCGGCCGGCTACGGATCGGCGATGACTGGAACGCCATCACCATCATCGCGCTCTCACAGACCAATCCCCTCAAGGCCGTGGCCGAGTTCGTAGAGAACAGCATCGATGCTGGCGCGCGGACGATTACGATCACACGCGGCCGGGAACACGGGGCGCATTACCTCACGATCGCGGACGATGGCCGGGGGATCGTGAGAGATCCGGAGGGCCTGCCTGACTTCCGGTACGTGGCGACGCATATTTGCGACTCGATGAAACGCCGGCTCAAGGCAAACGGGGCAGCAGGGATCCAGGGGGAGTTTGGGATAGGCCTACTCAGTTTTTGGACGGTTGGTGAGGAGCTCACGCTGACCTCGGCGGCCGTCGATGGCCGAACCTACACGATGCGCATGAGGCGCAACGATCCGAGCTATACGGTGACCGCGCGGCGGCTGCTTTTTCCCGCCTGCGGCACCGAGCTCACCGTGGCCCCGTTACTGCCCGGGATCCGGCAGTTCAGTGGCGAGAAGATCCAATGGTACCTCGCCTCGGAGTTGCGCGAGCGGATCCGGCAATCGGGTGTCGCGATCAAGATCGCGGATCGGCACGCCCGAAAAGAGTTCAAGGTTGAGCCCCGGCAATTCACCGGGCGCTTACTGCACGGCTTGCCGGTACCGACCACCGCGTTCGGCCAAGCCTACGTCGAGATCTATCTGTCGGATCCCGATCCGGCCAAAAAGGTGGGGCTCTATCGCTCAGGCACACGGCTCATAGAAGATCTGACCGAGATTGACGCCCTGGCGCGGACCCCCTGGACGGAGAGGGCGCTCCAGGGCATCGTGGATGTGCCCTTTGTGCAGGTGACGCCGGCTACGCGTATGGGGATCATTTACGACGATGTCTTTGCCGCTTTCATCCAAAGCCTAGGCCCCCTCGAGGAGGCACTCGCTAAGCTCATGGAGGAACAGCGCCGCGCCGAGGAGGAGCAAACCAGTCAACAGATCTTGCGGACCATTCAGAAAGCTTTCAAGGAAGCCTTGCTCGCCTTACCGGCGGAGGAATATGACTGGTTCGAGATCCCCGAGCGCGCCCGCCCGGGCCTGGGGCAACCTGCGAGCGGGGATGCCGGGATAAGCGTGCCCGATGGCGCCGCGGAGGCGGGGCAGGCGAGCACGCCCGAAGAACGGCAGCGGCACTTTTTCGAGTTCGCGGGTCCTTTGTTTCAAGTGCGCGTATCACCGGCCTCCTGTGTCGTCGCTGTCGGCCAATCGCGAACCTTCTCTGCCATCGCCCGCGATCGCTCGGGCCACCGGGTCGAGGAGGGCCTCATCTGGTCATGGGAGATCGTCGAGGGCGAAGGGTCGATCCAGGATGCCGCGGCCGAGATCGCAACCTTTACGGCGCCGACCGAGCCTGGGCTCGTGCGGATCAGGTTGTCGATCACCCAAGGGCCTGTCAGCTGCGAAGCGGAGGCCCTCGTCACGGTAACGGATTCACTCATACCCGAGACTAAAGATATGTCCGCGAGCCGCTCGGGGCTCCCCGGCTACACCTTCCAGCGCGCACCCGGGCAACTTTGGCGATCGCGTTTCGATGCGGATCAGAACGTGATCGTGATCAACAACGGCCATCGTGACTTCGTCTACGCATCGAAAAACAAGGCCCTCAAGCTTCGTTTCATCAGCCGATTGTTCGCGAAAGAGCTCGTGTACAAGAACTTTCCTGGAATTCCGCCTGCAGAACTCCTCGAACGCCTGATCGAACTCTCGCTCTACACCGAGGAGAACCTTAAGTAGCGTCGGTCCGTGTGCACCATCACGACCACTACTATGACGGCGATCCCTTCGACGATGGGGCCTTTGAGGTCGAATACGAATGGTAGCGGGAAGGGGCGGAATCACTCATTTCTCGGCCACGAGATTAGCGATCCCACCGATAGGGGACAGACCGTCGCGTCCGCGCCGCAGGAGCTCCTCGGCCTGGGCGACGCGGTTCATGCGGGAAGGCGCCGGCGCTTAATTCGCAGGGTCGCCGGGATTCTGTTTCGTATCGATGCCGAGCGCCCGTAGTTTGCGGTAAAGATGGGTGCGCTCGAGGCCTTCGCCACCCGCGTGCGCGCGGCCACCTTCCCGAACCCGATGCACCACGGGCACCGTCTGACTCTCTTCACTCTTGACCGGCACAAAGCCCATATTGGACCTCCCCACCGTCTCGCGAGAATCGCCTCGGCATCGTTGCGGCCGTTCTTCCCGCCCGGCCCGAACACCAGGGCCAGGGAGTGGCAATACCGAAGCGTCGGGGAGGTCCGTAGCATTCGTTAGACGGCGGAAGCCGCGAGCGGTATATTGAGCGGCATGACGATCTTATCACTGCCTATGGGTGCGACATGCGAAACGAATTTACTGCGATTATTGAAAGAGACGGCCAGTGGTTTATCGCCTACTGCCCCGAGATCCCTGGCGCCAATGGTCAAGGCCGAAACAAGGAAGAAGCCCGAGACAGTTTGGCCGAGGCGATTGCTTTAATTCTTGAAGACCGCCGTGAGGATTGCCTGCGCGGAGTACCGGCAGAGGCGGAGCGGTCGAGTCTATTCCTCGCCATACTGAAATCTCCAATAAACTAGCGCGAAAGATTTGCCGAAGTCTCTCCGTAGCCGAAGTCGGTGGTTAAGTACATCCGATGCCTTCGGCTTAACGGTCACTTGCCTGCGACCGATCCTTGTGCAAGCGCTTCAAAAACACGCGCATTTCCTTCGCGGCTTGAATATCGCCGCGGGTCTCGGCGAGGGCGATACCTTGTTCATAGGCCTGGATGGCCTCAGCGGTCAGGCCTTGTTCCGCGAGGACTTTTCCATAAAGTTTCCAGGCCGCGGAATACCCGGGATCGAGCGCGAGCGCTTGGCGCAGGTGTTCCCTGGCAGCCGCAGGCTGGCCGCTTTTATAGTACTCGGTGGCTAGGCTGAAGCGTAAGGTCGCATCGTCGCGTCCGCGCCGCAGGAGTTCCTCGAACTGGGCGATGCGGTTCATACCGGAAGGCCTGGTGCTTAATTCGCAGGCTCGCCGGAGGTCTGTTTCGGATCGATGCCGAGCGCCCGTAATTTGCGGTAAAGATGGGTACGCTCGAGGCCCACACGGCCCGCCACCCGGCTGATGCTCCCACCGGCGCGCTGGAGCTGATACTCAAAATAAGCCTTTTCAAACTGCTCGCGCGCTTCCCGTAATGGGCGGTCAAACCCGGGCAAGGGCTCCGTTAAGCTCTCCGTGGTGCGGATCCCGAGCGCGGCTTCCACCTCGAAGCCTTCCACCGTCTCCCCGCTACCCAAGATCAGCAGGCGTTGCACCAGGTTTTTCAGCTCCCTCACGTTGCCGGGCCAGCCGTAAGAGCGAAGTTGTTTCTGGGCCGCGGGTGTGAAACGCCGCCGCGGTAATCCTTCCTGGACAGCGAACAGTTCGCAATAAAAGGCCAACAATTCCGGAATATCCTCCGGGTGCTCCCGCAGGGGGGGAAGTTGCAGCGGGACCACATTGAGATGATAGTAGAGATCGTCGCGAAAGCGTCCCGCCCGAACGTATTCCATGAGGTCATAGCGTGTCGCTGCGACGATGCGGACATCGATAGTGACCGGGTCGCGCCCGCCTACGCGGAGAAACTTTTGATGTTCCAGGGCGCTGAGCAGCCGGGCCTGGAGACCGAGATCGAGATCGGCGATGTCCTTAAGAAATAAGGTTCCCCCGTTGGCTTTCTCCAGGGAGCCGAAGTGCACGTTCCCCTCTTCCTCGCTGCCGAAGAGTTCCGCGGCCGGGTTTTCCACCGCCAGTCCCGCGACGGCGACGCTGACGAAGGGCGCCTGTGCGCGCGGGCTGTGATCATGAAGATAGCGGGCGAATACCTCCTTGCCCGTTCCGGGCTCTCCGCGCATGAATACCGCGGTATGATGCGAGGCGATGCGCATGACTTGGTCTCGCAGCCGGATGAATGCGGGGCTGTCACCCACGGGTTCCCGGGTTGCCTGGCTTCGGAGCTTGATGTTCTCACGGGTGAGCGCCGCGGCCTCCAAGGCGCGTTTGATCGTGAGTAAGAGCTTGGCCATCGACAGCGGCTTCTCGATGAAGTCGTAGGCTCCGAGACGCGTTGCCTCGACCGCCGTCTCGACGCTCCCGTGTCCCGACATCATGATCACCGGGATGTCGAGCGGGGCGCCCTCGGACCATTCCTTGAGCAGCGTGATGCCGTCGCAGTCCGGCATCCAGATATCGAGCAATACGAGGTCCGGCCGCCGGGCCCGGCGCGACTCGCGCGCGCGTTCGGCGTTGTCGGCGAGCGACACCTCGTAGCCCTCGTCTTCCAGGATCTCGCCCAGGAGCGCGCGGATATCGGGTTCGTCATCGACGACCAGGAGATGCTGGGCGCTCATAGCGCTTGCGCTGCGCGGGCGGGGGAATCGGCGGCGGCCGTCACGGGCAGCCGGATCACGGCGCAGGCGCCTGCGGACGGTAAGTTTTCCATCCAGACGATACCCCCGTGCTCCTCGATAATTTTTTTTACGATGGCCAGCCCCAGACCCGTGCCCTTGGGTTTATTGGTCATGTAGGGCTCGAACAGGCTTCCCAGCAATTCCTTCGGGACACCCGGGCCGCGATCGGCGATGCGTAGCTCGACGAACCGGTGGCTGGCGTCCTCGACACTGCGCGTGCTGATGGTGATGTAGGGAGGGGCGGACTGGCCTTCATTCGCTTCCAAGGCGTTCTTGATCAGATTGTTCAAAACCTGGCGCAGGCGTCCGGGATCGGCGTGGGTCACCGGCAGCTCGGGATCGAGATCGGCCGCGAATACGGCGTCGCGATCGACGCTTTGATAGAGATCCAGTATCTCTTGGATTAATTCATTGAGACGGCACGCTTTCGGCTGCATCTGGGGCGTGCGGGCATACTCCGAGAAGGTATTGACCATATTCTTCATGGTTTCGACTTGCTGCACGATCGTATGGGTGAGCCGATCGAGCACCTCAGCTTCTTTCGGCGCTAGCGTGCCGAGATATTTTTGCCGCAGGCGTTCCGCGGACAACTGGATCGGCGTCAAGGGGTTTTTAATCTCGTGCGCCAGACGGCGCGCGACTTCACCCCAGGCCGCGTCCCGTTGTCCCTGCAGCAGGGCGGTAATGTCGTCGAATACGATTACATGTCCCCGTACTCGCGCGCTCGCGCCCGCTAAGGTCGTACCGCGGCACATCAGCACCTGCCGCCCGCTGGTCCCGAACAACTGCACCTGCTCGCGCCAGTCCGAACGCGGCGCATCGGGGGCATTGCGCAGCGCGTCGCCGAAGGGCTGCAAATAGGGGAAGGCGGCACAAATTCTGCCCACGCTTTGGCCAAGGAGCGGCACCAGCTCGACGCCGAGGATCTTACTCGCGGCTGCATTCGCGGTGCGCAGGCTCAGATTGGGATCCAGGGTCAACACGCCCGAGGACAGGCGCCCCAAGACGGCCTCCAAATAGGAGCGCTGCGCCTCGACCTGATCCTGGCTGCGCTTGGCCTCATCGCGCGCCAGTGCGATCTTGCGGGTCATCTCGTTAAAAGATTCGACCAGAAATCCCAATTCGTCCTGGCTCGACGCGTGTAACTCCCGCCCGTAATCGCCCTCGGCGATGGCCCGGGTTCCAGCGGCGAGATCCTGGATCGGGGCGACCATGCGGTTGGCGGAATAAAACGCCGCCCAGACCGCGCCCAGAATGCTGAACAACAAGACCAAGGTCAAGGTCATTACGAAACTAAGTTTCAGTTGGTCCCGCAGATACGACAGTTCGCGATACTGGAGGTACGCCGAATGCACGTTGTCGGCGAGCTTATTCGTGCGACTTGCCACCGGATAGAGCGCCTGCAACAAACCAGGATCAGCGGCGGCCCCGATCTCCGGCACGTTGACGACGACGCGGACGGCGAGCGCGGCGTCGCGAATGGCGTCCAGTCCAACATAACTCCGCCCTTGCCGCAGTTGCAGCAAGATTTCCTCGCTCGGCAGGTTGGGCACGACCTCGTGGGCACCGCTGCTGGAGGCGATAATACCTCCCTTGCGGGTCAGTAACAGCAACTCGTCGGCGCCGCTTTTCGCGCGTAGCTCATCGAGATTCATGGGTAAGGCCGGATCGGCCACCACGGTGCTGCTCGGATCCCTGAGCGCCGTGAGATCGAGCGGCGTGACGGAGATCGGACCCTCCATCAGCTCATAGGCTAACTGTTCCGTCTGCTTCAGGAGCTTGCGTGTCTGCTGGTCGAGCGCGCCGCGGCTCAGATCGAGCGCGTCCTTCAAAGCCTGGGCTACGCGCACATCGAACCAGCTATCGATGCCACGGCCGAGGAAATCGATGGAAAACCCATAGACCACGAGCAGCGGGCTCACCGCCAGCGCGACGAAGAGGCTCAGCATGCGCCGCCGCAGCCGGGCGCCCGGCCGGCGCGCGCGCAGATCGCGGTAGAGCCGACGAACGTTGAGGGCAATGAGCACGAGGAAGGTGATGAGGCCAAGGGCATTCACCGCCAAGAGCAGCGAATACAACTGGCCGAAACGCTGCGAGTCCTGGGTGGCGTTGCTCATCATTAACAGTGACGCCAAGAGGACCAGGCTCAATGCGCCGATAGGCAGCAGGATCCGGCGTGCCCGCTTCATACCGTTAAGCTCCATTCGAACCAAGCGCTGCTCAGACGCCAGCCCGAAGAGAAGTAGGCGATGAGGCGCACCGGCGCCGGAAGCGATTCTATATCCAAGCTCGCCCGGACCCGAGCGTGGTAGCCGCGCCCCGGGCTTAGCCAGCGGCGTTCGAGGATCGGGACGCCGCGGATCTTCCCGAGTCCCGCGCGAGCATCCGCCAAGGAGGTAAAATTCTGGCGATCACCGGTGATGAGATTAACGATGACATAGGTCTTGCTGAGCGCGTGATGTTCAAGCCGGTAACCCTGCTTGACGGTGGCGATGCGCTCGTCCCAGAGGAATCCGCGCTCCCGCCGCAGTTGGGTTTCGATGAGAAGCTCGAGCGCCACCCCGTTGTCGAGCGCTTCCAGGGGCTCTTTACCTAGCTTGAATCCGAGATTGGCGTCCAGCAAGTAAAAGCCATTGACCAATCGCAACGCCGCGGATTTGATCACGATCCCGGCCGCCGAGGCCGGCGCCGCCGCGAGCATCAACAGCAGCGCCACGGCGGCTATAGCGCCGCGCTTCAGCAGCGGCTCAGAGTTTGTGAATAAATCTACTGCGCTCGGCATCTCGCGTTCCGGCGGTGCTCGGAATCCTCATGTATTTCAATATACTCCGGTTCCTGTGCTCCGGCGGAACGCGACCTGCCATCGCTCGCTGACGATTTTTTCACAAACTCTCAGAGTTTCCGCAGCAGGGCATAGAAGAATCCGTCCGTATTCGCGTCTCCCGGCAGCAGTTGCACTCCCGCCCCGGTATCGTGGCCGTGCGCTACGGCGATCGGGTCCAAGCGCGCGTCGGCGTGCCGGGCCAAGAAGGCGCGGATCTGGGTTTGGTTCTCGGTGGGCAGCACCGAGCAGGTCGCGTACAGGAGCTTGCCGGCTTTCGCGAGCAAGGGCCACAAGCCGTTCAAGAGTTGCATTTGCAGGCCGGCCGATGCCGCGATGTCGGACTCGCGCCGCAGGAGTTTGATATCCGGGTGCCGCCGGATCACACCGCTGCCCGAGCACGGGGCATCCAAGAGGATGCGATCAAACGCTTGCCCATCCCACCAGCCGGCCGGTACCGAGACATCGGCACAGTATATCTCGGCACGCAAGCATAAACGTTCGAGCGCCGCCCGCAGCGATGCGATGCGCGTGGGATCGCAGTCAACCGCGACCATCCGCCGCAACTCGGGATCCCTCTCTAGAATGTGCCCGCATTTCCCGCCCGGGGCTGCGCAAGCGTCCAGGATCCGGTGGCCGGGGCGCGCATCTAACAGCACCGCGGCGATCTGAGCGCCGGCGTCTTGCACCGAGACATGCCCTCGGTCGAAGCCGGGTAGCCGCGACACATCCAGGATTTCCGCAAGCGCGATTGCGTAGGGACTCAAGGAGAGCGGGTGTGCTTCGAGGCCGGCCCGGCCAAGCCGCGCCAAGTAATCCTCGCGCGAGCCGCAGCGCACGTTGACGCGCAGGGTCATCGGCGGGCGCTCATTGTTGGCTGCCGCGATGCGTTGCCAGGACTCCGGCCAGGCCGTCTTGAGCGCCGCCAGCAACCACACCGGATGCGCGTATTGCGCGGCCTCGGTGGCCGGCTCGGCGAGCAGCTTGTCGCGGCGCGTGAGGAAAGCACGAAGCACGGCATTGACGAGCGGGGCGGCGCGAGCGCGCCCGAGCCGCCGGCTGGCGTCCACGGTCGCGGAGACGGCCGCGTGATCCGGAATGCGCAGATACAGGAGCTGATAAAGACCGACCAAGAGTAAAGCAAAGACCGCGCTATCGATTTCCTTGTGTGGGCGCGAAAGGAGCTTGTTCACAAGCGCCTCCAAGGCCGGGAACCAGCGCAAAGCGCCATAGGCGAGCTCCTGAGCGAGCCCGCGGTCGCGGGGATCACGCAGGTGGCTCAGCGACATCGGCATGCATGCGGCCAAGGACTGGCCCTGCCCCACGACGCATGACACCAGCTGCGCGGCGACCGCGCGGGCATCCTTAAGCGGCCGCGGGGACTGCCTAGCCGTCATGCTTAAGACCCCGATGGGCGTTGAGGAAATCCGTCGCGCTCACCGGCTTGCGCCCGGCCGCCTGGACCCGGATCAGATGCAATATGCCCTCGCCGGTCGCCACATCGATCCCGCCTCTTGCGCCGGGTAGCAACGCGCCCGGGGCGGCCGGAGCGTGGCTCTCGATCGCACGGGCGTCCCACACGCGAAATTCCATCCCGCCGAGCCGTGCGAGCGCGACCGGCTTCGGATTGAATGCCCGGACCTTGCGTTCCAACTCTGGGGCCGGGCGCAACCAGTCGAGCCAGGTTTCGGCGCGCTCGATCTTATGGGCATAGGTGACGCCGCCTTCATCTTGGGCGCTAGGCCGTGAGCGCTCGTTCAAAATCTCCTCGAGGGTCGCGAGGAGACAGCTCGCGCCAAGCTCGGCCAGCCGTTCCCGCAGGACGCCGCCGGTATCAACGGGGCGGATCTCGCAGCGGGCCTGTGCATAGAGGGGACCCGCGTCCAAGGCCGCGCTCATCTGCATGATGGACACGCCGGTTTCCCGATCGCCCGCGGCTAGGGCGCGTTCGATCGGGGCCGCGCCCCGCCAGCGCGGTAACAGGGAAGCATGAACATTGATGCACCCACGGCGCGGGATGTCGAGCACGGTGGGCGGGAGGATCTGTCCATAGCCTACTACGATCATGAGATCAGGTTCTAACGCGGCGAGTTGGTCCGCTGCCGCCGCATCTTTGAGCGATAGGGGTTGGCGGATCGCTAATCCGTGCTCACGCGCCGTGGTCTTGACGGCGCTTTCGCGCACTTTGAGTCCCCGGCCGGCCGGTCGGTCGGGCGGGGTGTAGACCGCGAGTATGGAGGCGGGCGCGGTAGTGACTAAGGCGCGGAGTATGGTGGCGGCGAACTCCGGCGTGCCCGCAAAAACGATCCTGGCCTGCGCGAGCCGTTCCGGGCCGCTCATAAGGCGAGTCGTTGCGCCTTTTCGAATTTCTTGCGGAGCCGGTTGCGTTTTAATATCGAAAGGTAATCCACGAACAGCTTGCCTTCGAGGTGATCCATCTCATGCTGAATGCACACGGCCAGCAGGCCGTCCGCCGCTAAATCGATCGCCTCTCCCTGGGCGTTGAGAGCCTGCACCTGAATGCGCTCGGCGCGCTCGACGATCTCGAAAACGCCGGGAACCGATAAACACCCCTCCTCGGTTTGCTCACGGCCCTCGGTCCCCGTGACGCGGGGGTTGATGAAACACCAAGGTTGGTTATGCCGCTCGGAGACGTCCACGACGATGACCCGCCGGTGGACGTTGACCTGGGTGGCGGCAAGCCCGATCCCGGGCGCCGCGTACATGGTCTCGAACAGGTCCGAAACCAGGCGCTGTACGCTGTCATCAACGGCTGGCACGGGTTGTGCCTTTGTCCGAAGGCGGGGATCCGGATAGTGCAGTATATCTAAGATGGCCATGCCACGCGTTCTCCTGTCCGATCGCGTAAATCATAGCAGAAGCTGACTTTAAGCTTTAGAGAACTTAGTGAAATTGCGGTTCTTTTCCCTAAAATTAATGAACAACATTAAACCTTTGCCGTAAGGGCGACACGACAATGAAAAAACATGTATTTCTGTTACTCTTTGCGTTGGCCACCCTACCTTGCTACGGCGAGGATTTGGGGCTCAACCCGAGCCACCCCGACCGCTATGTCGTGAAACGTGGCGATACCTTATGGGACATTTCGGCGGTTTTCCTGACGAAACCATGGCTCTGGCCACAGATTTGGCAGGTGAATCCGCAGGTTCGGAATCCGCACCGCATTTATCCGGGCGATATTCTTTATTTAACCTACCGCGACGGTAAACCCATGCTGGGGCGGACTCGGGGCAGGAACGTCAAATTATCGCCGTCGGTGCGTGCCTCCGAACACGACGATGCGCTGCCGGCGATCCCGCTCGATGCCATTTGGCCGTTCTTGAGCCGGCCGCAGGTGGTCGGAGCCGACGAGCTTGCCAAGGCACCTTACATCGTCTCCAGTCAGGACGAGCATCTGGTGACCGGCTTAGGGAATCGCATCTATGTGCGCGGTCGCTTGGATGAGAAAGTCAAGCGCTACACGGTGGTTCGCTGCGGCGAGGTCTATCGGGAACCGCCGGCGGTGAAGGACGCCAATTATCGAGTTGCTGTCCGCAAGGATGTCGCTCAGGGCTACGCGTCCAATTGCCTGGGCGAGAGCAGCGACGATGTTCTAGGGTACGAAGCCCTCCATGTCGCCGATGTGGTCATCGACAGGCTGGGGGATCCGGCATCCGCGGTGATTACCAGTTCACAACGGGAGGTTTTGGCGGGCGATCGGCTGATCCCGGAAGCAAAAGGCCATTATCCGGAGTTCGTTCCGCACGCGCCGGACGGAGACGTTGCCGGATCGATCATATCGATCATGGATGCCATCTCGCAGGTCGGGCCACAGCAAGTCGTGGTGATCAATCGGGGCGTGCAGGCCGGACTCGAGCCCGGGCATGTATTAGCAATCTTCCGTAGCGGGGTTTTCGTCCGCGACGACGTGGCTGGGCGAGCGTCGGGTGGTAGCTATGGCGGGGGAGTGAGCCGGGAAGTCGAGCTTCCGCACGAACGCATCGGGGAGCTGATGGTGTTTCGCGCTTTCCCGAACGTCAGCTACGCGCTGGTTATGAACGCCGATCGCTCCGTGTTCCGCTATGATACGGTAAGCAATCCTTAAGCGCTTGGAGCGGTGCTCGCTCAGCGTTCCAAGCTGCAAGCGGTGATAAGCTTGGTATGCTATGAGCCTCGAGGACACGCGGGACGAGCGGGCGCACTGGATTGCCTTGCACCGTGCGCCGGGTATCGGGCCCAAGGCATTTTTTGATTTACTCGCGCGCTATGGGAGCGCGGAACCTGTCTTCGCGGCCAGTTCGATGGAACTTGAACGCCACGGCCTCGGCAGCGAAACCGTCGCGTTTATCAAAGCCCCGGATTGGCAGGCCGTCACCGCGGCCGCGCGGTGGTTACGCGAGGATAAGCATCAGCTGGTTCTTTGGCGTGAGGAAGCCTACCCGCCGCTCCTGCGCACGCTTTCCGACCCGCCGCCGCTGCTCTATGTCATAGGGGATCCGGGGATCCTCTCAAGGCCGCAGATCGCCGTGGTCGGAAGCCGCCACCCGACCGCCACCGGCGAGCAAACGGCGCTCGAATTCAGCCGCCAGCTTGCGCTCGCCGGATGGGTCATCACCAGTGGGCTGGCCCTCGGCATCGATGCGGCGGCGCACCGCGGTGCGTTGGCGGCAAGGGGCGCGACGATTGCGGTCAGCGGTACCGGGCTCGACCTGATCTATCCGGCGCGCAATCGCGAGCTGGCGCTCGACATCCAGGCCTCGGGAGGCGCGATTGTCTCGGAACTGCCTCTCGGCACCCCGGCGATCGCACGCAATTTCCCCCGCCGCAATCGCCTGATCAGCGGGCTCTGTCTTGGAGTGGTGGTCGTCGAAGCAGGGCTGCGTAGCGGATCGTTGATCACCGCGCGCTGTGCGATCGAACAAGGACGAGAAGTATTCGCGCTCCCCGGCTCCATCCACAATCCGCTCGCGCAGGGGTGTCATGGGCTAATTCAGCAGGGCGCAAAACTCGTCACCAGCGTCGCGGACATCCTGGAGGAGCTGAACTATGTGCTTCCACCGCCGGCGCCGGTGGCCACCCGCACGCAAGCACCCCATGAGGCAGCCGAGGCACTCGATCCCGACTATCAGAGTTTGCTACATTGTATGAGTGGGGATCCTGTCTCGGTCGATAGCTTGGTCGAGCGCAGCGGATTGACCGCGAGCGCCGTGTCGTCCATGCTCTTGATACTGGAATTACGCGGATACGTGGGTGCGGAAGCATGCGGAGTGTACGTGCGGCGGAAATAGATCGCCCTTTTGAACAGAAGCTGCGCCGGCGGTCTTAAACCGCGTCACCCTGTCCGCACGTTATTACGACGCGCCCGCGGGCGACTCCGCCTTGAACCAACCTTATCTAAGCTAGTCTCGAACGCCTAAACATTCAGCGCATGCCGAAGAATTTATTAGTCGTCGAATCTCCCGCCAAGGCCAAAACGATTGGCCGCTACCTCGGCACGGATTTTCGCGTGCTCGCGTCCTATGGGCATGTGCGCGATCTTAAGCCCAAGGAAGGCGCCGTGGACACCGAGCATGGGTTTGCCATGCGCTATGAGCTCATAGAAAAAAACGTTAAACACGTCAATGCGATCGCCGAGACCATGCGTAAGTCGGATGCGCTCTATCTAGCGACCGACCTGGATCGCGAAGGTGAGGCGATTTCCTGGCATCTGGTGGAGATCCTGAAGGAGCGGGAGGTTCTGGATAACAAACCGGTATACCGGGTCATATTTCACGAGATCACCAAGCGCGCCATTGAGGAGGCCATCCAGAGCCCCAGGGTGTTGTCGGTCGATTTGGTCAATGCGCAGCAAGCGCGCCGGGCGTTGGATTATTTAGTCGGGTTCAACCTCTCGCCTCTGCTGTGGCGCAAGATCCGGCGGGGCTTATCCGCAGGAAGGGTGCAGAGTCCCGCACTACGCATGGTCGTGGAGCGCGAACAGGAGATCGAAGCCTTCGAGTCGCGCGAATATTGGACCGTGGAGGCCCAGGCCAGGCAGCAAACACAAGCATTCGGCGCCCGCTTGGTCGTCTATCAAGGCGAGAAGCTCAAGCAGTTCAGCATCGTTACGAGCATGGAGGCGGAAGCTATCCGGCAAGATTTACTTACCCTTGCCCAAGGGTGGCTCACCGTCGGCAAGGTCGAGAAGAAACAGCGCAAACGGCTCCCCCCGTCTCCTTTCATCACCTCGACCTTACAGCAGGAAGGCGCGCGCAAGCTCGGGTTGACCACACAACGCACGATGCGGATCGCACAGCAACTCTACGAAGGGATCGATGTCGGCGGCGGATCGGCCGGCCTTATTACCTATATGCGCACCGATTCGGTGAGTCTCGGCGGCGAGGCGCTGGAGGAAATCAGAGATTTCATCAGGGCGCATTTCGGCGCCGGAAAAGCGCCGGCCCAGGCGCGGCGCTTTAAGACCCAGGCGAAGAACGCTCAGGAAGCTCACGAAGCGATCCGGCCGACCGCCATCCAACGAACGCCCGAGGAATTGAGGCCTCACTTGAGCGAGGAGCAATACCGCTTATACGATCTCATTTGGAAGCGGACGCTGGCCTGTCAGATGATCGATGCCATCATCGATACGGTTGCTGTGGATCTAACTTGCGGGACAGATGTCGCCTTCCGGGCGACGGGCTCAACGGTGGTGGAGCCGGGGTTCATGGCCGTGTATCTGGAAGGCAAGGATGACGGCAAGAACGACAGCGACGACGGCGTCTTGCCGGCGATGAAAGCGGGTGATCGGGTGCAGCTCGCGGACATCACGGCGACCCAGCATTTCACCGAACCGCCCCCGCGCTACACCGAAGCGAGTCTGGTGCGATCGCTCGAGGAGCACGGCATCGGCCGCCCTTCGACCTACGCCGCGATTATCTCGACCTTGCAACAGCGCGAGTATGCGACCTTGGAAAGCAAGCGCTTCAAACCCACTGACGTCGGCAGGATCGTGAGCAGGTTCCTGACCGAGCATTTCACGGACTATGTCGATTACGGTTTCACCGCGCGGCTGGAAGACGAGCTAGATGCGGTGTCCCGAGGCGAAAAGGAGTGGACGCCGGTGCTCGAGCATTTTTGGACGCCATTCAAGGGGCTGGTCGATAACAAAGCCGAGACGGTCACCCGCCGCGATGCCACCCAGAAGCTACTCGAAGAGCGGTGTCCTCAGTGCGGTAAGCCATTGTCGATGCGCTTGGGTCGGCGCGGCAGCTTTATCGGCTGCACCGGGTACCCCGACTGTGACTATACCCGGAGTGTGGACGAGCAAGGCCAAGCGACCCCGGTCGCCCAGGTCGTCGCTGACCGGCATTGTCCCGAGTGCGGTTCGCCGCTATTATTGCGCGCGGGGCGCTACGGTAAGTTTATCGGCTGTGGTAGCTATCCGAAATGCCGGTATATCGAGGCGCTGGAGAAACCGGCGGACACCGGCGTCACCTGTCCCGAGTGCCGTAGCGGGCGTCTCGTGCTGCGCCGCTCTAAGCGCGGGAAGGTTTTCTATTCTTGTTCCGCCTACCCGAGCTGCCGTTACGCGATCTGGAACGAGCCCTTGGGCCAGCCCTGCCCAAAGTGTCATTGGGCGATCACGATGACGAAGACCACCAAGCGCGAGGGCGCCTTGCGCGTCTGCCCGCGAACGGGCTGTGGGTTCAAGGAGCCGTGGGTCGAACCGGCAAACCTGTCCGCAGTATCTTGATCGAGGGCCTGCGACTGCGTCTTATAGTGACATGCGCGCCATGCTATGCCCGCGTGAGCCTCGGAACCAAGGATTTATGGCCTTATGCCAGCCCCTTTCGTAGCCGTCTTGGTCGGATCCGATTCCGACCTTCCGGTGATGGAATCCACGCTAGAGGTGTTACGGCGCTTGGGTGTCGGCGTCGAGATGCGAATCGCGTCCGCGCACCGGACGCCTGCCGAGACGCGTGCCTATGTGCAGCAAGCCGAGGAGCGCGGGGCCGCGGTTTTTGTTGCCGCCGCCGGGCTGGCCGCGCATCTGGCGGGGGCTGTAGCGGCACTGACGGTCAAGCCGGTGATCGGCGTACCGATGGCGGGAGGGCCTCTGAACGGGCTCGATGCTCTGCTATCGACGGTGCAAATGCCGGGCGGCGTGCCGGTGGCGTGCGTTGCCATCGGTCCAGCCGGTGCAAAGAACGCCGGCTATCTCGCGGCCGAGATCTTGGCGCTGCAAGACCCGGAGGTCGCGGCGCGCTTGCGGGCGGAACGGTCGGCGACCGCGGATGCAATCAGGCAAAAAAACCTCGCGCTCACGAAACGCGCCGGCTAGTGCTTCAAGCGTGGCATCTCGAGCGCGCCGCGCGGGTAATCGTGGCCGGCGGCATCATCGCTTATCCGACCGAGGCCGTTTTCGGGCTCGGGTGCGATCCATTCAATTACCGCGCTGTTTCCAGGCTCTTAACGCTTAAGAGGCGGAGCGTCAAGAAAGGCGTGATCGTGATTGCCGCGACGCTACCGGCGATAGAACGTCTTGTATGTTTTCCGAATGCGGTGAGGCGCGAGGAGATCGACTGCACTTGGCCTGGCCCGGTCACCTGGGTGGTGCCGGCGCGATCGTCCGTCCCGTCGTGGTTGACCGGGGACCGGCGTTACCTTGCGGTGCGGGTAACGGGGCATCCCATCGCGGCGGCGTTATGTCAGCGCGTGGGGGTCCTGGTTTCGACCAGCGCCAATCCCGCCGGCTGTGTTCCAGCCCGGGATCCGGCGCGGGTACGGGCATATTTCAATGGAGCGATTGATTATTTTGTATCCGGACGGATCGGGGACGAGGCGGGCGTGAGCGAGATCCGAGATGCGGTAAGCGGGCGGGTTTTACGCCCTCGGCATGGAGGATCGACGGCGGATGGATGCTCGGGCGGAGCATGAACTGCGGCGTTTTATTGACATTGGTCCATTTATTTTTGAAAATTGATCGCTTTAGACTTTGGAGGGGTACCCAAGCGGCCAACGGGGGCAGACTGTAAATCTGCTGGCTTATGCCTTCGTAGGTTCGAATCCTACCCCCTCCACCAGGCAGTAGCCGGGTAACGAAGGCCGGGCGAGAAGCGGGTGTAGTTCAATGGTAGAACCTCAGCCTTCCAAGCTGATGACATGGGTTCGATTCCCATTACCCGCTCCAGGTTGACGCCCATATAGCTCAGTCGGTAGAGCACTTCCTTGGTAAGGAAGAGGTCACCGGTTCGAATCCGGTTATGGGCTCCAGTTCTAGGATAGGGGTATTAAAACGTCGAGCGGTGATACGAACGAAAGCGGAGAACTGAGATATGTCCAAGGAGAAATTTCAGCGAACGAAGCCGCATGTGAATGTAGGGACGATAGGGCATGTGGATCATGGGAAGACGACGTTGACGGCGGCGTTGACGATG
>JBOIDL010000062.1:0-19068 GCA_050740435.1 Gammaproteobacteria bacterium
GTGAATACCATGCACGTTTCGCTGACCCAGGAGCTTGAAGAGATCGTCAAACGCAAAGTCGCTACCGGCCTTTACAACAACGCCAGCGAGGTGATCCGGGAAGCGCTGCGTTTCATGGAGAGCAATGAAGATCTCGTTTATCAGATGAAGTTGGACCGGCTCCGGGCAAACTCGCCGAAGGCGAACACGACATAGAGCAGGGGCGCTTCACGGAACTCAGCCGCGAAGAAATCGGGCCGTTCTTCGCAAAGGTCAAGGAACAGGCCATCGGAATACCTCAGAAAGAAAGTCGGTAGATGCCCAGAATCCGGCTTTCTCTAACGGCAAAACGCGATCTTGGACAATCTGGCGCTACACGGTGTCTGAATGGGGCCTGGAACAAGCGGAAGAATATTTGGCGCTTATCCAGAAGGGCACGCACCTTTTGCTGGACAACCCGTATATAGGCCAGGCAAGGACGGATGTAAAAGCAGGATACCGTGCCTGGCGATTGAAAAGCATCTGATCTTCTATATAGTCACCGGAGAATATATCGACGTGCTGGGCGTTCCCCACGAGCGCATGGATGCTAAACGGCATCTGACAAACGTCGAACCACCGGGTAAACTGGCGGTTAGTTCTGAGCGTATTCCTCGATACTGTTAGCCCATAAAACGAAGGATTGCAGCCCCGGCGGCTGCGCGGAAACCATGACGCGGCCCGGCGATGTCTTGGTGATTGAGACGCCTGGCGGTGGTGGCTACGGAACGGCCCGGATTCCGGGCGCCGAAAGGAGATGAGGCCTTGAACACCCACGAGCACAAGCGCGGCCCCGAACAGCCAACCCCAGAGACTGTGCCGAAAACCAGCACGTTAAGAGTATGGCTCTTCCGCAGAATTTATGGGTCAGTGGAGAGACGGTCTGGCAATGATCGCATGATAGTCTGGGTCTGTTTATTTGGGCCTGACCACGAGTTTTCAGGTTCGAGATTTCGAGGGCAAGGTAGGGTGAGCCACGGTTAACCCCCTCTCCCCCCGGGTGTATAGACCGGAGTCAAGGGTAACAGGTGTTCGGGGACAGGGAACTTGGAGAGGCACCCCGAATTTCTAATATGTTTGGCTAGATTTTAAATGAGGGAGGATCATGAAACACATAACTACTGTTTTTAAACGTTTACTGATCGGTTTCACGGCCGGCATGTTGGTCCTGAGTGTGTCGTTCGCCGCTGACCACAATGATCCCAACGCGATAAACTCGATATTCGCCGATATACCGGTGAGCGCGGCCGATCTTTACGATTTATTCGGATTTCCAAGCGACGATAAAGCGGGCGGGGAGAAGGTGGTCATCGCCCTGACCTTCGCTTCGGTTCCAAAGACCGGCGTTTTCGACACCGACCTGCTCTACAGGATCCACATAGACGCCGATCAGAGAGCCGCCTTGCCGCTTGGAGAGGAGCATAGTTTGAGCGCAATCATCAAATACGCAAAAGCGATCGGCAAGAAATACCTCGAATTTAAACCCTCCGAGGTCAGGGTCACGTTCAATAAGCAGAATCAGGCCAAGGTCGATTTTATGGATTTCCCGAGTGGGGACTTCTCGAACGTGGTGGAGACCAACAAGGTGGTGACCCTCAAGTCACCGGATGGACACGCCATTAAGACGTTTATCGGCGGCAGGGATGATGCGTTCTTTAACGATCTGCCGGGATTCTTCCGCTCGATCAATTATGGGCCGCAGTATTATCTCGTTCCTCACGCGATGATGAATCAAAGAGAATTGCCCATCCCGAAAACACTCATTGAGCTGGGCGGCAATACCGCCTTTAATTTTGATAAGAACAACCCCAATTGGGGGATCACGGTGAAAAAAGACCTGCCCAAAGATCCGCTCGTCTGGAAGGGCAAAAAGTTCCTTAAGGATGCCAACGGGAATTTCCGCTTTGTCTATAGCGGAAAAGACGCGCAAGCGGGCAGGAACGTGAATACCATTGTTCTTGAAATGCCAATGAAGTTTATTACGAAATCTCCAGAGAAGGAGAGGATCGTCAGGACGTGGGGAGAAAGTTGGGTTTTGAAAGCTTCGAGCAAAGCCGACTCCATTCCGGACGATGCATCGTACTCCTTAATTCGCCGGGTGTGGGCGGGCGCAACCTCCGCATCGGGATTTAATAATGACCTGACGAAATACAAAAAGGTGGATGTCGACGGCGTTCCGTTCTTGGATGCGGCGCTCAATGACCGATTCGACGAAAGACAGCTAGCCAACAACATTAAGCTCGCGCGCCATTACACGAGACGGTTCGGACATCTCGGATGGGGGTTTGGTCCTTCGATCAGCGCCTTAGGCCTTGGGAGTTGCTTTGACCATGGCGGTTCGCCCATCTCCGTGTATAAAACCTATAAGCTCGCGATCAACGCGTTTCCGCGCGTTAAAAAGTGTTTTTTTCAGCGCGTGAATATGCCCGATGACTCATGGAATAAGAATGGCTTGAACATCAAACTGCCAAGGACATTTGAAATATTTATACCCAATGTGGCGTCTATCGATATGGATACGACGGGTACCTGGCCCCTTGGGCGCCGTCTCGAAGATCAAGTGGCCACCCGGTTTCTATCGCTATTTCTGGACATGGAAACAGGATGTGGCGGGAAAAAGTGCAACGTAGAATCGCTGAGCGATCAGGCCTTGTGGGACAAAGCGCCCATCGTGCCGAAGACGCCGCCGAACCCGCTGAAAAACGATAAGCCGTTCCTCGCTCAATTCCCCTATCTCGCCGATCCCTGGCCGTGAGATAGCATCGTTAGCGCATTGGCACTATCCGGCACCCTTAACAACCATGCTGTTGTCCACCGATTGCACCTCCTTGACGCGGCGGGCTATCTCCAAAGCCCTGTCGATACTTTCCTTGGAATCAACGACGCCGCTCAGCGTCACATTGCCGTTTGTGGTAATCACGTTGATCTCCAATACCTTGAGCAAAGGGTCACTCAAGATGTCAGCCTTAATCTTGGCTGTAATGGCAGCGTCATCCAGGTACTCGCCGGCCTTCTCGACTTTCTCACCGACCGCTTCCCCTGCTTCCTTGGCTTTTTCCGTAGCCTGTTGGGCTGCTTCATCCATTTGTCGCCCCGCTTTTTCCGCTGGTCCTTGCTGTTCGCACCCAGTAAATGTCAGAACAACACCTAACGACAAAACAACCACCTTAACTCTCTGCGACAGTCTCATATTCAATCCCCTTTCGCGACTAGATTTTGCCTAGTAAGATCAAGATCAGTAAGATGACCACAACTAGCCCGAGTCCGCCGCTGGGTCCATAACCCCACGCCTGGCTATGTGGCCAGGTTGGCAATGCTCCCACAAGGATCAAGATCAAGATTAGGAGTAAAATTGTACCAATTGACATATTCGTGCTCCCGTTAAACAAGATTAAAAAAAGGGGCTAAACTAGGGTGCATTACAGCGTACATCGGCTTTTGGCCAGTTCATTTCACGACTAGGCTGTTCTTTAACAGATTCGACTCCTCGCCTTCCTCGGCTCCGTAGCTGTCCCCAAGGTGGTCGTAGACATTACTCTCGACCTCTTCATGTTGGGCTATCGATGCATTAGCCCCAGGATACCGACGGCAATCAAATACACGGCCACGAGATAATTTAATAGCCTTGGCACAAGCAAGATTAATATGCCTATCACCAGCGCAAGGACGGGCTCGATAGGTACATTTATGATAGGTACATTCATGGGGAAGGCTCCTTATTTAAGGTCACGTGTGTGTGCGCATTGCCGTAGTGTGCCGCTCGCAACGCATACCGAAGAGGGGTCGAGAATTCAAGTTGCTAGCCTGCCCATCAAGTCACCGGCCCGAAACGGGCCGGGCTCGCGGATGAGGGCCCGCGCCGCATCTACCTGCTCCCATAGGTTCCAGAGCAGCACACCGCGCACCCGGCCCTCGCGCAGGTAATAAACCACGCCCTTGCGATAGGGATCCTCCTGCCAGTCCGCTATGAGCTCGAGGCTCGGATCCAGTTCGCCGACGGCCTCGTAGCCCAGGTCGAACAAATCGGAGTAGAAAAACGGCAAATGGTGATAGGGGTCCGACGCCCCGGCCATCGCCCGCCCGGCCGCCCTGCCCATAGTATTGGCATTGTCTTCGTGCTCGACGCGCAAGTACTTGCCGAGATCGCAGTTATAGAAGCGGGCAACATCGCCGGCGGCATAGATCTCCGGGACGCTGGTGCAAAGACTCTCGTCGACGAGAATACCGTCGTCTACCTTGAGCCCCACCGCCTCCGCCAGACGGGTGTTCGGCTCGATGCCGATCCCGGCGACCACACCGTCCACCGCCACCGTTTGGCCATTCTGCGCCCTGAGCATGCGCCGCTGCCCGTCCGTCTCCAGACCGGTGACCGTGCTATTGGCGAGCACCTCGACGCCCCGCTGGCGGTAGTAGTCGGTCACGAAACGCGCGAGCCCAGGCGGAAAGATACCCTCACCGATATTCTCGCCCGCGAGAAAAAGGACAACCGCCTCACCGTTCATGGCGAGAGCCGCCGCGATCTCGGAGCCGATAAACCCGCCGCCAATGACGGCAAAGCACCGGCCACGCTCGGTGAGGCTGCGGAGCGCGCGGTAATCCTGCAAGGTGCGGAAATACAGTATCTGGTCACCACCAAACGGCAAGCGGCGGGGAGTGCCGCCCGTCGCGAGCAAGAGCTGGTCATAGATGTACTCCGCGCCTTGATCGTCGATCACCCTTCGGTTCGGAGGATCCAGATGCACGACCGTGCGCCCCAGGTGCAGCGCCGCGTAGCTGGCGTCGGTGCCGCGCCAGATGCTGTCCATCGCTTTGCCCTTCCATAGGCCCTTGCTGAGCGGGGGGCGGTTGTAGGGCCGCTCGGTCTCCGCCCCGACGAGCCCGATTGAGCCATAGCTGTCGGCCTCACGGATCCCGCAGATGGCGGCGTCGGCGGTCATTCCACCCCCGACGATCAGATAGTGGTAATGCGGCATAAGAACCTCGCAACGCGAGCGCTGAGCGGGAAAGGGCTTAGCCCGGGGTGGGTTCGAGCGGCGCTCGACCCGCTTGCGCTAGATCCTGCCGCTACTCCTGAGCTCCTGAGCGCCACGCCTGCCCTGTCGGTCAGTTGCAGCCGCGCAGCAAGTAGATGACGAGCAGGATCGGGATGGGCACACCCAGGAGCCACAACAGGATGTAACCCATCTTCCCTTCCTGTAACTTCATCGGCGCGGGGTGCTTCATCGAGCGAAGCCCTTGCCCGAGGCGTCTCAAGTATCCAATGCCTGTCATCATGATCTCCTCCTCTATGAGGCCCTATGAGGCCTTTTTCATCTCTGTGCCGCAACAACAGCGAGGAGGCGCCTCACCACCCCCGCCTGCCATCGAGCCCTGCGTGACCTTCATTTCGCACCCGCAATTCGCGTTCGTGCAACGATACGTCTCACCTGTTGTCATAGCCATCATCCACCTCCTGATTGAACGCCGCTTCTCCACCTTAGCTTATGGGCGATATCCGCCCTCCGAGGAAGCACCGGCGGCCTCGGAGGGCGCTGTCGACCTTGGAAGGCCTACCACCCAATCACAGCTTTTGGACCCAGCTGTCTGCCTCCTCCTCGGCCTTCTCTTTCGTATAGCCGTACTTGCTCTGCAGCCGGCCGACGAGCTCCTCGCGCTTCCCTTCGATGACGTCGAGCTCATCATCGGTAATGTCACCCCACATTTGCTGGGCCTTGCCTTTCAGCTGCTTCCAATTACCCTTGACTTGATCCCAGTTCATCCTCCGTCCTCCTGTTCAAAATGGTTAGTTCTTGGTCGCGCCCCGGCTCGGCCGAGGCACTCCAATTTTTAAGCTCAAGCTGTGTGCCAGCACCGGCTTATTGATAATTGTCCTTGCTACTTAATGACATAGCCCGGTTACTCAAGCGCTTGCAGGGCTTGCTAGATAGGGCCAATCAGTAAAAAATGCCGATCGGCATGTAAAATTATGCCCAGAATACTCAGATCAGAGATACAAGGCTAACTTCCAATGCCAGATGAGCCAAGGGAGCTTGTGTCTAACACAAGAAAGCCTGAACTAGGCGCGGAAACTGTTCATGCTGGGAGGAGACTGAGTATGAACTTCCAATGCGTCGCCTCGACCGGCATCACCGAGAGCCGGTTTCCGCGTTTCAGGAGTGGCAGTCCCGAAAGCTCCGGGTAGCGTTTAAGCTCCGTGAGCGTGATGGTGCGCTTGAGCTTGCGCTCCAAGCGGACTTCCACCATATACCAGCGTGGCGCCGTGGGAGAGCTCTCGGGATCGTAATGGTGGTCACGCGGATCGAAGGCCGTCGGATCCGGGCGGCCGGCGCCGGTGATCTTCATGATGCCGACGATTCCGGGCTCGGCGCAGCTCGAATGGTAAAAGAAAGCGAGATCTCCGGGGCGGATCTCGTCCCGAAGCATGTTACGGGCTTGATAATTCCGCACGCCGTCCCAGCAGTCGGTTTGGCGCGGGCGCGCGCGCAAATCGTCGATGCCATAGGTCGTCGGTTCGGATTTCATGAGCCAGTACCGGGGCATGGTTCAAAGGGAGGGTGCTCTCCGCAGCGCCGTTACGGGCCTTCGACTTGAACCGAGGGTTCAAGAATGGAACATCGCGAGGCGAATCAGGCTTTCCGCTACGAGAGCGGACTGCTCAACATCACCTACCGGTCAGTTCCTTTGGTTTCTCAATTAGGCTCAAGGATACCCGGCCCGTTGACGTACGCCGCAGAGAGCGTCAACTATAAATCTACGCTAGCACGCGCTCGCCGCCGGCAAGCACGTCAGTTATCTTCTTTTCTATTCTGCGCATGAACGCCTCCACGTTATTAGTATACGCCTCGTTTTGGCGCTTGTGCTCCAACAAATCGTGCGCGATGTTGAGAGCCGCCATGACGGCAATACGCTCACTGCCACTCACCTTCCCATGGTCGCGTAACTCGATCATCTTGCGATTGAGGAACTCGACGCTATGGAATAAGGCTTCGCGTTCCTGATCATTACAGGCCACGAGATATTCTTTTTCCATAATCACCACGCTTACCGGCCGGTGCTCTTCACTCATGTTCAAGATTCCATCGCTTTCAGGCGCGTGATCATCGACTCCACCCGCGAGCGCGCGAGCTCCGTCTTTTCGATCAACGCCGCCCGCTCGGCCATGAGCCCCGAGCGTTGCGTTCGCAGGGCTTTGTTCTCGCCACTCAATTGTTCGATCGCACGGATTAGCTCGTCGACACGCGTCTCCAGCGTCTCGATATGTAAACCTTGTGGTTCCTGCATAAGGATTTGACCGCCTTCGGAGAATTCACTATAGAGCGGCAGTCAACGGCGGTCAACCACATCGAACGAGGGTGTTTTCATGGGTTTTGCTCAAGTATCATTAGCGCATCTCTAGAACCGGCAGTAGGTCTGCGGACGGATGGATAAGCGCGAGTTTATGCGGCGGCGAAAACGCCTGATGGATATGATGAATTCAGGCGGCATGGCGATCATACCGGCCGCGCCCATACGGCACCGCAATGGCGATGTGGAGTTCCCCTACCGGCCAGACAGTAACTTTTTCTACTTGACGGGGTTCGCCGAACCGCAAGCCGTCGCGGTCTTGGTTCCCGATCGGCCGCAAGGGGAGTTCCTGCTCTTTTGCCGCGAACGCGATCCGGCCTTGGAAGTTTGGCACGGACGCCACGCCGGGCTCGAAGGGGCCTGCGCCGACTACGGGGCCGACGATGCCTTCCCGATCGGCGATCTGGACGACATCCTGCCGGGACTCTTGGAGAATCGAGCGCGGGTGTACTACACCATGGGTTTCGATCCCGAATTCGACCAGCGCCTCATGGGCTGGGTGAACCAGGTCCGGGGCCGCCATCGCAGCGGCGTGACGGCGCCGCAAGAATTCATCTCCCTGAGCCATTTGTTGCACGAGATGCGCATCTTCAAGAGCCCGCCGGAGATCCTCGTCATGCGTAAAGCGGCCGCCTTGGCGGCGGCCGCGCATTCCCGGGCTATGGAGGTCTGCCGTCCAGGTCTCAAGGAATACCAGATCGAGGCGGCTTTGCTGCACGCATTCATGGAAGGCGGGAGCCGATCTCCGGCCTACCCCTGCATCGTGGGCGGCGGGGCGAACGGCTGCATCCTGCACTACACGGAGAATTCGGGTACCTTGAATGATGGCGATCTCGTGCTCATCGACGCCGGCGCCGAGTATCAAGGCTACGCGAGCGATATCACGCGGACGTTTCCGGTGAATGGCCGCTTTACGCCCAACCAGCGTGCTATCTACGAGGCGGTATTGGCGGCACAGCAGGCGGCGATTCAGAAAATCGTTCCCGGCAATCATTGGAATGATCCCCACGAAGCGGCGATCCGGACCTTGACCAAGAGCCTGGTCGATATCGGGATCTTGAAGGGGCGGTTGACGCGCCTCATCAAGGAGGCGGCCTACAAGCCGTTCTTCATGCACCGGACCGGGCATTGGCTGGGGATGGATGTGCATGATGTCGGCGATTACAAGGTCGGCAACGAATGGCGCATGCTGGAGCCCGGCATGGCGCTCACCGTCGAACCGGGTCTGTATCTCAAGGCGGGGACGAAAGGCTTGGCCAAACGCTGGTGGAACATCGGCATCCGCATCGAAGACGATGTCCTGGTGACACCCGAGGGTCATGAAGTCCTGAGCGTGGCGGCGCCCAAGGGGGTGGCGGAGATCGAATCCATCATGCTACATGGCCGCGCCGCCTGACTACGATCTGCTTATCATCGGCGGCGGGATGGTGGGCGCGAGTCTGGCGTGCGCCCTGGCCGGGCAACCGTTGAAAATAGGCGTCGTGGAGGCGGTGCCCTGGAAGACCGACGAGCCACCGAGCTATGACGATCGCGGCCTGGCCCTGTCGCCCGTCTCGCAACGGATCCTCGCCGGGATCGGGCTCTGGCCGCAATTACAGGCGCATGCCACGCCGATCGAGCATATCCATGTCTCCGACCAGGGGCATTTCGGGTTTACCCGGCTCGATGCGCGGGTGCTCGGGTATGCCGCCTTCGGCCACGTGGTGGCCGGGCGCCAGCTCGGAGAAGCCCTGCTATCGAAACTGGCCGCCCAAGACAACGTCGATCTCATCTCGCCCGGCCGCATCGAGGCCTTGCAATCCCAGCCTCAGCATATGCTAGCGAGGGTGGCCGCCGCAGGTAGGGTCGAGCGCGGCTTAAGCGCACGGCTCCTGGTCGCCGCCGACGGGGGGGGCTCGAACACACGCACGCTCCTCGGGGTGCGAAGCCGCGAGTTTGATTACCGCCAGATCGCCGTGGTCGCAAACGTGTCCTTGGCCGCGCCGCATGGCAATACCGCCTACGAGCGCTTTGGCCCGTCCGGACCCGTCGCGCTCTTACCCCTCGGCGGGCAGCGTTCGGTCGCGGTGTGCGTGGCGGGCAGCGAGGAGGCGAGCGCGCTCCTTGCGATGGGGGACACCGAGTTTACGCAGCGCCTGAGCATGTGCATGGGGCATCGTATCGGACCTTTTCTCAGGGTAGGCAAACGGCACGGTTATCCGCTTAAGTTGGTCCGTGCGCTCGATCAGGCCGGACCCCGCTTCGCGGTCATCGGCAACGCCGCGCACGCGATCCACCCGAACGCGGCGCAGGGCCTGAACCTCGGCTTGCGCGATGCGGCCACGCTCGCGGAATGCCTCATCGATGCTTGCAGCGCCGGCGAGGATCCGGGCGCTTACCCGGTGCTGCACCGTTACGCCGAGATGAGACGCACGGACCAGCGCCGCGTCATCGCATTGAGTCACGGGTTGGCGCGGCTCTTCGGTAACGATCTGTTTCCGCTCGTCATCGCGCGCGACGTGGCGATGTGCGCCATCGACATGATCCCGGCCCTCAAACGCGCACTGGTGCGGCGGGCCATGGGTTTCGGCGGGCCCTTGCCGCGGCTCGGGCGGGGCATACCGCTGTGAGCGCTAGCTTCGGAGATCGCGAGGCGGATTTCGAGGTCGCCGTCATCGGCGGGGGTGTGGTCGGCGGAACCCTGGCGGCGATCCTGGGGGCGGCCGGATTAAGGGTCGCGCTCGTCGAGAGCGAGACACCCTCGGTGGTAACCGCTGATGACGATAACGATGCGCGCCTGCTGGCTTTGACCCGGGCCTCGGAGCAGGTGCTCCGCGCCGTCGGCGCCTGGCAGCATATCATTGCCGAACGGCCCGGCGTGTTTCGCGAGATGCAGGTCTGGGACGCGGGTGGGGAGGGCCGCATTCATTTCGCTAGCGCCGAGGTGGGCGAGCCGCTGCTCGGGCACATCGTTCGCAGCCAGGCGATCGAGGCCGCTCTGGACCTGGTGTTGCGGCATCTACCCCTGGTTAGCACTTACCGCGGCAGCGGCTTACGGACGTTCGTGAGAGGCCAGGATAAACTGCGAATCGTGCTGGCGGACGAATCGCAGTTGAGCCCGAAGTTATTGGTCGGGGCCGATGGCGGGGAGTCGACCGTGAGGACCTTGGCAGGGATCGCTCAACGCGTGCATGATTACCGGCAGACGGCGCTCGCCTGCACAGTCGTGACCGAGCGGCCGCATGGCGACACGGCACGGCAACGCTTTCTCGCGGGTGGCCCGCTGGCCTTTCTCCCTTTGGCCGATCCGCATCGTTGTGCCATCATCTGGTCGTTACCGCACGCCGAAGCGCAGAGGCTAATCGGCGTGAGTGATGCCGAATTTCGCCGGGAGCTCGAAGGCGGAATCGGTGAGGCGCTCGGAACCGTGGTGGACAGCGGGCCGCGGCGCGCCTTTCCGCTCAGCCGCGCCCATGCCGAGCGCTACGTCGAACCACGCTTGGCTTTGATCGGCGATGCGGCGCACCGTATTCATCCGCTCGCCGGGCAGGGGGCCAATCTCGGCTTGATGGACGCCGCGACACTGGCCGAAGTCGTCCTCGATGCCAAGGCCGCGCGCCAGGATATCGGAGCGCTGCGCGTGCTCAGGCGTTACGAGCGCTGGCGCAAGGGCGAGAATCTCGCCATGATGTGGCTGATGGACGGTTTCAACGAGCTGTTCGCCGCGGACGCATTACCGCTGCGGATCATGCGCAACGCGGGGCTCACGCTCGCCAATACCGCGGGGCCGGTGAAACGGCGGATCATCCGCCGGGCGATGGGCATCGAGGGTGATTTACCGCGGCTCGCCCTGACGGGGCGCTGGTGAGGTGCGAGTCGGGATCAGCGGCTTGCAATCGGAGGATGGTAGATCATCTGCACCAGGTTACCGTCCGGGTCCTCGCAATAGAAACTCCGCGCCCCGTCGCGGTGTGTGCGCGGCGGGTGTTTGATGGGCACGCCCTGGGCCTGCAAATGCGTATGCCAGGCATCGACGGCTTCCGGCGTGTCGAGTATAAATCCGATATGGTCGAGGCGCTGGGGACCGGCGGGGACGTGACCCGCGGCGGCGCGATGCAAGGCCAGGTTGTCGTTCCCCGAGGAGAGATAGACGTTATCCTCATCGGGACGCCATTCGACGGCCATGCCGAGCGACGCGGCGTAAAAGGACTCGCAGGCCTCGAGCTTGATGACATTGAGGGCGACATGACGGAGACCTTTGATGGGCGGCGGAATTTTCATAGAACACCATAGCCGATGGTTTAACGCCTCAGTATAACGAAGTCATCCATGTTTCGTCCGCGGGGCATCGACCCCGCAGGCGCTCAAGAGCGAGAGTCGCACGACTCCCCTTTTGAAACTCCCAATGCTAAGGAGCTTCAATGAACGAAAAGATACCCGCGGTCCTGTATGAAACCAAGCTCGAAGCCTTGCCGCTCATCGGGCGCGGCAAGGTTCGGGATATTTATGCGGTGGGCGACGCCCATCTCTTGATCGTGACCACCGACCGCATCTCGGCCTTCGATGTCGTGCTGCCGGATCCCATCCCCGGGAAAGGCGCGGTGCTGACGGCCCTCTCGCGCTTCTGGTTTGGCCGCACGCGGCACATCGTCGTCCATCACCTCGCATCCCTATCACTGGATGCGGTCTTGGACGACCCGAGCGAACGCCGCGCGCTCGAGGGCCGCGCGCTCGTGGTCCGGCGGCTGAAGCCCTTGCCGATCGAGGCCATCGTGAGGGGCTACCTCATCGGTTCGGGGTGGAAGGATTATCAAAAGACCGGCGCCCTCTGCGGCATCGTCTTACCGCCGGGGTTACGGCAGGCCGAGCGCTTGCCCGAGCCGATCTTCACCCCTTCGACCAAGGCAGAGCTGGGCCGGCACGACCAGAATATCAGCTTCGACGAGACCGCGGATCTCATCGGCCGGGAGCTTGCCGAGCGCGTGCGCGATATTTCCATCCGGCTTTACACCCACGCCGCGGACTACGCGCGCGGGCGCGGTATCATCATTGCCGATACTAAATTCGAGTTCGGGCTCGATGCGCAGGAGGATCTGGTTCTCATCGATGAGGCGCTGACGCCCGATTCCTCGCGCTTTTGGCCGGCCGATTCTTACGCCCTGGGCCAAAGCCCGCCGAGCTTCGACAAACAGTTTGTGCGCGATTACCTCGAGACGCTGGCCTGGGACAAGAAACCACCCGCGCCGCGGTTGCCTCGCGAGATCATCGAAAAAACCGCAGCCAAATACCGCGAGGCGCAGTCGCGGCTCTCGACGGGGCTCAACGAGGTTTCCTAGGTAGCACTATTCGTTAGGCTGTCACACTCTTATCACACAAGGGTTGCACATTATTGAGCGGTTACGTGGCTTTCTCTTAACGACCACCATTTGCGAGGAGTTAATCATGAATCAAATGCGTCATATCATCGTAGGCATCTCTTTGGCGCCGGGTTAGCCCTGAACGTGCGTGGGCACTGGACATCTCCGCTCCAAAGACTCACTCAGGCGCTCTTAGCGAGCGTAGGTTCTGTGAGAAGCGACTGCACGGGGAGTTTTTTTCCAGAACCGAGCTGTTTTTCGGTTTATCAAGATCGTCTGGTCCAGACGTGACTGAAAAAGCATTTCAGCACTTCATAGACACTGAAGTTACCCCCCGTTTTCCTGATGGACTGACCTTGTTAATCAATTCAAGGATTCGACTGGAACCATCATCCAAGAAGGATCCGAAGCTCTTGATATTGCTGTATCCTTTCCTTCTAATCTGATCGACCACCCGAAGATCGAGAACGTGCCTGTGGTCAGGAAAGGAGGATCGTGACGTGAGCGTGCAGCTCAACCACACCATCGTCTGGTGCCGCGACAAGCAGAAGTCAGCGACATTCATCCGTGAGATGACGCAATACTTTACCGTTTGTTAGCACGTCATGCACCTCCTCAACAGCGTCACTTACGGAGGCGTGACGGCCGATGTGCCATAAGCACAAGCCAGCGCCGAAGGCCAACGCGTCCCGCATCGGTCCTGGTTTACCGTCCAGCGTCTCAATTCCTCGATCGGCCGCGGCGCGTGCAAGGGATTTCGGATCCGCGGCCGCGGGCTCCGACGCCATTGGCTCAGCGTGAGGCGCTCGAGCGGCCCGTTCGGTGCGGTGGGACCCCAAACTCGCCGGGTCGACCTCGATCGACTCGAGCTCGATGGGTTCGCGGCAGTAGAACAAGCGTGCGGGTTTCTGTAAGGAGGGGATCACGCCGCCTTCCAAGCCCTTCACGATCAAGGCCGAATCAAATCCCGCGGCGCGGGCTAGGAGGGCATAGATCCGCGGATAGTTCTTATGCACATAGCCGGTGATCAAATGCGTTCTCCGGCGGCCGCGAATGGGCGCGATCGCGATCTCGGCGGTATTGAGCACTGAGCGCTTCACGATCAGATTGCGTAGCTCCGTCAGCGCGTGCAGTCGGGGTGCGTAGGACGATTGGTCCACATAGGCCCAACCGATGCCGGGATCCGCGATCCTTTCCGCGGCCTCAGCGACGCTAAGGCCGACCGGTTGACCGGCCGCGCGCAGCACTTGCCTAGCCGTGAGGCCGAATTTTGGCCCGAGGGTCTCGACGCCGTGGGTGATCGCGGGTACGCCGCAAGCGGCGAGCAGGGCGGGCAAGAAGGGCGACACAGGCAGCATGCGCTTACAGCCATCATAGGGGTCGCTCAGAACCAGAAGCTCATCGACTGAAGCGGTGACGGTGTGCGTGACCTCAAGGAGCGCTTGGAGCACCCCGAGCGTCTCCTCGTCGGTTTCGCGCTTCATGCGCAGCGCGATGAGAAAGACCCCGGCTTGAACGGGATTGACCTGCGCGTCGAGGACGGCGCGCATCCCGCCCCGGGCATCGGCCTCCGAGATGCTTTTGCTCATCTCCGGTCCGGTGGCGATGCGTTGCAGAATCGAATGCATGAGTGCCTGCGCATCGGCGGCTCCAGCGAGCAGGGTCATTGTGCTTCCTCCACGACCAGCCATTTACGGATGGGGAGTCCCTGGCCGTATGCGCTTGCGTAACTTCTTGAACTCGAGCTCGCGGCTCTTTGCCGAAGCGGTCAATTCGATACCCTCAGGTGCTATAATCGTATGGTAATATTTTAAGAATCGATTTAACAATTCGTGCACACGGATTAAGGAGAAAAAACATGGCACACACCGTTCGCAAGATGGACTACTGTTACCTCACCATCGCTAGCCGCGCGGGGCAGGGTGGAAAGATCCTAAAAATCCTCAAGGAGGCAGGCGTCAACTTGCTTGCGTTGAGCGCGTTCCCGTGCGGCCAGGGCCTGGCGCAATTCGATCTTATGCCGGAGAAAATGGCGGATTTGACTAAGGTCGCCAAGCTCAACAAATGGAAAGTGAGCAACCCGAGAAAGGGATTCTTGGTTCAAGGGGATGACGAAGTGGGCGCCGTCTTAGCCCCGCTGGCAAAGCTCGCGGATAAGAAGATCAATGTCACCGCGGCGGATGCCATAAGCACCGGTAACGGGCGCTTCGGTATGATCTTCTGGGTCAAGCCCAAGGACTACCAACGCGCTGCGACAATCCTGGGCGCGAAGTAGGTCATTGAGCTCCCGAGCTCGGCCGCGTGTTGTATCCCGAGAGGTTTGAGGTCATCGTCGTTGGGGGCGGCCACGCCGGAACCGAGGCGGCGTTAGCCGCGGCGCGGTGTGGGGCTCGGACGCTGTTATTGACGCAGAACATCGAGACGCTCGGGCAGATGTCCTGCAACCCGGCGATCGGCGGCATCGGCAAAGGGCATTTGGTCAAGGAGATCGATGCCCTTGGCGGATTGATGGCGCGGGCCGCCGACCGGGCGGGGATCCAGTTTAGGCTATTGAACGCCCGCAAGGGTCCGGCGGTCCGCGCAACCCGTGCGCAGATCGACCGGACCCTCTATAAGCACGTCGTGCGGCGAGCGCTCGAAGTACAATCCAATCTCACGATCTTTCAAAACTCAGTCGAGGACCTGATGCTGGCCGGTGACCGGATCGCCGGCATCGTCACGCAGATCGGGCTGCGCTTCGAGGCGCCCTGTGCCGTCTTGACCGTGGGGACTTTTCTCGGCGGTAAGATCCATGTGGGCGATCAGAACCACCAAGGAGGCCGTACGGGGGATCCGCCGTCCAATGTGCTGGCGCAACGACTGCGGGAAATGCCGTTCCGAGTCGGCCGGCTGAAGACGGGGACACCTCCGCGGCTCGATGGACGCACGCTGGACTTCTCGAAGATGGAGCCGCAACCGGGGGACGAACCGGTGCCGGTATTTTCTTTTCTCGGCACGAACGCCGAACATCCACGCCAGGTGCAATGCCATATTACCCGCACGAACGCACAAACCCATGCGTGCATTCGTGCGGGTCTGCATCGCTCGCCGATGTACAACGGCACTATCGAAGGCGTGGGGCCGCGCTATTGTCCCTCGGTGGAAGACAAGGTCGTGCGGTTTGCCGACAAGGAGACCCACCAGATCTTCGTCGAGCCGGAAGGATTGGAGACCGATGAAGTTTATCCGAACGGGATCTCGACCAGCCTCCCCTTCGACGTGCAAATCGCGCTCGTACGCTCGATCGCGGGTTTCGAGCGAGCCCACATCACCCGTCCCGGTTACGCGATCGAATACGATTTTTTCGACCCGCGCGACTTGTGGCCCTCGCTCGAGACCAAGCATATTCGAGGATTATTCTTCGCCGGGCAGATCAACGGCACGACCGGCTACGAGGAGGCCGCCGCGCAGGGCTTGGTCGCGGGGATGAACGCGGCCTTGAAGGTCCGGGATCGCGACCCTTGGACGCCGCGCCGCGATGAGGCCTATATCGGCGTGCTGATCGATGATCTGATCACTCGCGGCACGAGCGAGCCCTACCGAATGTTCACCAGCCGCGCCGAGTACCGCCTGATGTTGCGAGAAGATAACGCCGATCTCAGGCTCACGCCGAAAGGCCGGACATTGGGCCTGGTGGACGATACGCGCTGGCGCGCGTTTGAAACCAAACGCGACCGGATCGCATCCGAGCAAACGCGCCTGCGGGCGACCTGGTTGCGGCCGGACGATATTCCGCCGTGCGATGCCCTGCGCGTACTTGGCGGGCCATTGGCGCGTGAGCAAACACTCGCCGAGCTGTTGCGGCGGCCGGATCTAGCCTATTCAGCTCTCATGTCATTGCCCGGCGCGGGGCCCGGTGTCGATGATCCCACCGTGGCCGGGCAGATCGAGATCCAAGCCCGCTACAGCGGTTACATCGATCGGCAACAGCAAGAGGTGACGAGAAATCAGGCGCAAGAGGAGACTCCGCTGGCGCTCGATTTGGACTATACAGCCGTTCGCGGCTTGTCGGCGGAGGTCGTTCAAAAATTATCCCAATACCGGCCGGCGACGCTCGGGCAGGCCTCCCGGATCTCAGGCATCACCCCCGCGGCGATTTCATTGCTGCGCGTGCATTTGAAGAAGCTGACTTTACCTCGCGCCCAGAGCGCTTGAGCCCGTGGATGCGCTCGCGCTCCATCTGGACGCGGGGCTCGGATCGCTGGGACTCGATCTCGCGGCGGATCGGCGCGCGGCCCTGATCGCATTCCTACGCTTACTGCACCGCTGGAATCGCATTTACAATCTCAGCGGGATCCGCGATCCCGATGCGATGGTGACGCGGCACCTCTTGGACAGCCTTGCCGTGCTCCCCTATCTCTACGGCGAACGGATCCTCGATATCGGCAGCGGCGCGGGTATACCGGGCATGGTGTTGGCCCTCGCGGATCCCGATCGAGAATGGGTGCTCCTCGATCGCAGCCTCAAGAAGATCCGTTTCCTGCGCCAAGTGCTCATCGAGCTAGAGCCGGGGCGCGTCGAGATCGTGCACGCGCGGGCCGAAGACTATCGTCCCGAACCGGCCTTTTCGACCGTGATCTCTCGGGCCGTGGGATCGCTGGATAGGCTGGTGCGTTTGGCCATGCCAGTGAGTCGCGACGACGGGCGCATCCTGGCGATGAAGGGATGCTACCCGGCGGCGGAGATCGAAGCGCTCGGTTCCGGAGTCCCGGAAGCCCGTGTGCATCGTCTTGAGGTTCCGGCGTTGACCGAGCCACGGCATCTCGTGGTGATACGTGTGGGGTCAGATAATGCGCGAGGTTATTATGGCGGAGGATATCGAGGCTCGGTTTGAATGCTGTATTCTCCCCCGGGTGAGTCGGCCCGGGTTGTTGCGGATCAGGTAGCGGCGAGCTTGAGAAAGGCGGCGGGTGAAAGCGCTCGCACCGGCGAGCGACGGTAGTCCGTAACGTTACGCGTCACGATTACGTCCGCCTGCCAGGCCAGCGCGGCGGCCGCCTGAAAGGCGTCCTCCATGTCGGACAGGGGCAGATCCAAGGCGCGCCGGGCATCGGCGGTCGCCACGGGCGCCACCTCGACGAGGCGCAGCAGGCGTTCCAGAAAAGGCCGCCCGCCGCCCTTGAGCAGGTACGCGCAGTTGGTCAGCGAGTGCCAAGCCACGGCCGCCGCGCCACCCGATTCGGCCCAGCGCAGCACGTCCGTGCTGTCTGCGGCGAATGGTTCACGTGCCAGCGCCACGTCCAGTAGGACGTCGGTATCCAGCAGGATTCTCACCGGCGGCGGGCGATGTGGCGGGAGTGCAGGGCGTCGTAGAGCGGATCGCGCCCGGGCTCCACGCTGCGCAGCTCGGCGCACCCGAGCATCTCATCGACCAGCGAACCGCCCGACCCGGCCGCGTCCGGCGAGCGGAGAAACGCCTCGATCAAACCGGAGACGGTGGTGCGCCGTGCCCGCGCCACCGCCTTGGCGCGGGCGTGCACCTCGGGATCTAGGGTGATGGTCACACGGGTCTTCATGCGTATGTATCGTAAGGATGCCCCACGCATACTGTCAAGTCGGGAGCCTGCCGCCGCTTGACGCGCGGCGCTTTCGATTGCGGGTTCCGCCCGGTTCCCTGCCGCTATCGCAGCGCGCGACTCGCGCTCGATGGTGGCGCGGCACCTCTTGGACCGCCTGACCGCATGCGTTTCGTGTATATGAACAAGTTCATAAAAGTATAAACTGTTTCTGTATATATACTGCGAACGGGCATAGTGTTCCTAAACACGGATGATCCCCCTATCACCGTCACCCCGGCGAAAGCCGGGGTCCAGTTCGGCGCAAGAAGGCCTTCCTGGATGCCGGTTTTCACCGGCATGACGGAAGAGAAAGGGTAGATTTGACCGTTGCCTGTATATAAACGAGGTCGAATTCTAGTTATACCCAATGGCAGACCCAGTAACCGTCACGATTTCAGTTCTGCCCCTCGCTATCTCGGCAACGACGGCGTGGCTGACGTTGTTTCGCCGTGGCACGGTGAAAATGACGCAACCGACGGTGATTTTCTTTGGCCCTGATACGCCGAGCACGCGCGAGGACGTCCCACTGCTCGTAGACGCGCAGCACTTGGCAAAGAGGGCATTTGGTATTATGGCTACAGTCCATTGTGGAGGATAAGACTATGTCCGTTTCGGTAAAGTCACTAGGTATAGACCGTCTAGGGATCGAAGAGCGCTTAGCGTTAGTTGAAGAACTCTGGGATAGCATCGCTGCGGATAGCGCCGCGATACCACTGACCGGTGCTCAACGCGCCGAGCTTGATAGGAGGCTTGCGGATCACGAAGCAAACCCG
>JBOIDL010000063.1:0-18955 GCA_050740435.1 Gammaproteobacteria bacterium
GGGGCGCCCGCGGTTCATCGCGGGCGCCTGCGGGTCTGCACGGTAATGCCGGTTAGGATCCGCTCAGCCGAAAGGATCTCCGATTAAGGCGAATCGATGGCAGGGTGTTTATACCGCGACCCATACGACAGACGTATTTACGATTTGAACGCGCCGCCCTTTACTACGTAATGAGAAATTGGGCGAGAACACCTGCCAGCAGCATTTCGAATAATAGTTGGACCACGCACTGCCAGCCGAGGATAGCCATGTACCCCCGTGCTTGGCACCGCATCCTGGGCAGAGGCCTTGATCGGTGCTCCAGAGGCGCAGATCTCTTCGCAATCAACCGGTACGTCTCTTTATAGATCCGCTCACGCGACCCGAGAACGCGACTCATCCGCCGCGACTCAGGAGTTCCTCTGAGAGCCTTACACCTTGAGAGACTAGCCTAGTGTCCGCTGTCTCACCCGCTACACGCGAAGCCTTGGCTCCCGCCGAGCTCGTACCCGAGGAACCAACGTAGGAACCACCGACGGTTCAGAGATTTTCTAGCTTCTGTTTGAGGATCGCATTGATCTGCTGTGGGTTGGCTTTGCCCTTGGATTTTTTCATGACTTTCCCCACGAAGTAAGCAAGCAATTGTTCCTTACCGGAGCGGTATTGAGCGACTTGCGAGGGGCTTTCCTGTAGCACGTCATCGATGATCGCCGCAATCGCGGCCGTATCGGTGAGCTGCTGTAATCCCCGGTTGCGAATGATTTCGTCGGCGTCACCCTCGCCGTTCCACATTGCTTCGAACACGTCTTTGGCGATCTTCCCGGAGATCGTGTTGTCGGCAATCCGCCGGACCAAGCCCCCGAGCAGCGCCGGGCTGATCGGGCTTTGGGTGATGTCTTTGCCCTCACGGTTGAGCACGGCCATCAATTCGACCATCACCCAGTTCGCAGACAGCTTGGCCTGACCGCCGGAGGCTGCAACGGTGGCCTCGAAATAGTCCGCGGTCTCTCGGTTCGCCGTCAGCAGCGCCGCGTCATAGGGCGACAACCCGAACTCCGCCATGAACCGGTGTTTCTTGGCATCGGGAAGCTCGGGCAGCGTAGCCTCGACGCCGGCGATAAACTCTGCGCTGAGATCCAAGGGTAAGAGATCGGGATCGGGAAAGTAGCGATAATCGTTGGCCTCTTCTTTTAAGCGCATCGAACGGGTCTCGCCGCGTTCGGCATCGTAGAGCCTGGTCTCCTGGACGACCCGCCCGCCGGATCCAAGCAAGTCGATCTGCCGTTGGATCTCGTAATTGATGGCCCGCTCGACGAAGCGAAACGAATTGAGGTTTTTAATTTCGGCCCGAGTCCCAAACTTGGTTTGTCCTTGCGGGCGGACCGAGACGTTGGCGTCACAGCGGAACGAGCCTTCCTGCATGTTTCCATCGCAGATTTCGAGATACCGGACTAAGCTATGGATCTTTTTCATGTAGGCGACGGCTTGCTTGGCCGAACGCAGCTCCGGTTCCGAGACGATTTCAAGCAGCGGCGTGCCCGCGCGGTTCAAGTCGATGCCCGACATTCCGTGAACGGCTTCATGGAGCGATTTCCCGGCATCCTCTTCGAGGTGCGCCCGGGTGATGCCAATGCGCATAACGGCGCCATTTTCGCCCTCGATCTCGATCGATCCCTGTCCAACGATGGGGAGCTCATACTGGCTGATCTGATAGCCTTTGGGGAGATCGGGGTAGAAATAGTTCTTGCGCGCGAATACCGATCGCCGGCTGATGTCCGCGTGGATCGCGAGTCCGAACTTCACCGCCATCCTCACGGCTTCTTTATTGAGCACCGGCAGCACCCCGGGCAGCCCCAGATCGACGCCGCAGGCCTGTGTATTCGGAAGGGCGCCGTACGCGGTGGCGGCCCCGGAAAAGATCTTGCTCCTGGTCGCGAGCTGCGCGTGAATTTCGAGTCCGATAACGGGTTCCCAATCCATACCGTATATCCTAATCGCATCCCTTTGGCGCGCCCAGGTGCCAGTCCGTCGCTTGCTGGTAGCGGTGGGCCACGTTCAATAACCGGGCTTCGCCGAAGTGATCGCCGATGAGCTGTAAACCGACGGGAAGACGCCCGACAAAGCCCGCCGGCAGCGACAGGGCCGGTAATCCCGCCAGATTGATCGATATCGTATAGATGTCGGAGAGATACATCGTTACCGGATCGCCGGTCTTCTCACCGAGCTTGAAGGCGACGGTCGGCGAGGTCGGGCCGAGGATCACATCGGCCTGCTCGAAGGCCCGGTGAAAGTCGTCGCGGATGAGTCGCCGGATCCGCTGCGCCTTGAGGTAGTAAGCATCGTAGTAACCGGCCGAGAGAGCATAGGTTCCGATCATGATACGCCGCTTGACCTCGGCGCCGAACCCCTCCCCGCGGGAGCGGGAAAAGAGATCGTTGATATCCGCCGGATCATCACAACGGTAGCCGTAACGCACGCCATCGAAACGGGCGAGATTGGAAGAACATTCGGCCGGCGCAACCACATAGTACGCGGGGATGGACAGGCGGGTATTGGGCAGTGAGATCTCGGAAACGACCGCCCCCAGGCGTTCAAATTGTTTCACCGCGGATTCGATCACGGCGCCGATTTGGGAGTCTAGCCCTTCTCCGAAGAATTCGCGCGGGAGCCCGATCCGGAGTCCCTCGATCGAGTCCTCGAGGTGTGCCGAGTAGTCTTCGGCCGGGCGCTCGGCGGAGGTCGAATCCCGGGCATCGAAGCCCGCCATGGCGGTGAGCAATAGTGCCGCATCCTCGGCGGAACGGGCGATCGGTCCGCCTTGATCGAGGCTCGATGCAAAGGCGATCATTCCATAGCGGGACACGGTCCCATAGGTGGGTTTAATGCCGGTAAGACCGCACAGCGCCGCGGGTTGGCGAATAGATCCGCCGGTGTCGGTGCCGGTGGCGGCGGGCGCCAATCGGGCCGCGACAGTGCAGGCGGAACCGCCCGACGAGCCCCCCGGCACGCGCTCGAGGTCCCAAGGGTTGCGCACGGGTCCGTAAAAGCTGGTCTCGTTGGACGATCCCATGGCGAATTCATCCATATTGGTCTTGCCGAGCAACACCATACCGGCCCGCCGGAGCTTTTCGACCACCGTCGCATCGTAGGGAGCGATAAAGTTGTCCAGCATTCGCGAGCCGCAGGAGGTCTTGACGCCGCGCGTACAAAAAATGTCCTTGTGCGCGATCGGGATGCCTGTGAGCGGTCCACTGTTGCCGGCCTGGCGCCGTTGGTCGGCTTCCCTGGCTTGAGCGCGCGCGAGCTCCGCGGTGACCGTGATGAAGCTATTGTATTTCCCGTCCATGCGGGCGATGCGATCGAGGTAGATCTCGGTCAGCTCAATGCTCGAGATCTCGCGCCGCTCGAGCGCCCGCGACAATTGGATTAGGGAACTTTTATACATCCGGCGGCTAGGTATCTATCACCTTCGGGACACAATAAAGTCCCGACTCCACGTGTGCGGCAATCGCTTGAAACGCCTCTCTCTGATCCCCTTCCGTGACCACGTCGTCGCGGAGTCGCAGGCCGAGCTCCTGAGGATGGGCGAGCGGTGCGACGCTGACTGTATCCACGGTATTCATCTGTTCGACCAAGGCCAAGATACTGGACAGCTGCCGCGCGTACTCGGGAATGTCGTTGTCACTCAACTTTAGCCGCGCCAACCGCGCGATCTTCTCCACGTGCGTTTTCTCTAAGGTCATTTCAGCTCGCCATGCGGGTCCGGGATCCCAAATTTACCACAGCCACAAGCTTGCTCGAAGCCTTGGCGACTGTTACAGTGGCGCCCACGTTGACCTGGGAAAACGTTTAGTTCGCGGATCTTATCGCACCGGGCGGGCTTTCGCCGCCCGCATTCGCGAGTTGCGTCTGGTATGTTTAGCCGATTGCGCGGATTTTTTTCGAACGACCTATCCATCGATCTGGGGACGGCAAATACGCTCATCTACATGCGCGGAAAGGGCGTCGTTCTGAACGAGCCCTCGGTCGTCGCCATTCGCCAGAGCCCGAATCATTCCAACCACAAGCGCATCGCGGCCGTCGGCACCGAGGCCAAGCGCATGTTGGGACGCACGCCGGGCAATATCACGGCGACGCGTCCGCTCAAGGATGGGGTCATTGCGGATTTTACCGTCACCGAAAAAATGCTGCAGCACTTTATGCATAAGGTCCATGGAAATCGCTTCTTGAAGCCGAGCCCGCGGGTCGTGATTTGCGTACCCTGCGGCTCGACACAGGTGGAGCGGCGGGCCATCCGTGAATCAGCAGCGGGCGCGGGCGCGCGCGATGTCTACCTGCTGGAAGAGCCTTTGGCCGCGGCCATCGGCGCCGGGTTGCCGGTCAGCGATGCCAGCGGCTCCATGGTCTTGGACATCGGCGGGGGCACCTCGGAGGTCGCGATTATATCTCTTAACGGCATTGTATTTGCAGATTCCGTGCGTATCGGCGGCGATCGATTGGACGACGCGATCATCAATTATGTGCGCCGTAACTACGGGACCCTGATCGGGGATGCGACCGCCGAGCGCATCAAGCACACGATAGGTTGCGCCTATCCCGGCGATGAGGTGAGGGAAATCGAGGTGCGGGGTAGGAATCTTGCCGAAGGGCTGCCCCGCAGCTTCACCCTGAACAGCAACGAGATCTTGGAGGCCTTGCAGGAGCCCTTGTCGGGAATCGTAAGCGCCGTGAAGACATCGCTGGAAAAAACACCGCCGGAGCTCGCCTCGGACGTCTCGGAGCGCGGCATGGTGTTAACCGGTGGAGGCGCCTTGCTCCGGGACATCGATCGGTTGCTGAAAGAAGAAACCGGCATCCCGGTGGTGATTGCCGAGGACCCGCTCACCTGCGTCGCGCGCGGTGGTGGGCGCGTACTGGAACTGATCGATGATCTCGGTCCCGAGGTTTTATCCTTGGAGTAAGCGTCAACACGGCGCGGAGGGATTGTGGCGGAAAAGACCCTATTTCGGCGCGGGCCGCTGCTCCGGTTACGTCTCGGCCTGCTGTTGCTGACATCGCTCGGTTTGATGACCGTCGATCATCAGCGCGAGCAGCTGGAGGACGTACGCGGGGCTCTCTCGCTCGTGGTGTATCCGCTGCAGTACGTCGTAAACCTTCCGCAGGAAATCGTTCGCGTGGTGCGTAAAATACTCGTAACCCAAACTAGCTTAATCGCCGAGAATCGACTTCTGCGCAGGCAAAACTTGATGCTTAAAACACGTTCCCAGCGGTTTGCGGCATTGGAAGCGGAAAACATGCGCTTGCGGGAGTTGCTGGAATCGTCGCTGGAGGTGAACGAGCGGGTGTTGGTAGCCGATGTGATCGCCTTGGAGCTGGTCCCGCCCAGCCGAACCGTCGTGCTCGACAAGGGCAGCCAGCAGGGCGTCTATCAAGGTCAACCGATCATCGATGGCGACGGTATCATGGGGCAGATCATCCATGTGAATCCGATTTCATCCACGGCCTTGCTGATCACCGATATCAGTCATGCTTTGCCGGTGCAAATCAATCGCAGCGGCGTACGCGCCATCGCCAGCGGCAGCGGTTCGGCCGATGGTCTGGAGCTCGCGCACGTACCGTTGAATGCCGATGTGAAACGCGGGGATTTAATCGTCTCTTCGGGCCTTGATGGGCGTTTCCCGGCCGGCTACCCGGTGGGCATGGTGACCGAAATCAGCGTCGATCCGGGTGAACCTTTCGCGAAGGTCATGGCGGTCGCAAGCGCGAAGGTCGAACAAGCGCGGGAGGTCCTTTTGCTTTGGCCTGACAGGCGGCAGAGTCCCGATCATCCTTCGTCCAGAGAGAGTATCGCGTTTCAATAATGGCGGAACAAGGCGGCGCGGCTTGGGCTATTCCGGTGGTGACCTTGCTGGCGGCTATCGTACTCACGCTCATGCCCCTGCCTGACTGGGCGGTGGCGTGGCGGCCCGCGTGGACGGCCATGGTGTTGATCTATTGGTGCATGGCCGTGCCGGACCGCGTTGGTATCGGCACCGCTTGGGTTATCGGGCTGGTCCTCGACGCCTTGGAGGGGAGTCTGCTTGGGCAACACGCCGCCGGGTTCGCGATCATCGCCTACCTAACCGTGACGAATCACCGGCGCTTGCGTGCCTTTTCATGGTTTCAACAGTCCTTATGCGTGGGTCTGCTAGTCGCAACCAATGCGCTATTGAAGTCCTGGGTCCAAGGAATCGTGGGCTTAACCCCGAACTACGCGATCCACTGGTTGCCCGTCATCTCGACCATGGTGTTCTGGCCATGGCTCTATCTGGTGTTGCGCGATATTCGCCGCAAACACGGCATCGTTTAAGCGGTTGGTATTCCCATCGGCGTCGGACATTCTAAGGGGCGTTTAACGGTATGCGTTAACTGTTGCGCCGCAGTATAACGACCAGGTGCCTTACCCACTTGTCCTTACGGATTCGGCGACCGAGACCCGGATTTTTCGTAACCGCGTTATCGCCTCGCTCGTGATTATGGGCGTATCGCTGTTGCTGGTCATCGGGCGGCTTATCAAGCTTCAGGTATTCGAGCACGACCGCTATAAGACGCTATCGCAAGAGAATCGGCTCAAGATCGTGCCGGTCGCTCCGACACGTGGACTTATATACAGCCATGACGGCGTGCTCCTGGCCGACAACCGGCCTACTTTCAGCCTCGAGATCGTGTCGGAAAGGACGCCTGATCTGCCGAAGGTCATGCGTGAGCTGCGGGAGTTGATGACGATTGGCGATGATGATCTCAAGACCTTCTATCGGGCCGTGCGCAAAAAGCGCAGGTTCGAAGGGGTGCCCTTAGTGAGTAATGTCGGCGAGGAGGACGTTGCGCGCTTTGTCGTCGATCGTCACCGCTTCCCGGGCGTGGCGATCGTTGCGCGTTTAAGTCGCTACTACCCGCGTGGAGCGGAGTTGGCTCACGTCGTCGGCTACATGGGCCAGATCGACGAGGCGGAGATCAGGCAATTGGACACCTCCAACTACAGCGCGACCACCCATATCGGTAAGACCGGCGTGGAAAAATCCTATGAAGCGGTGCTCCACGGCCGCGTGGGCTATCAAGAAGTGGAAGTAAATGCCGAAGGGCGCGTGATCAGGGTTTTGAAGCGCGTGCCGTCAGCACCGGGTCAGGACCTGCACCTGTCTATCGATACGCGGCTGCAACGTACGGCTTTGCAGGAGCTAGGAGGGAGGCGGGGCGCGCTGGTGGCCGCCGATCCTCGAACTGGGGCGGTGTTGGCCTTGGTCAGTAACCCGGTGTATGACCCGAATGTATTCGTCGGCGGTATCGGCATCGACGAGTACAAAGCATTGCGTGATTCCCCGGATCGGCCGCTTTTCAACCGCGCGCTACAAGGAATGTATCCACCCGGTTCCACGATCAAACCGTTCGTGGCGCTGGCCGGCCTGGACGCAGGGTTGAGAACGCCCGAGACGGCGAGCTGGTGCCCTGGTTGGTACAGCCTTGCCGGACAAAGGCACAAGTACCGCTGTTGGAAAAAGACCGGTCACGGGCATGTCGATCTCGGGCGGGCCGTCGCCCAATCCTGCGATGTGTATTTTTACCGCCTGGCGCACGATCTCGAAATCGAGCGTTTGCACGCCTACCTGAGCCGGTTCAACTTCGGACAACCTACGCGAATCGATTTACCGAGTGAGGCATCCGGACTTCTGCCCTCGCCAGCGTGGAAACGAAAGTCGCGGAGTCTTGCCTGGTACCCCGGGGAGACCTTGATCACCGGCATTGGGCAAGGATTCGTATTGGCAACGCCCTTGCAGCTCGTAACGGCCACGGCGACGCTCGCTAACGGCGGCCGCGGCGTTACACCGCGCGTCGTGAGCCACACGGTTGACCGCCGGGCTCAGACGAGCACTCCGGTGGAGGAGGACCCCGCTAAGGCCAAAGCGCCCTTTATCAGGGCCGCCGACCGGCAACAGATCGTTCAATCCATGGAACGAGTCGTTCACGGTAGCGACGGCACGGCCCGAACGGTCGGCCTGGATGCTGCCTTTCGGTTTGCGGGGAAGACCGGTACCGCCCAGGTGTTCAGAATCAAGCAAGGTCAGGTGATCAACAACAAAAACGTACCGGAGCATCTGCGTGATCACGCCTTATTCATAGCCTTTGCCCCGGTGGAAGCGCCGGTTATCGTACTGGCGATCGTGGTCGAGCACGCGGGCAGCGGCAGCGAGGCCGCGGCGCCTATCGCGCGCAGACTCTTGGATCAGTATCTTAGCGCCGAGACGACGGAGATACAGCAAGTCGGCGGTGGATAGCCTGCGCCCGGCCATTAAGCGGTTTCATCTCGATCCGCCTCTGCTTACCGGTGTGCTGATCTTGTGCGCGATCGGTTTGCTGGTGCTCTATAGCGCCGGCGGGCAACAGATGGGAGTTGTCATCGGCCAAGGCGTGAAGATGGCCGCCGGGCTTGGGATCATGGTCGGCATGGCGCAGATCTCCCCGGCCCAATTCAGACGCTGGGCACCCTGGTGCTATGCGACTGGCGTGGCGCTGCTCGGTTTGGTGATGTTTCTAGGCACGGGGCGCGGCGCCCAGCGCTGGCTCGATCTCGGCGTCATGCGTTTTCAACCCTCGGAGCTGATGAAGATCGCGGTGCCGATGATGGTGTGTTGGTATTTGAGCAACGCGGGAATGGCCCCGGGCTTTCGCCGCACGCTCGTGACCCTTGGCATCGTTATTATTCCAGCGGCTCTCATTGCCGAGCAACCGGATCTCGGCACCGCGACGCTGGTGGCGGTGAGCGGTCTGTCGGTGTTGTTCTTAGCCGGCGTAAGCTGGCGCATGCTTGGCGTTGGGGCGATCGTGACCGCAGCGGGCGCGCCGGTTTTTTGGCATTACCTGCATGAATACCAGCGCCAGCGCTTGCTCACTCTGTTGGATCCGGAGAACGATCCGCTAGGGTCGGGCTATCATATTATCCAATCCATGATTGCCGTCGGTTCCGGAGGGTTGTACGGCAAGGGCTGGTTAAACGGCACGCAATCACACTTGGAATTCTTGCCGGAACGGTCGACCGACTTTATTTTCGCCGTGCTGTGCGAGGAATTCGGACTAATGGGTGTGTTACTGCTTCTGAGCGTTTATTTATTCGTGATCCTGCGCGGTTTCACGATCGCCCTTGCGGCGCGAGAAAGCTTCGTGCGCTTATTCGCCGGGAGCCTTACGATCATACTGTTTATTTATATCCTCGTCAACATGGGTATGGTGGTCGGCCAATTGCCGGTTGTCGGCATCCCGTTGCCTTTCATTAGCTACGGAGGAACCTCGCTCGTGACTCTGCTCGCGAGTTTCGGTATTCTGATGTCGATTCACATCCACAAGCGACTACTGTCGAATTGAGAGTTTGTGAAAAAACCGTCGCGAGCGAAGGGAGGTCGCATTCCGCCGGAGCGCAGGAACCGGAGTGTATGTTGAAATACATGAGGATTCCGAGCACCGCCGGAATGCGAGATCCCGAGTGCAGTAGGTTTTTTCACAAACTCTGAGGAGCACGTTTGAAGGCGTTGATTGGGGCCGTGTGCCTCGCAATTTTGTGCATCGGATCGTCGTTTGCGGGCGAGCTCGATCGCAATGCGGTCAAGGCATTTATCAATGAGATGGTGGGACGCCACGCTTTTTCGCGCGGCGATCTCGATGCTTTGTTCCGTGAAGTCCGCTTGGCGCCGGTGGTATTGGCGGCGATCGCGAAACCCGCCGAGTCCAAGCCTTGGTATCAATACCGCACCAACTTCGTAACGCCCGAGCGAACCGAAGCAGGCGTCGATTTCTGGACCCGTAACCGCGCGGCCCTGGAACGGGCGGAACGTGCTTTCGGCGTACCGCCTCACATCATCGCCGGCATCATTGGGGTCGAGACCTACTACGGAAAGAATACCGGCACGCATGTGGTCGTGGACGCACTTAGCACCCTGGCGTTTCACTTTCCGCCACGCGCCGCGTTCTTTCGTAGCGAGCTCGAGAGCCTCCTGCTGTTCACGCGCGATCATCGCATGGATGCGCTATCGATTAAGGGGTCCTATGCCGGCGCCATGGGGATCCCTCAATTTATTCCCAGTAGCTATCGCCGCTTCGCGGTGGATTTCGATCACGACGGCCACGCGGACATTTGGGGAAATCCGGCCGATGCGATTGCCAGCGTGGGAAACTATCTAAACGCCCACGGTTGGGAAGCCGGAAAACCGATCGCCGTGCCGGCCCGCGTCACGGGCCAGCAGTATGATACCTTCTTGTATCAAGGCGGGGAGCCCAGTGCGAGCTTGAAAACAATGCGGGAGGCGGGGATCGTCCCGGAGAAACTCATCGGTGATGACTTGCTCGCGTTTCTTGTCGCCTTGGACACCGTCGCCGGCCGGGAATTTTGGCTGGCGCTGAAAAACTTCTTCGTGATAACGCGCTATAATCATAGCGCCTTATACGCGATGGCCGTATTTCAACTGGCCGAGGCCGTCAGGCACGGTTATAAAAACAGTGAAGCTAATCCGCGTGATGCCATCGCTGGCCACTGAAGCCGGCCGAAGCTACGGGTACGCCTTTCTACTCTGTTTGGTCCTGCTAGCTACGGGGTGCGGCACGGCGCCCTTGCGGCAAGGACCCGCTTCCCCGACAGCAAAAATTCCCGATTCCGGCCCGGCGGTGCGTGACGAGCCCTTGAGTCGTTACGGTAACCCCGATTTCTACGAGGTCTTTGGCCGGCGTTATCGCCCGTTGAAAAATGCCGCGGGCTTCGCGGAACGCGGGATCGCCTCTTGGTATGGCTCCGACTTTCACCTGCGCCGCACCTCGAGCGGAGAGACCTACGATATGTATAAGATGACGGCGGCGCATCGGGTCTTGCCGTTGCCGACCTACGTCGAGGTTACCAATCTGGAGAACGGCCGCCGGGCCATCGTAAGGGTCAACGATCGGGGACCGTTCAAGGACGATCGTGTCCTCGATCTTTCCTATGCGGCGGCCGTGAAGCTCGGTGTTCATGGGCCCGGCACGGCGCGCGTCGATCTGCGGACCATCGCGCCCGGCCGCCGGCCGGCGGTCCGTTCCGCGGCTCCGTCGCCGCTCCATCGATCAGGCAAGCGCTCCGGCTATTATTTGCAGGTGGGCGCCTTTTCCGTCATGGGCAACGCGGAGCGCCTGCGCAACCATATCCTAGCGCTGCTCGATAATCGCGTTGAGATTCGGCCGGACGTCATCGCGGACAAATCCTATTACTTGGTACACGTCGGTCCGTTGCCAACGACGGCGGCCGCAAGCCGCATCGCCGCGCGGCTTACACGGATGGGCGTCCAAGACCATCTCCTTATCGAAAACTGATACGCTGTTTCCGGGCGGCCTGCCTACGTCCATGAGTTTTGCAAACCACCATGAAAAGCTATTCACTCTTGGTCCTACTGTCGGTGTTATCGAACTGGGCGCATGCCGTTGAGGCGCCGATGGCGCCCCCGCCGCGGATCGACGCCGCGGCACACGTTTTGATGGATCATCATAGTGGCGAGCTCCTCGCCGAGGGCAACCCGGACCAGCGCTGGGAACCCGCGAGCCTGACCAAGATCATGACGATGTACGCGCTCGCTCACGAGCTGAAGGAAGGGAATGTTGCCTTGGAAGATCCGGTAACCATCAGCGAGCAGGCGTGGCGCACGGGCGGATCGAAGATGTTCATCGAGGTCGGCAAACAAGTCTCCGTCAAGGATCTATTAATGGGCGTGGTCATCCAATCTGGCAACGACGCGAGCGTTGCGCTCGCCGAGCATATTTCCGGCTCCGAAGAGGTCTTCGCGGAGCTCATGAACCAGCACGCGCGGCGTATCGGTCTTAAAAACACTCACTTTACCAACACTTCGGGGCTTCCCGATCCAAACCACTACGCGACGGCGCGCGATCTCGCCCTCCTGTCCAGGGCGCTCGTCCGGGATTATCCGGATGTCTACGCGCTTTCCAAGATCAAGGAATTTACCTTTAACGGGATTAAACAAGCTAACCGCAATAAACTCCTGTGGCGCGATGCCTCCGTAGATGGCCTCAAGACGGGGCATACGCAGGGCGCCGGGTATTGTTTGGTGGCCTCCGCGCTGCGCGACGGCATGCGTCTAATTTCGGTGGTGCTGGGGGCGAAAACGGAAAAGGGGCGCGGCGCCGCAACCCAAGGATTACTCAATTACGGATTCCGGTTTTACGAAACCCATCGCCTGTACGCCGCCAATCAAGCGCTCGCCCAGGTGCGCGTGTGGAAGGGTGAAGCGCAAGCCGCCGACGTGGGCCTGGTGGAGGACCTTTTTATCACCTTGCCGCGGCGGCGGCATAAGGATTTGAAGGCGACGATGCATCTCGAACCGCGGATCATGGCTCCGATCGCGAAAGGGCAACGAGGCGGGACCTTGAAGGTTAACCTTGGCGGCAAGGAGCTTATGCAACGGCCGCTGGTTTTGCTGAGATCCATCGCCGAGGGGCCGCTTTATTACCGCCTACTCGACGAAGTTTGGATGCTTATACAGTAGCCGTTTCCCGCGATGCCGGATTGCTATCTTAACGGCGAATTCATCGCCCTCGAATGCGCGTGCGTGTCCGTGTTGGACCGGGGCTTCATCTTCGGTGACGGCGTCTATGAGGTGATCCCGGTATTCAAGGGACGCACGTTTCGCTTGGACCAGCACCTCGCGCGGCTGCGGAAGAGCCTGGAGGCGATTCGCATCCCGCAGCCTCTCTGCGAGTGCGATTGGGCGGATCTGTTGAATACGCTCGTCGAGCGTAACGGGGCGGGCGACCAATCCCTGTATGTTCAGGTGACCCGCGGGGTTGCCAAGCGCGACCATGTAGTGCCCGAGCCGATCGCGCCGACCGTGTTTGCGATGAGCACCCGCCTCGACCCCAAGCCCGGCCACGCGCCCGTCAGCGCGATCACCTGTGATGATATCCGCTGGCACTACTGTGACATCAAGGCTATCGATCTGCTGGCGAACGTGATGCTGCGGCAGCGGGCCGCCGATGGCGGGGCTTATGAAGCCATCTTGCTGCGGGACGGCCGGCTGACCGAGGGCGCTGCCAGCAACGTGTTCATCGCCGCGGGCGGTATTGTCAAGACACCGCCCAAGAGCCATGCGCTGCTGCCGGGGATCACCCGCGACGTGCTGGTGGAACTATTGCCCGCGGCAGGGATCCCCTGCGTGGAAACCGAGGTTCCGCGCGCGGAGCTCTTGGGCGCGGAGGAAATCTGGCTGACGAGCTCGGTCCGCGAGATCCTCCCGGTGACCGTCTTGGACGGGCATCCCGTCGGCAGCGGTGAACCGGGACCTCTGTGGTTGCGGGCGTTTGAACTGTACGAACAGTTCAAAGTGGGCCAGGGTTAAACGAGGCACCACTTCAAGCAGATGTGCGGGTGCGCCGGTCGTATCGCACGATGCGAGGCGTTCCTCCAACGACTGCCGAAAAAGCGGTAGGATGACGTGTCATGGAGATCTTCAAGGAATTCTCGATCGAGGCCGCGCACCTCTTGCCTCACGTCCCCGAAGGCCACAAGTGCCGCCGTCTGCATGGCCACTCGTTCCGCATCGCCATCCATGTCCGTGGCGCGCTGGCACCGAAAAGCGGTTGGGTCATGGATTTCGCCGAGGTCGGAGAGAAATTTCAGCCGCTTTTCGAGACGCTGGATCATCACTGCCTTAACGAAATCGAGGGCCTGGAGAATCCGACCAGTGAGAACCTGGCCCGTTGGATCTGGCAGCGGCTGAAACCCGTCCTTTCGCAGCTTACGAAAGTCGTGGTCCGCGAGACCTGCACGGCCGGTTGTGTTTACCAGGGCGAGGAGGGGTGAGAGCTTATGAATAAATCTACTGCGTAGCCCGCCGACCCTGGGCTGGGGTGGTGTCATCGATCGGATCCGGTGATAAGGCGCGTGCCGCGCTCGAAGGTCAGGTACGACCAGAGCCACTGCAGGGCGACGATCAGACGGTTGCGCAGGCTGATGAGAAAATAAATGTGCGCGAGGCCCCAGATCCACCAGGCGAGGTTCCCTTTAAGCTGCAGCCAGCCGAAGTCAATGACCGCTGATTTGCGCCCGACGGTGGCGAGGTTGCCTCGGTTACGATAGCGAAACGCCGGAGGCGCTGTCTGCCCCGCGATCCGCGCCTGGATAAGCCGCGCGACGTAGCCACCCGCTTGTTTGGCGGCCGGAGCGATCCCGGGTACCGGCTTGTCCTGGGGGTCCAGCACGAGGGCTGCATCGCCGATCACAAACACGTTGGGTAAGCCCGGTACGGAGAGGTCGGGCTTCACGATGACGCGGCCGGCTCGATCGTGCTCGGCGCCCAGCCACTGTGCTGCCGGCGCAGCCGCGACCCCCGCCGCCCACAGGATGGTGGCCGCGGGGATGGGGCTGTCGCCGAGCGTCACGCCGCCCGCGTCGCAAGCCGTCACCGGTTGGCCCAAGCGTACCTCCACGCCGAGCCGCCCTAGCGAGGCGAGGGCGAACTGCGACAGGGGCGCGGGGAAGGCCGCCAGCACGCGCGGCCCGGCCTCGACGAGCAGGATGCGGGCGCTGCGCGGATCGATATGGCGGAAGTCAGCCGAGAGCGCCTTGCGCGCCAGCTCCGCGATAGCCCCGGCCAGCTCCACCCCCGTCGGTCCTGCGCCGACGATAACGAAGGTCAACAAGCGTTTCCGCTCGCGCTCATCGGTTTCCATCTCGGCCTGCTCGAAGGCGGAAAGGATGCGTCGGCGGATCGCCGTGGCATCGTCGAGGTGCTTGAGCCCGGGGGCAAACCGCTCCCAGTCTCCGTGGCCAAAGTAGTCGTGCCTGACTCCTGTAGATAACACGAGATAATCATAGGGGAGCGATCGCTCGCCCATGTGCAACACCTGCCGCGCCGCGTCGACAGCGGTCACTTCGCCCAGCAAGACCCGCGCGTTCGGCTGACGCCGCAGCAGGCGGCGGATGGGCCAAGCGATATCGCCCGGAGAGAGGGCGGCGGTGGCGACCTGATAGAGTAGCGGTTGAAACAAATGGTAGTTCTGACGGTCCACGACGGTGACAGCGACCGGAGCGCGGGCTAGAGCCTTTGCCGCGGCCAGTCCCCCGAATCCGGCCCCTACGATCACGACTTGCGGTTTGCGGGCCGGCTCTGATTTTTTGCTCACCGCATCCCGGGGCGTGTTCTCATGCACAGCCATGCTTTCTCCTAAACTGTCCAGGTGATCTGTCCCAGGTCTGTCTGGGTCTGTCCAGGTCTGTCCCTAATTCCGTTCGCGCGCGAACCATCGTCGCGCGAACGGCGTTAAGATCGATGTAGCGCATGCAGGTAATAGTAGGTCTCCGCCTGGATAAGTGAGGACTTGTAGCGACTGTCCAAGAGTGTGCGCGTACGCCGGTACTGCCGGTTGATATACTGCACGTAGCGCCGTCCCAGAGAGATGATGAGCTTCGGCACCCTCTGGGCGTGACGAGCAGGTGCACGTGGTTGGTCATGAGCGCATAGGCGTGCAGCGCGCAGCCTGTCTCCTGCAATTATGCTTCACCGAGCCAATGCAGGTATGTAAAGTAGTCCTCTTCGCCAAAGAAGCACGGCTCGCGGTTATGGCCGCGTTGCACGATGTGCAGGGAAACCTTCATTCAGGTGAACGCGCTGGCGGCGGAGCATGAACCCAATATATCACAAACAAATCGATCCTGGGCGATCCTGGCCCCTTTAACTCGCCCTTTAAACTCACAACCCTTTCCGTAGGGGCGTGCTGGCTGATGAACGAGCCTTCCGCACGTTCAACCGATGTTGGACTAAGGCCAAGATCGGTTTATCTTGCGTCGGAATGACCGAGTCCATCTATACGACCCGCTATCGACGGCTTTGTGAGTTGCTCGTTGAGGCTCGCAAATCTAAGGGGCTGTCGCAAGCAGCGCTGGCAGAACGGCTGGGTTGGCTGCAAACCGTCATCAGCAAGTACGAACGCGGCGAGCGACGTCTCGATCTTATAGAGTTTCTGGACGTTGCCCAAGCGCTCGAAATCGACCCTCACCGAATCATTCGCCGGCTCAAAGTCGCAGACGTATAGGGATGGCAAAGAAGAAATACAAACAAAGGTCGATTCGGGACCGGCTCGAGGCTTTCCTGCTCGACAATGTGGGAAAAGTTGTCACGCGCCAGCAGATCCAAGCCGTCGCCGCAGACCCGAAAACGGGGACCGTTCCCGAAAATTGGCATCAACGTCTGTCGGAGCTACGTACCGACGCTGGCTACACAATCCAGTCGTGGCGTGACAGTGCCGACCTGAAGATGTCGCAATACCGACTGGTTTCTACGGAGAAGCGAACGACAGCCGGTCAGCGAGTGAAAATCGCTCCCGCGACGTGGAAGGCCGTGTTGGAGAGGGCGCAGCACACCTGCGAGTGGGACGATGGCGGCGTCAAATGCGGTCTCAAGCAAGGTGAGATCGATCCCATCGGGGGTGGCACGGTCAAGTTGACGGCTGACCACAAAACGCCGCATTCAGCCAACCCACAATCCGATGCCCAAGACCCCAATGCCTGGCAAGCACTGTGCGGCAGGCATCAGGTCGTCAAAAAGAACTTCTGGGACCACGGTTCGGGCAAGTTGAACGTCTATGCGATCGTTCAAAGCGCCCCGAAATCGGTTAAGCGGGAGATTTACGAGTTCTTACGCGCGTATTTCGGCGACGTGTGATTCCGAGCCGCGTTTCGGCCATTACCGTGTATTCTTCGGATTCGTCGCACAAGATTGAATGCACGCCGAGACGCGCACAGACAGCACCGGTGGTTCCAGATCCGCACATCGGGTCGACGACAACATCACCCGGCTTGGTAGTCATCAAATACAACGGTTCATAGACTTTTTCAGGTTTTTGGGAGGGATGCCCGGTCTGCTCGTTGCGGCCTACGAAGCCAATATTGAGCGGAACATCGATGACGCTAGGAGGACCGGGCATATAGCGCAGCTTGCCTTGTTGCTGCTTCTCAAGCTGAGCTGCATTGAGAAAGTGCTCGGGGTAAAGTTTCGCATCAGGCTGCGCCAAGTGCAGGCAGGTGTACTGAGCCGACCGCCAACCCCGGATTACCGAGGGGCAGTTCTTGTAATACCAGGTCAACCAGGTAACTAGAGAAAGCGATTTCGGCAAGCGATTCAAGAGCCGCCAGACGATTTCGGGGAAGCCCCAGACATACACATGCTCGGCAAGGTCGCCAGACAAACCTACTAAGCGCACGATCCAATCGTCGTAGTCATCGCGCACCCCTCCAAATCCTTTATTGTACCAAGGGTCGAGCATGACGACCTTGACGGGACTGGGGAGCGATTGAAGCGTTTCGAACACGTCGGCCGGGGGCAAAACGGTAATGAGCTGCCGATGTGATTGTGGTAATGCTCCCACGTCGTCCAGAGCATTTTCTTCCGTCGCGCTCCGGCGAGTGAACAAGTCCATTTGGTTTGCTTCGTCCTTCATCGCAATGAACCTCTGGATGAGGCGATTTGTGATCGGTCCGTTGCTGGGCCCGGCATCGCCAATCATTTCTAACCGACTTTGGGTTATGCTAGTACGTTACGGTCTGCCCGTCAAGTCGGCATTTGTCGTTACAAGCCGCGGGTGGTATAAGAAAAACAAACGCCCTTTTTCGACAAGAGGCACAGTACTGCTAGTAGGCTAGTGAGTTGTCAAAGACGCAAGGCATCGGTCTAGAGTCGGGGTATCTTCGGCACACTCATCGGCGCCAGGTCCAATATCGAGGCATTTTGGTGTCTTGGCGTTCACGAAAGTGGAGGACACGAACCCGCGGGGCTGCCGCTAAACCCCGCCCCGTTATAGTCTTGTGCGAATGGTAACAGATAGACTCACAGCTCAGGAAGTACCGCGATTTATACCAAGCGCCGACATCGGTCTACTCTACGTGGGACATTGGGGGACATTAGGCGACAGACCTGGACAGACGTGGACAGAGCACGATATATTTTTCATGCGTCATAAGAGGTGCGCTTTTCGTATCGATATATCGTGGTCTGTCGCCTCAGGAGCGCTAATGCGCGGTCCAGCCGCCGTCGACCGGAAGCGCCGCACCCGTGATCTGGGCCGCGGCATCGCTCGCGAGGAAGACCGCCAATTGACCCAGGTCCTCCGGCTTGACGAATTGCTTGGTGGCTTGGGCCGCCAGCAGCACGTCTCGAATCACCGCCTCACGCTCAATGCCGCGCGCCTTGGCGGTGTCGTCGATCTGGCCCTCGACCAGCGGCGTGAACACATAACCGGGACAGATCGCGTTACAGGTGATCCCGTGCTCCGCGACTTCGAGCGCCACGGTCTTGGTGAGGCCGAGCAGCCCATGCTTCGCGGTGACATAAGCGGATTTGAAGGGCGAGGCCACGAGCGCGTGCGCCGAGCCGATGTTGATGATGCGTCCCCACCGCCGGGCCTTCATGGCCGGTAACAAGGCGCGAATCGTGTGGAACGCCGAGGACAAGTTTATCGCCATGATGGCGTCCCATTTCTCCGGGGGAAAGTCTTCGATCGGTGCGACGTGCTGGATGCCTGCGTTGTTCACCAAAATATCGACCGCGCCGAAGGCGGCGAGCGCCTGTTGCGCCATGCTGGCTATCTCACTCGGCTTGGACATATCGGCACCGTGATACAGCGCGCGGACGCCGTGGCCGGACTCGAGCCCCAGCCTCAGCTTCTCGATCTCATCCGCGTTTCCGAATCCGTTCAAGACGATATTGCAGCCGCCCAAGGCTATGCCCCAGTGCTGACCAACACCCGCTGGCTCTTGCTCAAACGCCCCGAGAACCTCACCGAGAAGCAAGAGACTAGACCTTCCAGTTGCATAAATATTGGCGCTTAGCGATAGAAAATGGCTAGGGCATTGGGTTTCTGTGAGTTTTGAGCTTTTCGCTGGATCTCACCGTGGGTGAATTCCAGCCCTCCAGTCAATGGG
>JBOIDL010000064.1:0-18763 GCA_050740435.1 Gammaproteobacteria bacterium
TTTACAACGCCAGGCTTTCCAACTCCTCGGCCTGAAAGGGTGATAACGTACCCACTAGCCGCACCCTGTGTTTTTAAATTATTCCATCCTATCAGACCGTTACGCTAATTCGCTAAAAGAAGTTCGGCCTAGCCGGTAGCGCACATAACAAAAAAACTCAAGAACCCAGGCGTACCGCCAGCATCGCTCACGCGTGGTCCCTACCGCGTCCAACGCCGATCGTCCGGGTCGGTAGCGATAAGAGTCCGGCAAGAACGTTCAACGGGACCTCCGCGATGATTCCCAGCTCGAGCCTGATCCTTGCCGGGCGGTATGTCAAGCGCTGCGGAACTTGGACAGACGGGCGAAGAGGATCGCGCCGAAGGGTAGGGCGAGGCCGAGCAGGATCTGCACGCTGAGCAGGGTCCCGAGCTGGCTGTAGTCGGCGTGCGCCTGGAGGGCGCCGGTCGCGGGGTCGCGGACCTCGCGGGTGACGATGAAGATCTGGTTCAAGTACTTGCTGCCGAGCTGGCTCAGCGAGAGCGCGAGGTTGGTGAAGGAGGCCATGACCGCGAAATAGGTGGCCTTGAGGTTGGCGGGCGCGGAGCTCGCGATCCAGGCCAGCATCGGGATCATCGCGATCTGGCCGAGCGGCGATTCGAGCGCGGTGTCGACCAGCGCGATGAAGCGCGCGTCCACCACCCCGCCGGTGTGCGCGGCGGTCCACTCGTGCAGGCCGTGGTACATGCCGAGGACGGGCAGCGCCAACACAAAGCCAACAACGGTCAGGAAGCCGACCACATAGGCGATCGAGCGCTCGGCTATGAAGCGGCGGAAGATGAACATTCCGACCAAGGTGAGCGCGCTCGCGATGAGCGATAGCACGGAGAGGAAGTGCTGATCGAACTTGAGCTCGTCGATCATCCACCAGGTGACGCCCGGGCCCGGAGTCGGCGTGGCCCGGAAGACGAAGATGACGATGGCAGTGCCGATGAGCGTCGCCCGCGCCTCGGGACTGAGCTCGCGCGTCAAGCGCTCGATGAGGAAGGCGACGATGGCGAAGGAGCCTACAAACACGATCTCCTCGTTGTAGGGCAGATTGCCGAGACCGACGGCGAGCGTGAACACCACGAACAGCAGGCTGCCGCCGAGGATCCACCAGTTGGGTTTGGCCGGATCGACTTTCTCCAGGATCAGCGCCTGCACCTCGACGCGACTCTTGCCCGCGCGTAGCAGCCGGCGCCGGTCGCGCGCCTTGAGGAGCGAGGCGCTCACCACACCCAGCACCGAGATCGCGGGGATGCTCAGGGCTATCAGGTAGACGTCGCGGTAGATGAGCGCGATCTCCGCTTGTGGAAGCTGCTCTACACCGGTGAAGAGATAGAGGTTGATAAGCGCCACCAGCGTGCTGCCGCCGATGATGGCCACACGCCCGAGCGTCTGCATGGTGGTGTGCATGAGCTTGCGGGTGGCCGGATCGATGGGCCGTCCATCCTCATCGACGCGCGGCACCGCCTCGACAGTCATCGCATCGGCGACCGCGTCCTGGATCACATAGCCGATCGGCGAGAGCAGCGCGCTCACCACGAACCACGCCTCCGCCGGCATGATGGCCGTCATGGCCTCGCGCTCGCCGATAAGGAACACCATGATGCAGAGGCCCACCGTGATGAGGCTCGCGCCCAGATAGACAAGCAGGCTCTTCCAGCGCCAGATGAGATCGACCAGATGCCCTAGCGGCATCTTGAGCACCCAGGGGATCCCCGCCCAGAAGCCCAGCGCGGCTAGGAAGGCGGCGGAGAGGCCCAAGTAATCCTTGACGAAGAAAGTGCCGACGATGCCGGTCAGGCCGGAGATCCCCGCCCCAACGTAGACCATGAGCGGCGGCAGATACGACAGCCGCATTTCGCGGCCGAGCTCAAGAATGTTGCGATCGATCCAGCGATAGGCGGCAGTGATCATCTCGGGTTGCTATTCGCTGCGCGCAAGGCGATAACCGTAATACCAATGGTTCGTGGTCTTGCCGATGTTTCTGACCGTGTAGCTGGTGCCGGCCGGTATCAAAACCTCTTATACAACCCGTATTCTAGCGCGATTGCCGCCTTGCGCCTCTGGCGTCCGCCGGGCTGATGTATACCTCCAACGGTCATAATTTACGGTAACTAGAGACGATGTTTAACCAGGGACAAAAGCTCTATCTTGCCGTCATTCCAGCGCAAGCTGGAATCCACGTGGCGTTGGCTAGGGCGTATGGATTCCGGGTCGCGGTCGCGCTGCTCCCTTGCCCGGAATGACGAAGCGTAAATTGTGGCCGTTTTCGGTATAGTTAAGCTAGGGACATGAGCGTCAGGCCGACACTGAGGAGGGAGTGCACCCGTGAGCAACCTTATCGAACTGATTGGCAACACGCCGCTGGTGGAGATCACCCGGCTCGACACCGGGCCTTGCCGGCTCTTTGTCAAGCTCGAGAGCCAGAATCCAGGCGGATCCATCAAGGATCGCATTGCCCGCTCCATGATCGAGGCGGCCGAGCAGGAGGGCAAGATCGGTCCGGGCGGTCTCCTCATCGAGGCGACGGCCGGGAACACCGGGCTTGCGTTGGCCCTCATCGCCGCCCGCAAGGGCTACCGGCTCCTGCTCGTCATCCCCGACAAGATGAGCCAGGAGAAGATCTTCCACCTTAAGGCGCTGGGAGCGGAAATAGTGATGACGCGCTCCGATGTCGGGCGCGGCCACCCCGAGTATTACCAGGACATCGCGGAGCGCCTGGCAGGCAGCCGAGCGGGCGCCTTCTACGTCAATCAGTTCTCCAACGCCGCCAACCCGAAAGGGCACGAGGAGGGCACAGGGCCGGAGATCTGGTCGCAGATGGGGCAGAGGCTCGACGCAGTGGTCTGCGGGGTCGGCACGGGCGGCACGCTGACGGGCTTGAGCCACTACTTCGCGCGGGTCGCCCCAGAGGTCAAGATGGTGCTCGCGGACCCCGAGGGCTCGGTGCTCGCGCCCTACGTCAAGACCGGGACGCTGGGTGAGGCGGGCTCCTGGCTGGTCGAGGGCATAGGTGAGGACTTCGTTCCTTCTATCTGCGATCTCTCCCGGGTGCGCGAGGCCTACACGATCGCGGACGCGGAGAGCTTCGAGGCCGCAAGGCTGTTGCTACGCAAGGAGGGGATCTTCGCCGGCTCTTCGTCGGGGACCTTGCTCGCCGCAGCTCTGCAGTATTGCCGGACGCGCGAGCAGCCCGAGCGGGTGGTGACCTTCGCTTGCGACAGCGGTAACAAATACCTGTCTAAGATGTACAACGACTACTGGATGGCAGACCAAGGGTTCCTTGAGCGCGGGCGGCAAGGTGATCTGCGCGATTTAATCTCGCGGCTGCATTCGGCGCGGGCGGTCGTCACGGTCGGGCGCGGGGACACGCTGCTTACGGCCTACGGGCGCTTCAAGCTCTACGACGTGTCCCAGCTCCCGGTGCTCGAAGGCGATAGGATCGTGGGCATCATCGACGAGTCCGACGTGCTCCACGCGGTCTACGGCGACGACAAGCGGTTCCGAGAAAAGGTCGCGGCGATCATGACCACGCGCTTGCAGACGGTCGAACCCCAGACACCCATCGAGGAGCTGTTCGGCATCTACGAGCAGGGTATGGTGCCCATCGTCGTCGAGGATCAGAAATTCCTCGGCCTCATTACGCGCATCGACCTTTTGAACTATCTCCGTCGCAGGATGAAATAGTGGAAAATTAACCCATGTCCCCGCCCGACAAACCCTACGGATTCGCTACCCGCGCCATCCATGCGGGACAGCCTCCGGACCCCGCGACCGGGGCTGTGATGACCCCGATCTATGCCACCTCGACCTACGTGCAATCGAGTCCGGGCGTGCATCAGGGTTACGATTACTCGCGCACTAGAAACCCCACCCGGCTCGCCTACGAGCGCTGCGTGGCCGACCTCGAAGGTGGTCGCGACGGCTTCGCCTTTGCCTCGGGCATGAGCGCCATTGCCACCGTGCTTGAGCTGCTCGACAGCGGCGCGCACATCGTGGCCCTCGACGATCTTTACGGCGGTACGACCCGGCTCTTCGAGGGGGTACGGCGGCGCTCGGCGGGACTCGATTTCACCTTCACGCCTTTACCCGATCGCGGGACGCTCGAGCGGGCCATCCGCCCGAATACCCGGATGATCTGGGTGGAGACGCCAAGCAATCCGCTGCTCAAGCTCGTCGATCTCGGAATGGTCGCGGATGTGGCGCGTGGGCGCGGGGTCCTGAGCGTCGCGGACAATACCTTCGCCACGCCCTGGGCGCAGCGGCCGTTAGAGCTCGGTTTCGACCTGGTGGTGCACTCGGCGACCAAGTACCTCAACGGCCATTCGGACATCGTGGGCGGGGTGGTGGTCACCGCGAGCGAGACCTTGGCCGAGAGGCTCGCTTTTCTGCAGAACGCGATCGGAGCTATCGCGAGCCCCTTCGAAAGTTTCCTTGTAATGCGCGGCATGAAGACCCTGGCGCTGCGCATGGAGCGGCACACGGCGAACGCCGCGGCGGTTGCGGAGTGGTTGGAGCGCCACCCCAAGATCGAGCGGGTCCATTACCCAGGCCTCGCAAGCCATCCCCAGCATGCGCTCGCGCGGCGCCAGATGCGCGCTTCGGGCGGCATGGTGACGGTGGTGCTCAAGGGCGGGATCGAGGATACCCGGCGGTTTCTCGAGCGCTGCCGGATCTTCGCCTTGGCTGAGAGTCTGGGAGGTGTCGAGAGCCTCATCGAGCATCCCGCCATCATGACCCATGCCTCATTGGCTGCCGAGACTCGGGAAGCACTCGGCATCGGTGACACCTTGGTGCGCTTATCCGTGGGGGTTGAGGATGTGGAGGATCTTATTCAGGACCTAGAGTTCGCACTCGCCTGAACGCGGCGGTGGCGCGACCGAGGAAGCACGACGGTGAAGGTGCTGCCTTGTCCTGGGGTGCTGTTGACGGTGATGTCGCCGCCGTGGGCCCGCACGAACGCCAGCGCCAGGCTTAGACCCAACCCGTTCCCCTGCTTCGAGCGGCTTCGATCGCAGCGGTAGAAGCGCTCAAAGATCCGGGCCGATTCATTGGACGATATTCCGATACCCGTATCCTCGATCGATAACGTGACCCGCTCACCTTCAGCGACCAACCTGATCGTTACTCGCCCTCCAGTCGGCGTATACTTCAAGCCGTTATCCAGGAGATTAGCGACCACCCGTTGCAGCCGTTGCCGATCGCCGTGGCTCCGACAGTGATCGGGCAAATCGGCAGTGATTGTTATTTGCTTATCCTCGGCGATGGGCTGGAATAACTCTAAGGCGTCGTGAACGAGCTCGACCAAGTCGATGTCCGCCAGTTTAAGTCTGGCGGCACCGGATTCCGCCTCGGCGATATCCAGCGTGGTGTTGATGATTTCCAGCAGCCGGTCGCATTCCTCGGTAGTCGCCGCCGCCATGACCTCGGCTTCCGCCTTTGATCCGCCGCTGGTCAAGCTCAACTCGGCAGAGGCGCGGATCCGGCCAAGCGGACTTCTGAGGTCATGCGCCAGGTTGTCGGTCATCTCGCGCATGCCGATAACAAGCGCCTGAATGCGGTCAACCATCGTGTTGAACGTCCGCGCCAAGGTGTCGAGCTCATCGCCTTGAAATCGCACCTCCACGCGCCGGTCCAGCGCGCCGTCCGCGATCTCGGTGGCCGTCCGCGTGACCTCCTGAACGCCGCGCAACGCCCGTCGCGCCATGAACCAGCCGATGGGGCCGCCGAGCATGGTGACGGCCGCGAGCGTAATGAGAAACCCCCCGAGCAAAGCCGCTATAAGCTCCTCATCTTCTTCCAGAGACTCGCCGATCTCGAGGACCAGACCGGGCGCGATGGTTCCATAGACGATGCGCACTTTGTCCGCGCGCCGCGGCAGCGAGAGGGTTGCCAATATCGGCTCACCGGCGTCGTCAACTTTTGCCAGGACTTGTAGCGGTTTGGCCAATCCCGGCCACGACGACAGGTCCGTGGCCATGAGCTCGCGACCATCGGGCCTCCACAGACGAAAGAAAGCTTGGCTGGCCCCGGAGCCTTCTGTATCCGCTGTGATCTCAGCCTTCACACGATCGAGTCCACCCGACTTCATCAAAGAGGCAAACTCTTCGATGTCCTCTTCCAAATCCTCGTCGGTTCGTTCTTGCACGACAGATACCACCGATGCATAAACCAGCGTAAAGGCAAGAATGGAGGAGGCCGCGAAGATGCCGGCGTACCAGATCGTCAAGCGCAGCGCGAGCGTATGACGCAGGCTACGGAGTGTCTTTAAGAACATAGCCCATCCCGCGCACAGTATGAATCAGGGGTGTGTCGAAGCCCTTGTCGATCTTGTCGCGCAACCTGCATATTCGAGACTCCACAACGTTGGTCTGCGGATCGAAGTTATAGTCCCAGACATGCTCCATGATCATCGTCTTGGAAACCACCCGCCCGGCGTTACGTGCGAGGTATTCGAGCAACAGGAACTCCCGCGGCTGCAGGGCGATTTTCTTGTCCGCGCGCGTGACCGCCCGCGTACGCAGATCGATGGAGAGCTCCCCAACGGTGATCCTGGTGGGCTCGGGTGTATCGTTCGCCCGGCGGATCAGAGCCTGGATGCGCGCCAGCAGCTCGGAGAAGGAGAAGGGCTTGGTGAGGTAATCATCGCCACCCGCCTCGAGCCCTTCGACGCGCTCATCAATCGATCGCTTAGCGCTCAGGATGATAACCGGCAGCTTGATGCGCCGCTGCCGTAGCTCGTCGATGATCGCGAGACCGTCCAACCCGGGCAGCATGATATCGATCACGGCCGCGTCGTAACACGAGGTGAGGACCATGTGCAGCCCGGTCTTGCCATCGGCTGCATGCTCGACGACGAAACCGGCTTCCTTCAACCCCTTGCTGACGAACGAGGCGATCGTGAGGTCATCTTCGATCAGTAATAGGCGCATCGTTAGATACTCACGTCTGGAACGTTGAACAGAACGACTCCAAGAAGCTCACACGCCCCCTCTCGCTACGACTTGGCCGCTGTTTGCGGCGTAACCCACCGACCCGTCGGCCGCAGGCCGACACCTTACTTCCCACGCCGAAATGCAGCTATGCCAGGCGCCGGTAGCGTCACTTTAAAAGACCAGGCGAGGGCTTGTCTACGACCCGGCATGAATATCCGCCTTACATTGGCAGATGGTCATGTTTCGACAAGCTTGTGGTCAGGTTGGCCGCATAGCCTATGCACCCTCGGCAAACCCACGGCTTTCTGCCGCCGTGCCGGTCGAGAAGCTAATCCAACTGACAAACGAACAGGAGTAATCCGAATGAAGAGACACACACATAGGTTGCCCGCCTTTGGAATGTCGATGGCCGAAGAGGCTACGAGAGACAGAAGAAGATCGCGTCCAGCCGGTCTGCTGACGCTCGCGATCGCCGTCGCGATGTGCTGCGCGCTAGCGACAGGGACCGCACTCGCAGGCGGTGGTGTCGCTGCGGACCACCCCGGCAAGGGGCGCTTCTGCACCGCCACGACCTTGGCCCAATACGACGCCTGCCGATACGAAACGCGCGACGACTTCTCCATCGCCAAGGCGAAGTGCATCAACGTCTCCGACGGCGATGAGCGGGCGGCGTGCTTCGACACCGCGAAGGAGGAGCGCGCGGAGGCGAACCAACTCTGCCGCGCCCAACGCGCGCAGCGGTTGGAGATCTGCGGCGAGCTCGGCGAGGCTCGCTACGACCCGGACTTCGACCCCGCGGACTTCGACAGCGACTACACCAACCTCACGAACCCGAATCCCTACTTCCCGCTCACCATCGGCTACCGCTGGGACTACGCGGGGAGCCTGGAGACCAACACGATCGTCGCGCTCGACGAGACTAAGCTCATCGAGGGCGTGACCTGCATCGTGCTCAACGACAAGCGCTACGAAGACGGTTTGCTCGTCGAGGACACCGACGACTGGTACGGCCAGCGCAAGGACGGGACGGTGGACTTCTGCGGCGAGGCGGTCAGCAACTTCGAAACCTTCCCCGGAGACAACCCGGCCAGGCCAGAGCGTCTGAACACCGATGGCCAGTGGAAGACGGGGCGGGACGGCGATCCCTCGGGCACCTATATTCTCGGCTCACCCCAGGTCGGCGACGTCCACCGTTCGGAGTTCTCGCCGGGAAACGCGGAGGATACGGTCAGATATCTATCCACCAGTTACGGTTACGGCAGCGACCCGATGCTCGACCAGCACGTGCCGCGGGACCTTGTGGATCTGTTTTGTGGAGACCACGACTGCCTGGTGAGTGGCGAGAACACGGGGCTTGAGCCCGGCACCTTCCAGAACAAGTACTACGCCCGCGGGGTGGGGTTCATCCTCGGAGTGGACCTGGAAACGGGCGAGTCCGTGCAACTTGTAGGCTGCAACTTCGATCCGCGGTGTGCGGCATTGCCGACGCCGTGACCATCGCCCGCGCCGACTAGCATGCCGGCCGTGGCCGGTCCCCGCTCGGCGAGATCGCGCCGGGCAGGGGGTTGCGGCGTTCTTTGGTACAATGGGCGGCCCCACGCTATCCGAGTGCCTCAACGATGAACGACTTGATTGATCCCCGCACCCGGATCTGCAAGCGATTCTTTAAGACGAAGTGGAGCGCTTTCGCACGCCCCTCGAATGACGAAGGAGATTGACCGTGGCTGCGCGTGAACGCGACGAGCGACGCACCCGATGGCTGCTAGGCGGCGCGGGAATCGGTGCCTTCGCGGTCTTGATGACCCTCGAGTTCGTCTTAGAAGCAGACGGGATCACCTTCGCCAAGGTGCTTCTGGAAATCCTCGAGTTCGCCCTCACGCTCGTCGCCATCGGCGGCATAGTCCTTCTTTTCCAGCGCTTTCACCGCAACCAAGATGAAAGGCTCGAATTGATGCGCGATCTCGAGATGGCGAGAGAGGAAGGGGAGGTCTGGCGCAGTCAATCCCGATCCTACGTCGAAGGTCTCGCGGCGGCGATCGAAACGAAGTTCGAGAGTTGGACCATGACTGATGCAGAACGCGAAGTGGGGCTTCTGATGCTCAAGGGCTTTAGTCACAAGGAGATCGCCGCTCTCCGCGGCACCACGGAGGCCACCGTTCGACAGCAGGCGCGCGCGATCTACCAGAAGGCGGGTCTGCCCGGCCGCGCCGCTTTCTCAGCATATTTTCTGGAAGACTTGCTACCGACAACGAACGAACGCGGCACCAAGGGCCCGCAACAATTCACGTGATGACGGGAATCAAAAACGCCCTGCCACACGTTCCGCCCACGGGTGCCCTTCACTACTCGGCCGCCGCAAAGAAAGCGCTTTCGACGTTCGTGATGTTTCCGGAAGGAGTGCGAACCCCCACCACGACCTGGTGTTCGACCCCGGGCTCGAGCCAGCTCGCGGGCACCTCGAACGAGGTCATCGGCGCCGGCACCGCGACCAAAAGCGCGTTCTCCGTCTCCTCGTTCTTCACTTCGACGAGGTAGACCTCGGCCTCCGGGATCGCCACCCAAGACACCACGACCTCATCACGTGGCACGGTCTCGTCCTCGCCCGGGCTCAGAATTTCCGTCTCGGGCGCTATGGCGTGCGACAGGAAGGCCGAACCGCGCAAACAGTCGCCCTCCACGGTGCGCCCGCCGAAGCGGTAGGTCCCCTCGGGAAACGATCGAAGCACCCTTTCGAGTTCCGGGGGCTCCGCCGATTCCAGGGCGAACTCGCGAAGGCCGATGGTTCGTCGATTGCCTCGATACTCGGCGACGGTTCGACCGTCGGGACGGACAATGCGGAGTATCTTCAAGCCGTCGTCCTGCCCCTTCGCGAAGAGAACGATCTCGGTGTCGCCGTCGGTCGCGTTCTGCTCGAGCGTCATCCGTAGATCGGTGAACTCCAGACAGACACGGCTCCCATTGCCGTGGTCGTCTTCAGCGCGGGCCGTGAATCCTCCCAACAGCACCAGAACGGCAGCGGCGGAAAAAATACCTGCAAGTGGTCGATAGTCCATAGCAATTTCCTTTCTTGAGGTTTGTCGAGGCGCGCCGCAGTGCGGCGGGTCGCCGAGAAAATGGCGAAATCGCGTCGCTTTGGGAATCCGCTTTATGTGAGACCGATGTCCCGAGGGTTCCGTTCTCCTGTCGTACGACAAAAAGGGGATGGACTCGGGCGATCTGACCTCCGAAGATTCGACGCCCGACGCGAATCCACGCGAAAAACCGAAAGGAGACTTACCCATGATCCATCGAAACATTTTACCGCTTGGCGCCGGCATCGCCCTATTGAGCGTACCCGCGTTCCACGCAGCCGCCTCGAACGAGGTCCTACCCTTTGAGCACGCGACGATGAGGGTCGTGTACAGCGCTAGCGACGACGACGCCGAAATTCTGATCCGCGCAACAGGGGTCGATCCGATCGGCCGGGTGCACATCGTCGGCCCTGGCGGGACGGTTCGGCTCAAGGCGAAGTTCCGAGACGGGGACCGCCTGGGACAAGCGGATGTGCACTTCGATACGCCGGAGCCGAGCCTCGAGGACCTGATGCAAGCGTACCCCGAAGGGGAGTACCGTTTTCGGGGTAGAACCGCGGCCGGCGAGAGACTCGCGGGCGTGGCGGAGCTGTCCTATGAGCTCTTGCCGGCCCCCACGATCCTATTTCCGTCGGCTGGGGAGACCGACGTGCCGACCGAGGACCTAGAAGTGCGGTGGTCCGCGCCCGTCGCGCCGGAACGGGTCCTGCTCCAGGTGGAGGATGAAGAGAAAAAGGTCTCCCTGAGTATCGACCTCCCCGGCGACGCCACGCGCTTCACGCTGCCGAACGATTGGCTCCAACCCGGGGTCATCTACACCCTTGATATCAAGTTGATCGCGGAGAACGGCAATCAAACAGTTCGCGACGTGCGCTTCACGACCGCGGATTAGGCGAGCTGTTCACGGTGGCGGCTGGAGCAAGGAAGAATCGATGCCGCTTGGTCGCCCCACGGGGTTGCATACCCCGTGGTGGCGAAATCTAAATTAACTATCCGCCTTACATTGGCAGATGGTCATGTTTCGACAAGCTTGCGGTCAGGTTAACCGCATAGCCTATGCGCTCTCGGCAAACCCACGGCTTTTCGTCGCCGTGCCGGTCGAGAAGCTAATCTAACTGACAAACGAACAGGAGTAATCCAAATGAAGAGACACACACGTAGGTTGCCCGCCTTTGGAATGACGATGGCCGCTCTTACCTTGGGGGCCGCTGCCCCGGCCGCTTGGGCCGTCGAATTTCCCGAAGCCGAGCTGTTCTTCGAGCTCAATGACACGGACGGAGACCTCGGCATCCACTCCTCCATCGATGGACCGGGCTGGAAGAAGCTGACAATCACGGACCCGAAGAAGCACACAATACTCAGGATTAGACCCGAAGGACGCTTGGCGAGGCAGGGCATGACCCAGTTGTTCTTTGAGAGTGCCGAACCCCCGTTCGATGAACTGGCGCCCGAAAAATTCTTCCGCCGGTTCCCGGAAGGAGCTTACGTCGTCAGGGCCCGGACTCTGGACGGAGGTCAGTTGAAGAGCACGGTGAGGCTGTCCCACGTGATGGCCGCCCGGCCGGCCAACATCTTGGTTTCTGGAGTTCCGGCGGCGGAAAACTGCGACGCAGTTCCCCTCCCGTCAGTGAGCGAGCCCGTCATCATCGACTGGGATGCGGTGACGGAATCGCATCCCGAGATCGGCAAATCGGGACCCGTCGAAATCGTCGGCTACCAGTTGTTCGTCGAGCAGGGAGACGTCAGTTTCGCCTTCGACCTCCCGCCCACAGTGACGGAGTTCCAGGTTCCATCAGAAATCCTTGCCCTGGGCGACCAGGTCAAGTTCGAGATCATCGCCAGAACGGCCGCCTTGAACAACACGGCGGTGGAAAGCTGCTTCACGGTCCAGTAGGCGCTAAAAAAGCAGCACGGGTAGAGAATCGCGGGCTCCATTCGCAGCGCATCGTATGCGGTGTAGCGAATGGAGTCCCACCCTTCGTGTAGCTGCCTGATACAACGGTTTTATTCGTGGGGACACCTAACTAAAACGCTGACCCCTTACGTTAAAGGAACTGTCGGCGAATCGGCGCTTGCTACCTCGGCGGAACGTACAGTACCATGAGCCGAGAACAGCCGTTCCAGATCACTGCTGCGGATGCCGTAACCCATGTTGCCAACGTATAACTTCATTCCCATATAGTAACTCCTCAGAAAACCGTCATGCGGTGCCACGCCCCCTATGGGCAGGCTCAGACGGAATAAGTGCCGTGATGCGATGACGCCTTGAGTGCCTATCGCACCACTGTTACCCACCACTCTACTTCGGTTGTGGCACGATCCTTAGATAAGGCCGCGGCGATTTCCAGCCACCTGGAAATTTTGCCTTCGCTTCTGCATCGGAAACCGCCGGGACGATGATGACGTCCTCGCCCTGCTTCCAATTCACCGGCGTTGCGACTTTGTGCTTTGCTGTTAGCTGCATCGAGTCAAGCACCCGCAGCACCTCATCGAAGTTGCGGCCCGTGCTCATGGGATAGGTGAGCATCAACTTGATCTTCTTGTCCGGACCGATGACAAACACGGAGCGCACCGTGGCATTATCGGCCGCCGTTCGCCCCTGTGCGCTGCCGCTGGCATTGGGGTGAATCATATCGAAGAGCTTCGCCGCCTTTAGATCGGTATCACCGATCAACGGATAAGTCACTGCATGGCCTTGAGTCTCCGCAATATCCTTGGACCATGCGGCGTGGTCGCTGACCGAATCGACGCTCAAACCGATGATCTTGCAGTTGCGCTTGTCGAACTCTGGCTTGAGACCCGCCATATAGCCAAGCTCGGTCGTGCAGACCGGGGTAAAATCTTTCGGATGCGAGAACAGAATAGCCCAACCGTCCCCGATCCATTCGTGGAACCGGATCGTGCCTTCCGTTGTCTCCGCCGTAAAATCCGGGGCTTCATCGCCTATACGTAGTGGCATGGTTCACCTCCAAGCAGCTTTGTTTATAGGTAGTGCTATCCATTGCAGGCATAGCACGCTTTCAAAGAAAAGCATTCCCACCGTACTTTGAGTCGGGCCTCCTCGCCCAAAGTTCCCTGCCCGCTGGCCATCAATGCTAGCACCTGCAGTCGGCGCTTATCAATGTGTCGATACGGCGCTTCGGCAGAATTTTCCAGAGGGCGAAGCGTCGCACCTATGTCAGGGTCTTAACTAGCAGTACACTAGAATCGGTGCTTCGCTTTGATCCGAACCACACCACCACTCGATCGAGCATACGGCGATGGCGATTGCGAGCAACGCAGCAAAGCGTAAAAGCCCCGGCCGGGCCAGACAGGTTGCCCAAAAACTGTTGGTGCAAGCCGGTACTTTTTTCAGTCTCGCGATCGTGTGTTTCGCGCTCTGGGTCGTTTATCGCACGCTAAAAAAGATCGGGCTGGCCGAGGTTCTGGAAAACTTTCAAGCGCTCCCCTGGACATCGGTCTTACTGGCCCTCGGGATCACGGCCGCCAGTTTTGTGGTGGTGACAGGCTATGATGTAGTTGCCCTAAACCACATCAACCGTCCCTTATCCTATCCGCGCGCCGCGCTTGCCGGTTTCCTCGCCTCCGCTTTCGGCAGCAATCTCGGCTTCGCGATGGTCACCGGCGGCGCCATCCGCTACCGCCTCTATTCTCAAGGTGGATTATCCGCGGTCGAGATCGCCGGGATCACGGCCATGTGCGCGCTGACCGTGACCTTAGGGATCGGTTTTATCCTCACCCTCTCACTGCTGTTCGGGAGCGCCGAAGCCACGGCATTTTCCCCGCCTCTGGGAGTGAAACGCACCCTAGGCGCGGTGATGCTGGGCCTGATGGTGGTGTATCTCATCGTTTCCGCCATACGGCCGATGACGATCCGGACGCGGAACTGGTCGCTCAGGCTGCCGTCGGCCAAAACGGCCGCGGCGCAAATCGCCCTCGGCGCATTGGATCTGATGCTGATCGGCGCCGTGATCTACGTGCTGCTGCCGGTATACCCCGGCACGGACTTCTTCGGTTTTCTGGGCGTATTCGCACTGGCCTTGCTGGCAGGGGGTGTGAGTCACGTGCCGGGGGGAATCGGCGTGTTCGAGTCGGTGATGCTGGTCGGTCTACCGGAGATCCCTCCCGCGGCACTGCTCGGCGCGATCTTGTTGTTTCGCTGCGTCTATTATCTGGCGCCCCTCGGCGTGGCCGCCATCGTGCTCGCCGCTCATGAGGCGGTCGCGCAACGCGCCCAATGGGTGCGGGCGCGGGAGTCCGCGGCGGATTGGTTGGAAGTGCTCGGACCACAAATCATGGCCGTAGTCATCATCTTCGCCGGGACGCTGCTGCTTTTCTCGAGCGCCGTCCCGGCGCCGGCGGGACGCCTCGGCTTGCTAAGAGCGGCGGCGCCGCTAGCGCTGGTGGAGATTTTCCACGCGCTCGCGGGCGCCGCCGGGATCGGGCTCCTGATCCTAGCGCGCGGCTTGTCCCTGCGTCTCAGCGCGGCCTATCGTTTGATCGCCGTTCTGCTCGCGCTGGGTATCGTGGCCTTGCTTCTCAAAGGCTTGATCTATGAAGGCGCGTTCGTTGTCGCTCTCACGCTCCTGGTGCTATTGGCGACGCATCGAGAGTTCCGGCGCGGAGGCTCGCTGCTCGATCAGGGTTTTCCGGCTGAGTGGGTCTCCACCGTGATGGCGATCCTCGCCGTGACCATCTGGCTCGGCATTTTTTCGTATAAACAGTTTGCCTATTCTCATGAGCTCTGGTGGCAGTTCCAGTATGAGGCCGAGCTTTCCAGGTGTCTCCGCACCCTAGCGGTGGCGGTTGTCCTTGCCGGCGCGATTGCGTTGGCGTATCTGCTGCGGGCCGATCCGGTCCCCGACCTGCCGCATGCGGCGAGCATCGAGCAGATCCGCCGCATCGTCAAGCAGGATCCGAATGCGCGCGCGACCCTCGCCTTGCTCGGCGACAAGCGCTTTCTGTTCAGCCGTTCTGGCCAGGCCTTCATCATGTACCGGGTGATGCATAAAAGCTGGGTCGCGCTCGGTGATCCCGTCGGTCCGCCGGCCGAGCACGAGAACTTGCTCTGGACGTTTAGGGATCTCTGCGATCGCTATGGGGGGTGGCCGGTTTTTTACCTCATCGATGCCGAAAGCTTGTCGCGGTATATCGATCTCGGGTTGTCGGTGCTCAAATTGGGGGATGACGCCCGCATCCCGTTAGAGCGCTTTTCGCTCCAGGGACCCGAAAGAGCGGTGCTACGAAAAGCCTACGATCGCGTGCTTGCAGAGGGCGTCAGCTTCGAGATAGTCAGTTCGGCCAAGGTGCCCGCGTTGATCCCGGAAATGCAGCGCGTCTCCGAGGAGTGGCTGGCGCACACGAAGACCTCGGAGAAGAACTTTTCCAGGGGTTATTTCGATCCCGCGTACCTGGCCAACTTCCCCTGCGCGGTGGTGCGCAAGGATAAGCGAATCGTAGCGTTTGCGATCCTGTGGGTGAGCGCCCGCAAAGAAGAACTAGCCCTGGATTTGGTGCGCTACCGGCCCGATGCCCCCGCTGGCATTTTGGAATTCATACTCACGGAGCTCATGCTGGGCGGCCGAACACGAGGGTATCGCTGGTTTAATCTCGGGATGGTGCCGATCGCGGGTTTGGAAGGCCATGAGCTCGCTCCGCTTTGGCAGCGGATCGGGCGCATGATTTATCGTCAAAGCGAGCACTTTCGGGACCATGAGAGCTACGGGCGTTTCGCGGAACAACTCGGCCCCGTATGGCTTCCCAAATACCTGGCTTTCCCCGGTGGACCCAGAACGCCGCGTATTTTGCGAGACATCGCAAGCCTCACGACCTACGCAAAGGCTTAAAAGACAAACGGCGGATCACTTCCGTGAGGTACGCCATGACTGCGAACAACGCTTCGTTGCTGAGAACGCTGGCCCTGCTGTGTGTATCCCTTATCGGGTACCTCCGCGGTTTTCTTGGGAGTGAGCAGCAGGTATACAGGGTGGCTCATGAGCGCACAGGCGTGCGTGAACGCGCGTCTCCTTCATTGCCTCACCGAGCCAATGCAGGTAGGCACCGTAGTCCTCTACGCCAAAGAAGCAGGGCTCGCGGTGGTTGCCGCGCTGCACGATGTGCAGGGGTATTCCATCGAGGCGAACACGCGGACGGCGGGCCATGCGTCGAGTATATAAATATACAGAGCTTGGCCCCTTTAACCCCGCACACCGCGGCACGGAGCAGGGCATTCGGCGCCGCACACCGTGATATAACAGTGCCCGGAAGGCTGGCCCGGCCAGCGGCCGAGCGCTGTGGTCAGCCGCCGCAATTTCATGAGGCTGCCAGTACCGCAAGCTTTCAAGGATAAGCAAGAGAATCAAAGGCCAAGCGGTTCAGCCTGCGCCGGCCGCAAAAGGCGTACACTACGAGCGGCGGCGTCCCGAAGAGACGACGCTCTACCGGCTGGTACAAAAACACCTCGAGACCTTCTTGGCCCAAGTCGAGCCTGAGACCGGGGCGGCCTTGCCCGATGAAAATTCCTATTCTCCGTGATCGAAGTTCAAATTCTGGACGACGTGCGGAACCGTATCCCACTTTTCCGGGGCTTCGATGCCGGGTCTGGGCGGATAGGGCAAACCGCCACCACGTGGCTTGCCCTTGCCGCACCCATAAGGCCTGCCACCACCCCTGGGTTCGTCGGGATCATAAGGCTTGCCCGCGGTGCCTCTCAGAGGAATATTGGTTACTTGATCTTCTCGGTCTTCGCCATTCTTTCCAGAACCATGCGAACCGTTGCGCGTTTCGTCTTTACGCCTATCGGAGTTCTGTTTTTCTCGTTTCGCCATGAACTTCTCTCCTATCAATTTGTCTTTGGACACCACTCCTCAAAAGACGGGACCTTTTTTTTAACTTCGGCTTGACACTTACGCAGAAGCTTGGCGGACGGCTTCGGGTCGTCCTGCGGTGCAAGGTCCCGATATCGTCCCTTAGCTTTGGCCAGCGAATCCCTCATCGTCTGCGTAATGCCTCCATAGCTCTGAATGTCATCCACAAGCTCTCTAAAATCGTAGACAAGATCGCAGTAGCCTGTATGAAGTTTGCTGTAGCGCTCTATCGCTTTGGGCACTTGAAGAATTGGTTTCAGAATGGACATGAGTGCTACGAGCCCTGCAAAAAGTGCCCAACTTGTTTTTCCCACCGGCGTCTGCCAAAGATACCAACCCGCAACTGTGCCCGACGCGCCTACGGCCAGGAGAATCTCATAAACGAAGTTCCATCTTTTTAATAGCACCAGCCGACAAGCGTAATAGTCCCGGCTCATCAGCACGTTGCGGTAATCATCGTATATCCTTTTTAAGTAGATTGGGCTCCGATCGATTGATGAGGACATAGTGGCTCCCACCAAAAACGAGGAAATGCCTAGGCGCTTGTTCAAAGCCTAAAGCAATTGCGTTGGCGAGTCGCGATTGCAGAGTCAGCTTCATGGGTCCTTCGATCGCGAGGATGCGGGCGTCTTCCTGTCAAGCTCGATGCTAAGCCTCGCACTCGCGTCTATAAAGAACCTAAGTCAAAACCCAGTAGCGGCTAACCAGCATATCACAAGAAAGTGAGCGTCAGAAGGAAAACCATGAAGGCTGCCCAATGACGGATGCCAATGAGATCGCGCCGGCGATGACACCGCGGCGCCGCGGGCAGGACGATGAAGCAGTCGGTTGCGCTCATCGAGGTCAGGAGCACGGAGCCCTGCGGCCCGGTGCTGTTCACGACGGGCTCGCCGTCGTCCTCGTTCACCCGAGATGCCGAAGCGCCCCGAAACATGGCGCCTCGGCCCGACGAAAGCCAGGCCCAGAGGCTCGTACGAGCGCCAGCCGAAGGCTGGCCGGGGGCGAAGGCGGCCCTGCTTGGCGCGCCGAGGACGCAAGGTTAGAATGAGGGGAATCAAATCAAACACATGCGTCGATTATTCTGATCCCCTCACCCCAACCCTACCCAGGAACCCTCGCCAAGTCGTTGTTCTATAAGAAGGGCGAAAAACGGGTTCTGGGGCGCAATTCGGGGCCACCGCGCGGGCCTGTGCAAGCCGCGCATGGTTTACAAAATAGACCGGGCGCATGGTTTACAAATTCTCTCCCTATCCATGCCATTGGCGGGGAGGGTTGATTTTCTGGTTTCGCTCATCGAGTACACCCAGAAGATGAAAGCTATAGCGTACTTCCCACAGGAACTCGTCAAGCGGGTGCATGCCGATCGGTTCCTTGGCCAGAATGTCTGAGACATAGAGCAGATGGCCCTTCCACTTGATTTCGCCATTATGTCGCACCCGTCGGACCGTCACCTCGCTCCCATAGGCCACTGGGGGCAGCTTCGCGGGATAGCTCCTGGGCGAGGCCGTGTACAGTTCCCGAGGTGTCCGCCGTTGCAGCGCTTCATGGCTACGCTCTGCGTTGTACTCGCTGACAAAGCCGTTAAAGCGTTGCTGCTGGGCTTGCAGCGTCGCTGCCGGAGGCCTCACCACGGCTTCTTTCAACGTCCGATGCATGCGCTCATGTCGGCCATTCTGATCCGGCCGGCCGGGTTCAATGCGCTCGGGACGGATGCCCAGCCGGATCCACCAGGCCGAGAGCCGACTCAACCCACCCACCGCCAGCGAGGCGAAGGGGGCGCCGTTGTCGGTCCGTATGGCGTGTGGCAATCCGTACTCCCGAAAGACCCATTCGAACCAAGGCTGGACCTCGGCCCACGTCGGTC
>JBOIDL010000065.1:0-18655 GCA_050740435.1 Gammaproteobacteria bacterium
CCTTAAAGTCATCGACGACCCGCGGGTGACCTTGCGCTTGCGAGACCTCCTTGCGGCCATCAGCTGCCTTGATGAACTCATCCGAAACCACTGCCTCTCAGAGTAAAATTCGTGGGGATCTCACAGGCCTTGGCCAGATTCGCCGGGCGTAGCCGTACTCTACAAAGCCGAATAAAGGCAACCGGCGGCCCAACCCCGCCATGCAGCCGACGCGCCTCCGCTTCGCTTCGCGCGCGGCTGATGCGCACCGTTTAGGCCTTTAGCAGAAGGAATCACGATCATGGAGCATGCAAAGTTGAAGTGGCATATCGCGTTTTATGTGTCCTTGCTTGCGTTGCTGTTCGCACGCATCGCGCAGGGCTGCGACCAGCCGTCGACTATTAGAGAGGCAACCCGTGAAGAGATCCGCTCCTTCTTCAAGGGCAAGGAAATGGAAGCGAGCGATCGGGTCGAGCTGACGGGATTGCGCCCGTCAGCGAGCGTAGGGCGCGTGTCCGCGCCAACTTCATTCGCCGAAGTCAGCGCCGTTGAGTGGTTCGATGTTGCTTCCCCAATTTGCTGGCAGCCATCCCTGTTTGACATACCGATGGAAGCTCGAATACGGCCAATGGCTCACCTGTGCCACGTACCCATGCTTCACCGAGTTCCAATGGATGTAATCGATATGCCGGTTGAAGTCGGCCTCATCCCGGATGAGGTGTTCCCAGAATCGATGTTCCGTTTTCTGCGACGCGCGTTCATCCATTCAGGTCGATTGAGTCTCGTTTGGCAGCGCTGCGTGACCATTCGCTTGATGACACGCCAGCGGTGGGAGAAATCCTCATCTCCGGGAGGCAATGTCCAAAGGGCATGCATGTGGTCAGGCAGCAACACCCAAGCCTCGATCATAAACGGATGGGTCAAACGAAGCATTCCGATCGCTTCCCGTAGGACGGAGCGCACATCGGCAGCGGCGAGAAACGTTTGGCGCCGATAGGTGTTGACGGTGAAGAAATAGGTGCCACCCGGCACATGGGCGCGGCGATAATCAGGCATGACGGAATCATAAAGCCAATGAATGGCGCGGGCACGCGCCTTACGCTTGCTGGACAGCGTCTCCAGGCTGCGCCGATCGAGCAGGACCTCACGGGCTTGTACCGGGTCTTGTGATATTTTAGTATCACTATCATGCGCACCGAACTTGTTACAACACTGAAGCGTCATGCCACGGAGATCCTTTCCGAGTTAGAGCGAGATAAGGAGCCCATCCTTATTACACAGCACGGCGCACCTAGCGCCTACCTTGTGGACGTTGAGACGTATGAGACGCTGCAGCGTCGCATGAGCCTGCTTGAAGGGATCGCGCGTGGAGAGAGAGCGATTGAGGAGGGGCGGACCTTGTCCCATGCTCAGGCTAAACAACGCATGGCTCGATGGCTGAGGTAATTTGGACCGAGCCTGCGCTCAGTGATCTGGATACCATTGCTGACTACATCGCACTGGACAATCCTGAAGCGGCCAAGCTTCTAGTTCGGAAGGTGTTTCGGCATGTGGAGCAGCTAGGAGACCATCCAAAGAGCGGCTCAAAGCCGCAAGAACTGAAAGGTTGGCGCTACAGACAGATCGTCGAGCCACCATGCCGAGTCTTTTATCGTCAAGAGGTCTCCCGCGTCTTTATCCTGTACGTCATGCGCGGCGAGCGTTTGCTGCGTTCGAGCGTGCTTGCGTCCCGCAGCAAGCAGTTGCCGTGATTAACGGATCAGGGCTTGAAATATCAGTTCTATGTGTCATTCAAAATCTTGCTGACCGTCGCACAGCGCAAGCAAGCGTAAGGTGCGCTGTGCGCACGCGGAACAAGGGTTATGCTGGATGAATGGCACGTTATCGTCGCGCACCGATTCCCTGTGCAACCTGTTTCTTTACCCTCAACACCTATCGCCGGCAGACACTCCTGACCCACTGGGAGGTCCTGACGGCGCTGCGTTCGGCACATCGTGTGGCAGGATATCCAGAGGGTACATCGGATCCGCAGCCGCTTGGTGGGGGAGCGGCCCGGCCTACGCTCATCAATCAGATCCGGGGGTTGTTAGTCCTACTGTGTTACAAGGCGATCAAGGGATGCCATGCGAGAGGGAATCGGGCGAGAAAGCGGAGCTTACACAGGCAAATGGGCATTTCGAGCCCGATGCCAACGAAGCAGGGCGCCCTTCAGCAGCTTTTACCACAGTAGGATTAGGCGAGTACGGTACTGTCTTTGCGCAGGGCCAGGCCAGGTAGCCGGGGTTTGGTCAGGAAATTAACGCTATGGCGCAAGATCGCCAGACCGCAAGCAAGACTCCCGAAAGAGGGCCTCGATAAGAGGACAATCCGGCAGGTTCCCGTCTTTACAGCGAGCTACCATGGTTTTCAGCACCCGCTCCATGGATTTCAGATCCGTGATCTTAGCTTGCACATCAGTGAGGTGTTGCGCGGCGAGAGCACGCGCTTCGTTGCACGATCGTCCGCGCGCGTCCACGAGCCGTAATAAAGCCCGGACCTCTTCGAGACTAAACCCCAGATCCCTGGATCGCCGAATGAAGTTCAGGCGCTTGACGTGTTCTAATTCATAGATGCGGTAACCGCCTTGCGAACGGGGAGGTAACGGAAGGAGCCCTGCCCGTTCGTAGTAGCGAATGGTTTCTATGTTGCATGTCGTGGCCTGCGCAAGCTGGCCGATTTTCAAGCCTGTCGGGCTGGACTCGATATTAGTGTCCATCGTGTACAACGCCTCTTGACTCTGTAGTTACTACAGGGTCTATATTACCTAACATTCGGATCAGGAGGAATCATCATGGCTTCTGGTAACCCGTCGGAGAACTCTGTGATAATACAGGCAGCGGCTGAAACTCATCGGACACAGCAGGCGGCGGGGAAAACGCTCGTGTCGATCGGCGGCCTCCTCGCCGCGATCGCGGCCTCTTCTTGTTGTGTCCTGCCGCTGGTCTTGTTTGCGCTCGGGATCAGTGGCGCGTGGATCAGTAACCTAACGGCGTTAGCCCCTTATCAACCCTACTTCGCGGTCGTAACACTCACGTGCCTCGTGGCAGGATTCGCGATGGTCTACCGCAAACCGAAAGCGGTATGCCTGCCGGGTTCGTCCTGCGCGAGACCCGCCTCGGATCGCTTCGCCAAATTGAGCCTTTGGACGGCCACCGCGATCATCACCGCGGCCCTTGCATTCCCCTATGTAGCGCCGCTATTTATCGAAACATAATGAGACACAACAAGCGAAAGCTAACGCACATCATACTCCTGACGGCGCTCGCGGCGGACCCCACCTTGGCCGCGGAGCGAACAGTGATACTCAACGTCGACAACATGAGCTGTCCGGCCTGCGCCCCGATAGTGAAAACAAGCCTCATGCGGATCGAAGGGGTGGTCATATCGGACGTCTCGACGGAGGCGAATACCGCCACCGTGACCTTCGATGACGCCAAGACCGGTGTCGCGGCCCTCATCGATGCCACGACCAACGCGGGCTATCCCTCACGTTTGGCTCAGTGAGCATGCCTCCCGAGACACATGAGACCGCGCTGTGAAATGCGTGAAGCCTCCGGTCATCGATCAAGGGATTGGGTTGCCGCGGGCCAAAGCCTCTTAGGACCGCGCGCTTGGACCTGGCTCGGTCTGGGATTGGTGATCGGTACAGCGGGACTGTGGTGGGGCACTGAACGGCTATGGGGGCGATTCCTCCGCTTCGACTGGCAAGGGAGAATCAAAAGGCAGCCTTGATATCACGGCACCCACGACCCCGCGGAACGATGGCCGCGGCTTTGTCCGTGCGGTCGCACGGCGCGGAGTAGCCCGAACGGGGTCTGCAGGCGACCCCTAAAAAAGCCAAGACCTAAGCTTTACGGAGAGACCATGAGCACCTATACGCTTCGCATCATGGGCATGACCTGCGACCACTGCGCGCGTACGGCCGAAGACGCCTTGAATGCCTTGCCGGGTGTGTGGGCCGAGGTTTCGTACGAGGAGGGGATTGCCCGAGTGAGCGCACCTGCGGAGGTCGGCGTCGAGCGCCTCATCGAGCGCATCGAGGCGAAAGGATTCGAGGCGGGGCTCAGCGAATAGACCGCCGGTCCAAAAGCAACGAGGAGCCGAGCGCTATGAACGTACAGACCCTGCGCATCACCGGGATGACCTGCGATCACTGTGCGAGGTCGATCGAGGAGGCCCTGGCCGGTATGGCCGGGGTGCTCGAAACCCTGGTCTCCTACGACGAAGGCACCGCCCGCATCAAGACCGAGGCGGGTGTCGATAGCGCGAAGCTCATCGATGCGGTCCAGGGCAAAGGTTTCGGCGCGGAGGTGCTGGACCACAAGGATTCGACTGTCGCGAAGGCGGTCTCGGACCGGCCGCTGATCTCGGTCGTCGACACACCCACGCCTTCCGTCAAACCGCGACGGAAATCGCGAGGCGCTCTTCACGTCGCGGTCATCGGCAGCGGGGGGGCGGCGTTTGCCGCCGCTATTCGCGCCGCCGAGGAGGGTGCCAGCGTCACCCTGATCGAGAAGGGAACTCTCGGCGGTACCTGTGTGAACGTCGGCTGCGTGCCCTCCAAGATCATGATCCGCGCCGCGCATCTCGCGCACCTGCAATCCGCGCATCCGTTCGACGGTATCAAAAAACAAGCCGCCGTAATCGACCGCCGAGCGCTCTTGGCCCAGCAACAAGGGCGGGTGGACGAGCTGCGGCATGCCAAGTACGCAAGCATCCTGGAATCCAATCCGCGGATCACGTTGGTACGCGGCTTCGCGCACTTGACTCGAGGCGGCGGCCTCACGGTGAAACAGCCGGACGGCAAGGAGAAAAGGCTGCACGCCGACCGTGTCCTGATCGCAACCGGTGCTTCCCCCTCTATTCCCGAGACGCGGGGTCTCAGGGATACCCCCTACTGGACCTCGACCGAGGCGCTCGTAGCCGAACGGTTGCCCGAACACCTCATCGTCTACGGGGGCTCGGTGGTGGCCGTGGAGCTCGGGCAGGCGTTTCTGCGCCTGGGCTCGAAGGTGACCCTCATCGCGCGCTCGACCCTACTCTCGAAGACCGATCCGGCGATCGGGGAGGGGCTCAAAGCGGCGCTCGAAGGGGAAGGCATGCGGATCCTTACCCATACCGCCGTGAAGCAGGTGGGCTTTGGCCGCCAGTGGTTCCGCAAGCGGTTCAGTGTCGATATAGGCAGCGAAACCCTCATCGGCGACCGCCTGCTCGTGGCCACAGGCCGCACCCCGAACACGGGAGGCTTGGGGCTGGAGAAAGTGGGGGTAAAGACGGACCAGCGCGGCGCCATCGTCGTCGACGATCATATGCGGACGAGCGCCGAGCATGTCTATGCCGCCGGGGATTGCACGACCCAGCCGCAGTTCGTGTATGTGGCTGCGGCGGCCGGCACCCGCGGGGCGATCAACATGATGGGCGGGGAGACGGCCCTGGATCTATCGGCCGTCCCCGAGGTCGTGTTCACCGATCCGCAGGTCGCGACCGTGGGCCTGACGGTGGCACAGGCGAATGAACTGGGCTTCAAGGTCGAGAGCCGCACCCTGGGCCTGGATAACGTACCGCGGGCGCTCGCGAACTTCGACACCCGGGGCTTCATCAAGCTGGTCTCCGAGCGCGAGAGCGGGCGGCTGCTGGGGGCTCAGGTACTGACCCCAGAGGGTGGGGAGATCATTCAGACGGCGGCGCTCGCGATCCGTCAGCGCCTCACGGTCAAGGACCTGGCCGATCAGCTCTTCCCCTACCTCACCATGGTGGAAGGCCTCAAGCTCTGCGCCCAGAGCTTTACCCAGGACGTGAAGCAGCTCTCGTGCTGCGCCGGCTGACTGAGCGGAGATCGGTCTCACGACGCCCCTGCATTTAACGTTACAATACTACCCATGTCCGGCAACAGTTTCGGCGTTTTGTTCACCGTCACCACTTTCGGGGAGAGCCATGGCCCCGCCTATGGTTGCATCGTCGACGGCTGTCCGCCCGGACTCGCGTTGTCCGAAGAGCATCTGCAGCGTGATCTCGATCGGCGCAAGCCCGGAACCTCCCGGCACACGACCCAGCGCCGTGAAGCCGACCTCGTGAGGATCCTTTCCGGTGTCTTCGAGGGCAAGACCACCGGCACGCCGATCGGGCTTCTCATCGAGAATTCCGATCAGCGTTCCAAGGACTATGACAAAATCCTCGCGCAGTTCCGGCCCGGCCACGCCGATTACACCTACCAGCAGAAATACGGGATCCGTGACCACCGTGGCGGCGGCCGGGCCTCGGCGCGCGAGACTTGCATGCGGGTGGCCGCGGCCGGGATCGCGAAGAAATACCTGCGCGAGCGCTACGGCATCTCGATCCGCGGCTATCTCGCTCAGCTCGGGCCCCACCGCATCGAGCTCCGCGACTGGGAAACCGTGGACCACAATCCCTTTTTCTGCCCCGATCCGGATCGGATCCCCGAGCTGGAAGCCTACATGGACGCCTTGCGCAAGGAAGGTAACTCCATTGGTGCGCGCGTCAACGTGGTCGCCGCCGGCGTACCGCCGGGTCTCGGAGAACCCGTCTTCGATCGGCTCGATGCCGACATCGCCAAGGCCATGATGAGCATCAATGCCGTCAAGGCCGTGGACATCGGCGCCGGGTTTGCGAGCGTGACGCAGAAAGGGACCGAACACCGCGACGAGATGACGCCGGAAGGATTTCTCAGTAACCACGCGGGCGGGATCCTCGGCGGGATCTCCTCCGGCCAGGATATCGTGGTCGGCATCGCGCTTAAACCGACCTCGAGCCTGCGCTTGCCGGGCCGTTCGATCGATGTCCTCGGCAACCCCGCCGAAGTCGCCACCCTCGGCCGCCATGATCCCTGTGTTGGGATCCGCGCGACGCCCATCGCCGAAGCCATGCTGGCGCTGGTCTTGATGGACCACATGCTGCGGCACCGCGCGCAAAACCTCGATGTGCGCTCGCAGACGCCGGTGATTCCAGCCACCTGCGGGGTCAAGTCTCCCATATTGCAGAGATTGCCTGTATGATTTATTCTTGCCTTGCGGCAAGGCCCTTAAGAATCGAATACGAAGCGAGGAGGACCAATGCTGGCATGGGGTCAAAAGGTGCCGGAGGAATTTCGCAACCGGGTGTGTGAGGTGGCGCGAACACTCGGCACGGACGTCAACCATCTAATGGCTTGCATGGCGTTTGAGTCTGGTGAAACGTTCAGTCCATCAATCAGAAATGCAGCCGGTAGCGGTGCGGTGGGCCTGATCCAGTTTATGCCCAGCACAGCAGGGGCCTTGGGAACCACGACCGAGGCATTGGCCGCCATGACGGCCGTGGAACAGTTGAACTACGTCGAAAAGTATTTCAAACCTCGATGCGGTAAACTGAAGTCCCTTGAGGATGTGTACATGGCCATTTTATGGCCGGGGGCGATCGGCAAGCCCGACGATTACGTTTTATTCGCTAAGGGCGATCCGCAGCATCCCAAGCGCTATATTCAAAACGCGGGGCTCGACTTCAATCACGACAGTGTAATCACAAAAAAAGAGGCGGCGGCCATGGTTAGAAACAAACTCGACAAAGGCTTGCAACCTCAATTTGCATCCGTGTAATAAGGGTCACACCTTCAAGCCAAGCAATCATCCGCAGGTTTTCTCAATGCGCTCATGAGCCTGATTCTGACGGCCACCCCATAAGGGCGCGCCGTTGTATCGATACCCAAGAGCGGGCGTAAAATCCATCCAGTAAGCTCTAAACGGAGACGGGTATTCTGTGAAAGCATCGGTCCTAGAACGGATGCCGCTTTTCGGTTCTCTGCCCCGGCAAGAGATAGAGCACCTGGAGGACACGCTTCAGCCCGTTGAAGTACCGCCCGGTACGATTCTTTTGCGCGAAGGCGGCGTGGGCGATCATTTTTATATCCTGGTTGGGGGCCGGACGGAAGTGATCAAGGCCATGGGCACGGAGGAGGAGCAGGTGATTGGCGTACGCGGAGCGGGCGAGTTCCTGGGTGAACTGAGCCTCTTTAACCCCGACGGACGCCACATGGCCACGGTGCGCGCAGTGGAGCAGGTGCGGATGTTACGGATGAGCCGCGGCGACTTTGACGGGTTGCTGCACCGGCAGCCGTTGCTGGCCTACGAAATGGTGCGAGTGCTGAGCGAGCGCCTGACCGCCTCGCACGCCGCCGCGATCCACAACCTGCAGGACAAGAACCGCCGACTCGCCGAGGCTTACGAAAGCCTGAAAGCCGCGCAAAGCCAAATCATCGAGAAGGAGAAATTAGAGCGCGAGCTCCAGCTCGCGTACGAGATCCAGATAGGCATTCTTCCCAAGGCGGTGCCGCGCTCCCCGCAGTTCAATTTCGGAATGCGCATGGCCCCGGCCCGCGCGGTGGGCGGCGATTTCTTAGACTTCATCGCTTTGAGCGACCAGGCGATGGGCGCCGTCGTGGGCGATGTGACCGGCAAGGGAGTGCCCGCGGCGATTTTCATGGCTCAGGCGCGCGCGCTGTGGCGCGCCGAGGCGAGCCGATTCGAGGCGCCCGGCGAGACTCTGCACCGGGTCAACCGTCATCTGCTGGAGATGAGCGACACGGGGCTCTTCGTCACAGTCCTCTACGGAGTGCTGGATATCCATAGCGGGCGCTTCGACTACGCCCGCGCCGGGCACGAGCTACCGATCCTCGTCGATGCGGCGGGCAAGGCCGAACTCATGCCCCAAGGCCCCGGGCAACCCCTGGGGATCATCGAGGATCCCCGGTTTGATGAGGCAACGATGATTATTCCTCGAAACGGTACCCTGTTTCTCTACACCGACGGCATCACCGACACGGTGGACGCGCGGGAGCACGCGTTCGGCGTCGATCGCTTGCAAGCGGCGCTGCGTGCGCACACGGGTGTGCCCGCTCAAGCGATGTGCGATGGGTTGCTGAAGGCCGTGACCGACTACCAAGGCTCGGCCCCGCAATACGACGACATCACGATGATCGCCGCGCAGCGCTCGGGCGCGTGAAATTCAATTTAGATTTCGCCCGTCACTAGCTAGGCGCGGCTGCGCTCTCGCGATTCGGCGGGTTCCGGAGCATCCGTAATCGGGTGCGCATGCGCCGCAACGGCTCGGGGGTAAACGCAGAACTGCATCATCCTCAGCCGGAGCGTGGCGCCCGCCTGGAACCTGGCTGCGTCATGGTGCAGATGAGGCAGTTCGACGCTGACACTGGTGCCGTTGGCCAATATTTCGGCGCTGGCGCGCACGATGGGCCCGGTACGTTGAACGGTGCTGACGCGCACCTCGATGCCTTGCCAGTCCGGATCCGCAAGGCGCAGGTCGCCGGGGCGCACGTAGAGATCGGCGGGGCCGTCGGGATGGATGCTGTCGGTCACCAGCGGCTGTTCGACGCCGCGCAGGAACACCTTGCGTCCGCGCACTTCGGCGTCGAGCACGTTGGTGCCACCCAGGAAGTCGAAGACGAACGGCGTGCGCGGGTGCTCGTACACTTCGTCCACGGTGCCGACCTGCTCGAGGCACCCACGGTTCATGATCACCACCCGGTCAGCCAATTCCAGTGCCTCTTCCTGATCGTGGGTGACGAACACGGTCGTATAGCCGGTCCGGTCGTGCAGCTCGCGCAGCCAGCGGCGCAGGTCCTTGCGCACCTTGGCGTCGAGGGCGCCAAACGGTTCGTCCAGCAGCAGCACGCGCGGTTCGATCGCCAGGGCGCGAGCCAGGGCCACCCGCTGTTTCTGTCCGCCGGAAAGCTGGTGCGGGTAGCGCCGTTCCAGGCCGCCCAGCTGCACCAGGTCCAGTAGCTCGACGGTCTTGCGGCGGATCTCGGCTTCGCCCGGCCGCGAGGACCCGGGCCGTACGCGCAGACCGAAGGCGATGTTGTCCAACACGCTCATGTGCTTGAACAGCGCGTAGTGCTGGAACACGAAGCCGACGCGGCGCTCACGCACGGGCTTGCGTGCCATGTTCTCGGCACCGAATAAAATCTCGCCGTAGTCCGGAAATTCAAGCCCGGCGATGACGCGCAGCAGCGTGGTCTTGCCGGAGCCGGACGGACCCAAGAGCGCGATCAGCTCGCCCGACCGGATGTCGAGATTGACGTCCACCAGCGCGGGAAAGCCGGTGAAGCTTTTGTGGATGTGGCGGATTCGAATGTCCATGAGAAGCTCCGTCAATGACGATGTGAGGCCGAAAGCTCGGCACCGTGCCGAGCCTCGAGGAAGGCCTTCAGCGCGAGCGTGATCAAGGCCAGCCCGGCCAAGAGCGAGGCCACGGCGAAGGCCGCGGCGAAGTTGTATTCGTTGTAGAGGATTTCCACGTGCAGCGGCATGGTATTGGTCTCGCCGCGGATGTGGCCGCTGACCACGGAAACCGCGCCGAACTCACCCATGGCGCGGGCGTTGCACAGCAGCACGCCGTAAAGCAGGCCCCATTTGATGTTCGGCACCGTGACCTGCCAGAAGGCCTGCCAGCCATTCGCGCCCAGGGACAGCGCCGCCTGCTCGTCGTCCGTGCCCTGCTCTTGCATCAGCGGTATCAGCTCGCGCGCGATGAAGGGAAAGGTCACGAACACCGTGGCCAGCACAATACCCGGCACGGCAAAGATGATGTGGATGTCGTGGGCGGTCAGCCAAGGACCGAACCAGCCCTGCGCGCCGAACATCAGCACGTAGATCAGGCCGGAGACCACCGGCGACACGGAAAACGGCAGGTCTATAAGCGTGATAAGGAAGAACTTGCCGCGGAACTCGAACTTGGTAACCGCCCAGGCCGCGGCCACGCCGAAGATGAGATTCAGCGGCACTGCGATGGCGGCGACGGTGAGGGTCAGCCTGATTGCCGCAAGCGCGTCGGGCGCTTTCAAGGACTCCCAGTACAGCTTGAAGCCGCCGCGCAAGGCCTCCGTAAAGACAGCGACCAGGGGAAGCAGAAGGAACACCATCAGGAAAGCGAGCGCGCCGGCCGTCAGTAGCCAGCGGACCCAAGGCTGCTCGGTGATCACGGCATTGCGCTGTAGCAGCGGCTCGAAGGGGAGCCTTGGCGGATCGAGCAGTGAGTAGTCGATCCGGCGATTCATGCGCCAGCTCCCTGAAGCACAGGATGAGGCAGTGCGGGTTCGACATGGCGCTGAGTCCGGTGGCGGTTGGTCCACGCCTGCAGCGCGTTGATGACCAGCAACAGCGCGAAGGAAATGACCAGCATGGCTGCCGCCACCGCGGTGGCGCCCGCATAACTATACTCCTCCAGCTTGATGACAATGAGCAGCGGCGCGATCTCGGACACATGCGGCAGATTGCCGGCGATGAAGATCACCGATCCGTATTCGCCGACGCCGCGCGCGAAGGCCAGCGTGAAGCCGGTCAAGAGCGCAGGCAGGATGGCCGGAAAAACAACCCGGCTCACCGTCTGCCAGCGCGTTGCGCCGAGCGAGGCGGCAGCCTCCTCCAGTTCCTTCTCGGCGTCCCGCAGCACAGGCTCCACCGTGCGCACCACGAACGGCAGGCCGACGAAGGTCAGCGCGACGACGATGCCGAGCGGCGCGAAGGCCACCTTGATGCCCAGCGGTTCCAGAAACTGGCCGACCCAGCCGTTGCCCGCGTAGAGCGCCGTCAGGGCGATGCCGGCGACCGCGGTCGGCAGCGCAAAAGGCAGATCAATCGTCGCATCGAAGAGCCGCTTGCCCGGAAACTCGTAGCGCACGAATACCCAGGCCACGAGCATGCCGAAGACCAGGTTGATGGCCGCCGCGATCAGCGCCGTTCCGAAGGAAAGCTTCAACGCCGACAGTACACGAGGCGAACCGAGAATCGACCAGAGGCCGTCAAGACCGAGCCCGGCCGCCTTGACAAATACCCCAGCGAGCGGGACCAGCACGATCAGGCTGAGGTAGATCATCGTGTAGCCCAGCGTCAGTCCGAACCCCGGGATCGGGGAACGGCTGGGAGACGGGCGCTTCTTGATAATTGATGGCATCGCGGCACTCTTACGGCAATGTGAGAACGGCACGTAGGGGCACATCGCTCAGGGGTGCTTGGCGGCCAGAGTGCGAAGATTCAGCTAAAAGAAGCTCGGGGAACGGCGCCATGTTGTGTAATCTAGCAGACGCCTGCTTATAGCTATAAATAACTATTATGCATAACGTAAGAATACATCGCCCGCCTGAAACGGCCGCGTACCCGCCGCTGTGCGGCTTCCGCATGGACGACTACCGTCCGCCGGGACGAGGACCCCGTTGCTGAGATCAGGGCTCGGCCTGCCGAAGTGATCTCCCGTGGCCACATCCACGCCGCATTCAGTGGCGCCACGAACCTGCGCCGCGGTCTCAAGGCCATGGATAATAACCTTGGCTCCTGATTCGTGGAGAAGAGCGATCAAGGTCATAGCCTGCGCCACCGGGAACTGACTCTCCCCGATCGCCAAGCAGGTGCGGTCGAATCTCACGTAATCTGGTTGGAGTTCCAAAACGTGTTCGAGAATATTTTCCCTATGGACCCCGGAGGTGACGTTCATCGCCAGGCGATACCCGCGCCGCCGGTAGTTTCGTAGCGCGGCCTGCATGCGGCGGCGTTCATCGGCGTCCCCCGTGCTCGGCGGATCGCTTTGGATCACGATGCGCTCCGGGATCAAACCGCAGCGATGCAAAAGACCTTCGAAGTACTCGCCGTGTTCATGCGGGACACCCAGGATATGGCGGACGTGCACGTGTAAAAATAAGCAGATGTCGTCGTTCGCCTGGCGCAGGAAATTGAGCATATGCACCGTGCGGCACAGCCGATCCAGGTACACGATCGCCGCCGCTTCGCGGGCGCGCGCAAAGACCTCGGGTGCCGGTAGCGCCGCGTGGTTCGCACCGATCGCGCGCAAATAGGCTTGGTAGCCGACGACGAGGCGCCCGCTGGACGCGATAGCGACAAGGGGCTGAAACACGCTCGTCAGACGCAGCGGTCCGAAATACCCCTCGACCACCCCGTAGCGCGAGCGAATCGGTTCCTCGGGCAGGAAGCGCATAGGCGCGACCCGCAACTGGACATTGAAATAATCGATGATCTGGCTGACCGGCATGCTGCTACTCCTACCGCATATCGAAAATCATTGCGGGACACGATACTAATGTGTCGCGTTAAGTGAGGTCCGCTCATGAATTCGAGCGGGCCGGCGACTTCCGGCCCGCTATGCTTGGGATTAATCCTATAGTTTCGCCAGTGCCACCTCGGTCGATTTCACCAGCGCCAGCACCTCCGATCCTACCTTGAGATCGAGATCTGCGATCGAGCGCGAGGTGATCACCGAGGTCACGATCCCTGCCGGCGTCTCGACATCCACCTCCGAGACCACCGGTCCTTCCAAGATCTCTTTAACTCTTCCTCGAAACTGATTGCGTACATTGATCGCTTTAATCGTCATGACATATACCTCTCTATTATCTAGATTAAACTCACGCGGCAGCACTAAACGTGCAACCGCTTGCTGATGCTCGTCTCCACGAGCTCTCCGCCGCTTGCTTACGCGGCGCTCCTCAGCAACCCGAGAATGCTCGCGGCCCATCCCGGCATCCGCGCTACGGCGATTCCCATAGCTCCCGCCCGCTTAAAAGACCCCGGTCCGGGCGGACCGGGGAGGTGGTGGCGGCAGGAGCGCATGATCTGGTCGCACCGCATCGCGGTTCAGCGCCTCTAACCGATCCATACCCAATCGTCCTCTTTACCCAGTCCGCGCCAATCGGCCAAGTCGTCTGCATCCGCACGCGCTCCGACGTACGCTAGGGCCAGCGGGAGACAGGCGCCGAAGCCACCGACGAGCACACCGAGAATAAAACCCGATATAAAACCAGTCATAAAGTTTCCTCTCTGTTTAGGTTAGGTTAATGGTTACAGCCTTCTATTGCTTTGCTCACTGTCCGTAGATCTGATCGAACACCCCGCCATCGGCGAAGTGGACCTGATTGGTTTTCTTCCAGTCGCCCACTATTTCCGCGAGCGTAAACAGCGTCAGCTTCGGAAACTGGGAGGCGTATTTGGCTGCGACCTCCGCATCCACCGGCCGGTAAAAGTGCTTGGCGGCGATCTCTTGCCCTTCCTTGGTATAGAGATACTCGAGGTAGGCGCGCGCGGCCTCGATCGTGCCGTGCTTGTCCGCGACCTTTTCGACCACGGCGACCGTAGGCTCGGCCAGGATGCTGCTTGGTGGCACGACAATGTCGAACTTATCCGGGCCTAACTCCCTGCCGGCCAGCAGAATCTCATTCTCCCAGTTGATAAGCACATCTCCGATGCCACGTTGGACAAAGGTGGTGGTCGCGCCGCGCGCGGCGGTATCGAGCACCGGCACGTTCTTATAGAGCTTGGCGATAAAGTCTTTGGCCTTGGCTTCGTCACGATTCGATTTCAGCAAGGCGTAACCCCAGGCGCCGAGGTAGTTCCAGCGGGCGGCTCCGGAGGTCTTGGGATTTGGTGTAACTACCGAGACCCCGGGCTTAACGAGGTCATCCCAGTCCTTGATCCCCTTCGGGTTACCCTTACGCACTAGAAAAGCGATCGTGGAGGTGTAGGGGGAACTCGAGCCCGGTAGATCGGATTGCCAGTTTTTGCGGATGAAGCCCGATTTCTCGACGATCGCATCGATGTCGTAGGCGAGTGCCAGGGTCACCACATCCGCCTCGAGCCCGTCGATCACGGCGCGTGCCTGCTTACCCGATCCGCCATGCGACTGCTGCACGGTCACGGTATCGCCAGTCTTTTCCTGCCAGTGTTTCGCGAACGCCGCGTTGTACTCCTGGTACAGCTCGCGCGTCGGATCGTAGGAGACGTTGAGCAAACTGATCTCCTTGGCCCAGGATGCTAGCGGGTTGATCAGCGATAGCACTAAGGTGGTGACGGTCAGTGCGAGCAAACCTTCTCTTGTAGACATAGCATTTCTCCTTGGCTTTATTGGGATAGATCAAAAAGCGAGTTGGACCCGGCTGAGGATGACGTTTTCATCCTCCCGATCGCGCGGGGAGTCCGCGGTGCCGCCGCCACCGCCGTCGAACACCGTGTGCGCGTAGTCGACCACAAACTTGACGTTCTGATTGAGATACCAGTTCAAGCCCACGCCTGCTGCCATTGCGGCACTGTAGCGCGGAAGATACGTCCATCAAAAGAATATATTTCTCTTTTTATATAGCTATATTGAATAAACACTGTTTGGACCGGGGATCCGGGAACGATGGACGGCGAGGTGTCCGCGCTAGCCGCGCAGGTCCTGGACCGTCAGGGGAAAGTTTCACTCCTCCGCCGCAAGCGGCACGATAGTAGTGAAATGGGCGAACCGCTTTTTAAAGTGCTGCCAATGCGCGATCGTAATCCGGCTCGTGGCCGATTTCGGGGACGAGCTGTGTGAATATAACCTGGTCGTTTCCATCCAGGACCACGACCGCCCGCGCCGTGACTCCCGCAAGAGGACCGTCCTCGATCAAAACGCCGTAGTCCCGAGCGAAGGCTCGCGATCGCATCAAGGAGAGTGGGATCACGTTAGTTGTCGCTTCGGCCTTACAAAAGCGCGTCATTGCGAACGGTAGATCCGCCGAGATCATCAAAAAGACCACATCGCCGTAGCGTTTTGCCGCGTCGTTAAAACGCTTCGTGGACGCGGCGCACACGGGTGTGTCGAGGCTTGGAAAGATATTCAGTAGTTTCTTCTTGCCCTGGTATGTCGCCAAACTGACATCATTCAATGCGCCGTCCACAAGGGTAAAATCGGGGGCCTGGCTGCCGACCGCCGGTAAATTGCCGTTGGTATGTATCGGGGCGCCCTTAAAGGTAATCGTTGCCATTTATTCATGCTCCTGACCGGTCGTTGAGGTACCTCACCGTCCACGCGATCTTATCGCAGAGTGGTCCCCCCACTCCGGCGATCTCAAGGCTTGCTCATCAAATCGCTGCCGGGGCCGTAACGAACTCGTGCTAATCAGTTCTAATGTTGCTCGTCTTTCAGGCCCTCGGCGTATTCGTCGGGGTCCAAAAGACGATTCATCTCATTCACGTCATCTGGTTTGAGCCGAAAGATCCAGCCTTCGCCGTAGGGATCACGGTTGACGATTTCTGGACTTTGATTGAGCGCCTCATTCACCTCCACGATTTCGCCGGACAGCGGACAGTAAAGATCCGATGCCGACTTTACCGATTCCACAACGGCGCATTCCGCCGTGGCCGGATAAGCCCCGCCGACTTCCGGTAACTCTACGAACACCATATCGCCTAAAGCTTGCTGGGCATGATCGGTAATGCCGACCCGCATCGTACCGTCATCGAGCGGTTTTACCCATTCGTGGCTGGAGGTGTACTTACGGTCTTCGGGAATATTACTCATGCGTCGCTCGCGCCTCTTTGATTCGGTTCGATTCGATCCGCCCTGCTCGCCGCCCACACAACGCGCCGGTTCTTTGCCGTTAATTTCCCGGAACAAGCCTTCGTGCCCGTTCCATCACGAATTCCGCCTGTCCATGATAACGTGAAGATACCACCTTAAACGAACCATTGTAAAAGCGGTACGGCATTCGAGCCATGAAAAAACCGGACATCATGCGCATCCTATCGGGTGGCCAGACAGGGGTCGACCGTGCGGCCCTCGATACCGCCCTGGAATTGGGGATCCCCTGCGGAGGCTGGTGCCCGCGCGGGAGGCGTGCGGAAGATGGGCGCATTCCGGCACACTACCCTCTACGTGAGCTTGAGTCCGAGCGCTATGGAGACCGCACCGAACGCAACGTGCTCGATGCGGACGGGACCCTCATTCTGATACGTGGTGTGATGGACGGTGGTACGGCGCTGACGGCACAATGGGCCGCCCGCAACAGCAAACCAAGTATAATTATTGACCTGCAACACCCACCGGGAACCGAGATTATTTACGGATGGATGGCGGAAAATCGCATCGAGGTGTTAAACGTAGCCGGACCGCGAGAAAGCAAGCAGCGCGGGATCTACACGCAGGCCAAGGCGTTTTTGCTCGTTGTCTTTTGTTTCATAAAGAAACAAACAAGCGTTTCGGGATAATTATGAATCGCTTGCCGCTTTACGGATGAAAAATTCCCACACCCGTCCGCGCTCGTCCCAACGCAGCATCTCGTGTCCACTGCGTACACAAAACGCCCGCAGGTCGACGACCGCCATGGGATCGGTTGCCAAGACCCGCAGGATTTGCCCCGGCTGAATCCGGTTCAGCTCGACTTTGGTCTTGAGCAACGGCAATGGGCACTTTAAACCCGTTACATCCAGTACGGCAGTTACCGGCAAAGCATCCATGGTTACGACGCTTACCGTAAGGCGCGCTAACCGCCCATATGCTGGGCCCATAACCGTTTGCCGTGGCGGGTCATGTAGCCCTCTTCACTCACCAGTCCCAAGTAAATAGCCGCCTGTAAGATCGGTTTCTCATTGGCGTTCTTCAGGTAGATTTGCCCGTCGCCGAAGCGTTGGTCGATCAGCCGGGAGAGCCGCGCTTCGTCTACCGATACAGCTTGTGTCCGTGTCATGGGGCTCGCCGCGTTACAGAATATCGGTGGATGAATTCGTCGGGGACTTTCATTAAACTGCCGTCGTCACGGAGCAACGACATGGGCACGATGTCTGAGAAATCATCCAGGGACCAGTTAACAAGTGTGTCTTCCCGGCTTACGTGTTGGACGTGAGGAGACTCTATCTCTGCGGAGCGTTTATTCAGATTCGGCATTGTGGTTCCTACTAATGTGGTCGAGGCTTCTTGTGCTCTCATAGGGATTCAAGCTATTTGCGTGCCAGGAGCATGTCCGTGTGTCGCCCAACCTCAGCTAGGCAATTCATTTCCCGGGACATTTGGTCTTAGCTCGCCTACTGTCGAATGGAATGGTGTGCCCGATGGTCCAGCGATCCGACTAACCGTCGACAACTCCCGCAGTATTTCGCGGGTCATGCCTCGAAGCCGCGTAAAACCGCGCATGTAGCGCGGCGCGAACGTACGCGAAATCGCGCGCTCGACGTTTCGATGCGGGCGCCAATCGCGCGGAGCGCAATTTAACCTTTGTCGGCCCCCTTGATCATCGCCTGCACCGACGGGCTATCTTTTGTGACGAGTAATCCCCGAACTGCCGCAGGCTCTCCGCGCGCAATGACAGGCTCTAGGATCGGTGCAAGGGACTTTAAAACCTGCACCGGAAGCGCGCTCGTAAACCGGTAACGCACCGCTTCCCGGCCCGACACAAACGCGGTGATGGCGCCGAAGAACCGTTCGCCAAGCGTAAAGGCGAAGGTCGCCGTGCGGTTTAGTACGCGCGACTCGATCAGGCGTCCGCCCGCGCCATAAACGTCTCGGCGATGATCGCCGGTGCCGGTCTTGCCAGCGACAATCAATGGCATGCCCTGAGAATCTTTAATTGCCCCTTTAAGCCTCTGCGCCGTGCCGTTCTCAACCACGTCGATGAGCGCGGCGCGCGCCGCGGCCGCGACCTCGGGCGCAAGCACCGCTTGTCCATGGGCGAGCGGCCTCTCGATCACTGTTTCATAAGGCGTGCCAGCCGCGAAGTGCAGGGATTCGAACCGGACCGCCGGATAGCGCACGCCCTCATTAAGCAGGATCCCAACGAGCTCCGCCAGCGCCCCGGGACGATCCGCCGAGGCGCCGATGGCGCAAGCATAAG
>JBOIDL010000066.1:0-18521 GCA_050740435.1 Gammaproteobacteria bacterium
TTTACGTCCGCGCCTATCACGGTTTGTTACCTCCCCGTGCAGCGGATATGCTCGCCGTCTGAATCGGGTAATTGACGGCATGGGGACTTTCACCCCACAAGATCCGCAGCCTTGTCGGCTGCTCCCCAAACAGGTCAAGCTGCAGCGGGGCAGGACGCGCGAGGTCACGATCGCCAACCGGGCCAGACGGTGGGTTAGCCGGAGACGTCCCGGCGGGCTGCCGATCGGCCGCGTTTTCCGGGAGTCCCGACGCACGCGCAACCCGCTCGAAGAAGAACCGTACAGGTGGCAGGCTATGCGCATCGAGCAACGGCCGGCCCAAGTGCTCGTAAAGGTCCACCCAGTCCTCACCCACGCGCAGGGAAAGCCGCGGGTTGAGCACATAATAACCTTGCCGAAGACGCATGAAGATCTGACGGTTGTATGGATAGTCCCGGGCCACCTCGTTGCGGGCGAGCACGCCGCTCAGGTACGCGCGCCGCTTGCGGTAGGCGGGCAGCACGTTCTCCGGGAATGCCTGAATCGCTTCCACGAAATCGGCCGTGCTGAAGCCAGCCACGACGTACGCGGCTTCGCCGATCTTGCGCAAGAGCAGCGCCACCATGGAGTGGAACAGGAAAAACTCGACAGTATGGCCGTCGATCTTGACCAGACGGTCCTGCACCTTGACGCTCACGCTCGCGGGCGCTAGCAGCGGGTAGAGACCCCCAAGGCGCGCGGTGGCGAAGTGCGGCGTGGTATAGGCGCGCAGCAGCGCGTGGTGGAGGGCCGTTCGCCCGTGGTTATCGGTAAGATCGGGGTTGGCGCCCTTGTCGAGCAGGGCTTTCACCAAGCCCGCATTACCCTGCATGGCGGCACACATCAGCGGTGTGAGATTGAAGGGCGTGCGGAAGTCCACGCCGTAGGCGTCTGCGTCGGCCAGCACGTCCTTGAAACTCTTGCCTTCGTAAGGCCTCAGATGTTTGTTGCGGAATCCGGACGCAAGCCTCTCCCCGTCCTTGGCCTGGAGATAGCCGGCGGCGGCCAGCCGTCCGAGGAGGCTTGAGTCGCCCAACACGGCGCCATATTCCATGAGGCGCTGGCGGGGTTTGGTGGACACTTCCCTTGGGTTGAAGGCGCGATCCAGTGTTTGCAGGTAGCGCTCGCGGACTAGCACCTCCCAAGGGACGGCGCGGGCGTGCAGGATCTCGCGCCGAATGGCCTCCGCCTGCTCCTCCTTGCCGTGAAGCGCGAGCCGCCGCGCCTCCCGCTGCCATTCCTCGAGCGATGAGCTTTGCGCCGCCATGTCCAGGCGGTCCCGCCCGTCTTCGAGGCCGAGGAGCCGCAAGAGCGCATGGTGGGTGTCGGATTCGATGACATAGAGGTTCTTCACCGCCCGCGTGAGGGCGACATAGAGGCTATTGATGAAGAACTTATAGATCTCCAGTGACTTGTCGGCCTTGTCCTTGGCGCGGACGTAGGCGAGGTCGGCGTCGAGGTCTGCGGCGCTCACGCCTGCGGCGACGTGGTTGAAGGACCCGCGGTCGTGGGTGAGAAAGTTGTACAGGATGACATTTTCGTACTCCAGTCCCTTGGCTTCATGGACGGCGAAGAGCAGCGGCGTATGGAAGCGCTCGCGCGCTCTCGGTTTGTCCTCCTCGCGCATCACCAGCACCGCGAAGCGGGTAGACTTGCGGGTCTTGTCGTCGAGATCCTTGATGAACGTGTCTGCATCGGGGAGTAGCTCCACCGAACCGGTGTTGCCGGGGACGCTGTCGATCAAATAATTGCTCTCCCGGTCGATGGAGCCGAAGCGTCGCTGCTTCACTTTGAGCAGACGGTTGGCGAGGGCCGTGATGGCTTGCGAGTTGCGGTAGTTGGTGCGCAACAGGTGCGTTGCCCGCTTCGCGTCGAGCGCGTCGTCGCGGTAAAACAGGCTCTTCACCTTGGCCCAGGAAAAGAAATTGGGATGCACGATCTGGTTGGAGTCGCCGCACAGGATGAAATTGCCCGCACCCTTCAAACTGCGAAGGATTAGGGCGAGCTGGACATTAGTGAGGTCCTGCACCTCGTCCACCACCGCGAAGTCGTAGCGCGGCTGGCACAGGCCCAGATACTGGTGGGCAAGCAAATTACTGTCGAAGAGACCGTTCTCCTTGAGATAGAGGAGGTACTTCTCGAAGAGCTCATACACCAGAGGCCGCTCCTCGGGAAGGAAGATGGACTGGCGGACCCCGAGGTCGAGGTATTCGGCGCGCGAGAGATAGGGTGTTTCTACATCCGCGCCGCTCAGCACGCCCTTCAACTCCTCGAAAAGCTTATGGGCGTCGGCGAATTTGCAGTGCTGCCGATGGCGGCTGAACCAGCCCCTGAACACGCTATAAGTCACTTCGCGGCCCGCCGGCACCCGCAGGGTTTCCAGGAGCTCCTGGAACGAGAGGAAGTCGATGTTCTGCGCTTGGTTCTCATAAGCGTGCGCGTAGTAGAGATTACGGGCGTTCTGGGCGAGGAAGGGCGACAGAGTCACATAGAGCACGTCGCCCTGCAGGAGCTTCATCCGCTCGAGGGTCAACGCCGTCTTGCCGCTGCCGGCCGAACCGATGACGATAAGGGGCGTTGGCAATCGGAAGAGCGCTTCCTGCGCATCGTCAAATGAAATGACTTTATCAAGGAGGTGAAAGCGCGCGCGGGCCGGGTTCACATAGGTGAGCGCGAGGAGCGTATCCTCCTTGAGATCCTCGGGCTTGAGGGGCGGGATCTTGTCTTCTTCGATCCGGGCCCCGCGCAGGAAGCGGGAATGCTCATAGGCGTGGTTGCGGATGACCTCAAGGATGAGGGCATAGCGCTCGCCGTTGTGGCGGCGAACGGTGAAAAGCAGGCGATTGCTGTGATCAAGCTTCGCCCGATAATAATCGCTCGGGGTAAGCTTCTTGGTCTCGGCGGAGTAGAAGTCGTCGTGCTCGATCATGTCGATGAGCTTGCGGTATTGCGGCTCCACGCCGGAGATGTCCAAATCGCTGTATTCCAGGATTTTCATAGGCGCTTACAAAAGTAACATCGACAAAATGTTGTGGGTATCTACGCGGCGATCGGCAGGTCTTCCATGAGCGTGACCTTGACGAATGGCTTCATAGTGTTCGTCGATGGGACTCCAGGTCTTCGGCTTGCGACCCATCCGGGGTTTGCCCACACCGGCCAGAATCGGGCGTAGGACTTTCTCTCGCAGGATTACCAGTGCCGCCATTGTGCGGATGGCTTGCGGGGTAAGGGAGTATCGGCGAGAGTTATTTATCACGCCTGCTCACCAGGTCTTTGCCGCGGAGCTTCTTGAGGTCGTAAGCGGCCCGACGCCTGCGGCAAACCCATCGGGCGCACAGGCCAAGGCGAGGACCGCACGCAGCACGAGGCGGGTTCTCGGCTTATTGATATCGATGCCACCGAGCCGGGTCCTGCCGACCCGAGAGGGGTTGGGAAGCTGATTCAGCGTCTCGTCGCTGATGAACGCCGCATCCATGCAGTACACGTTGCCGAGGAACTGCTCCAAGATCTGGTGAAGCCGCAAGACGATCTGCGGGAAGCGCTCTAGAGGCCGCCCGCAGCGAAGGGCTTGGGTGTTGTGGACAATGACCTCGATACGAAGCACGCGCTCGCCTTTGGTATACATCTTCAGAGTCAGCTTGCCGAAGTGCAACTTGAAGATCAGGTCATAGCTAGGTGTCTCGACCACGACTTCACATCGAGGGGCCTTGCCTTTGCGGTCCCGGTAAGGACGGGTTTTCATGCCGAAGAGTGTTTTCAGCCGTTCACCTTCAAGCGAACCCGAGTCCGGTCAATCACCCCCTGAAAGACTTGCTCCCTCTGCCCGCCAAGGTGAAAGAGGAGATTCCGGCTGTACTCGACTTGATAGACCGAGTAGCTATAGTGAAACCCGCTGCGTTGTTGTTCATCGAGGTCTAACGCAAAACACAGACATGAGGTGTAGATCCACTGCTCCGAGACGCGGCTCAAGCGCCCTATCATCCGAGCCTCGGACAAGGAGTCTGCGACTTTTGCCAACTCCGCGGGCGTGGAAACACCCGTGAAACAGTTGCCCTCCTTGGCGAAGCTCAGTCCCGCTTTCCGAGCCTGGCAGGCCACATACTCATGACCGTTGAGCAGGATCTGCGCGCCAAAGGGGGGATGGCCCGCCATCTTGATGGAAGCCAGACGGTGTGTGGGGCGGAAGTGAAAGAGGAGGTCGCGAAGGCGCTCGCAAGCGTGGGAGGGCGCCCCTGATTCAGAAAAGCTGGCCCTGGAGGAGGAGCTCTACGCCAAGTACCAGTTCTGTGCAGAGGATGCGCAGCTGGTCCCATCGTCCTTCTATGTAGCTGCGCTCGAGTGCGGTGCGAGCGTCTCCAACCTCGGCAGCCTCTTCTACGAGGAAATGAGCTGCTCTGGTTACGACCCACAGCGCCGCCAGTTCGCCTCTCCGATCAAGATCAAGCAGACATTCGGATTTGGTGGGGCGCCGCTGCCTGGCAGCCGGGAGCATGTGCTCCACTGCGTGGCAGACGCCAGCGGAACGCTGGTACCGGTCGGTCATGACAGCGTGCATCTGGCTGATGCTATTGGAAACCAGAGTCCGACGTGGCAGTTCGCGGTGATCGTCAACGCCAACGAGAACCTGCATACGGTCTATCCGATGAACGGCGCGACCCGCCGCGCACGGTCGATCCTGTCGTGGGCGTTCACGCCAACCAATTGCAACTTCACGCCGATCTGGGGAAACGCGCTGAACTACCGCATCCGCCTGGATCAATAACGTCTCTCGAGGGGGGCCGCCCGTCGGCCCCCTGCTCAACCAACAGGCGTGGATTTTCGCTCGGTCATGACGGCGCACCATCGCCGTGTCTCTAACGCCTTTAGGCGCTCCTTCAAGCCGCGAGTTGCTGCTCCATCGCGGGCGTGTATTTCCCCAGCGTCGCGAGGCCATTGCACTTGGCGCGGTGGTGCAGCGCCCTTTGGGCTGCGGCGAGGTTCTCCGCCTTGCCGGCCCAGATCTTCAAGGCCGGATCTTGGAGGGCGCGGCCGTACGAGAAGCTGAGCGGCCAGGGGTGTTTCATGGCCATCGCGTTCATCGCATTGAGGTGTGCCGTCGCGGGCTCGGCCTTCTGGCCTCCGGAGAGGAAGACGATGCCGGCGACCGCCGCCGAAACGGACTGATGCAGGCAGCGCACGGTCATCTCGGCGACCTCCTCGACGCTGTTTTGCACCGGGCACTGCTTGCCCGCGATGACCATATTGGTCTTCAGGATGAGATGCTCTAAGACCACGCGTTGCTCATAGAGGTTCTGGAACAGCCGCCGTAAGGTCGCTTCGGTCACTTCATAGCAGCGCTCGATGGGGTTATCGGCGTCCATCAGGACCTCGGGTTCGACGATGGGCACGATCCCTTGTTCTTGGCAGAGCGCGGCATAGCGCCCCAAGGCACTGGCGTTGGCGTTGATGCAACCGCGGGTCGGGATCCCGTTGCCTATCGTGATCACCGCCCGCCACTTGGCGAAGCGGGCGCCGAGGTTTCGATACTCGATCAGGCGTTCGCGCAGACCATCGAGACCCTCGGTGATCTTTTCTCCCGCTAGGAAGGGCATGTCTTTCGCGCCTTGATCGACTTTGATGCCCGTGATGACACCGGCATCGGGGAGCGCTTTAGCGAAGGGGATCCCAGCGGCGGTCGATTGCCGCAAGGTCTCATCGAAGAGGATCATGCCGCTCACGTACTCACCGATCCCTTGCGTGGTAATAAGCAGATCCCGGTAAGCGCGCCGAGTTTCTTCCGTGGAGACCACGTGGATGGAGTCGAAACGCTTTTTGATGCTCGGGAAGCTTTCGTCAATGGCGAGAATTCCCTTTCCGGGAGCGACTAATGCTTCGGCCGTTTGTCGCAGATCGGGCATGGCGTGTTCCTCTGGTTCATGGTAACGATAGTCTAACGTAGTTCGCGCGGGTCGCGTGGCAACCGCATTGATTATTCATAACGCCGATTCCGCGGCCAGCTCTCCTACACGAACGATCTTCATGCCGTTGGTTCCACCTTGTTTACCGCGCAAATCGCCTTTGGTAATGACTACGATATCTTCTTCGTGGATCGCGCCGCGCTCGAGCAGGATATCGATCATTTCACGGTTGACTCGCAGGAAATCGGTGTGCGTGACGTCGAAATGGATCGGGTAGACGCCCCGGTAAAGCGTCACCCGCCTGAGCGTCTCGGGACGGCGGGTGAAGGCGAAGATCGGGATCCCGGTGAGCACGCGCGACATCCATATGCCGGTGGCGCCGGTCTCGGTGAGCGCGAGAATGGCTTTCGCGCCGATGTGGTTGGCGGCGTAAACCGTGGACATGGCGATCGCTTCATCGATGCGGTCGAACGGCGAATCGATGCGGTAGTCGGCCCCCCGGAGGCCCCACTGGGTTTCCGTCTCCAGGCAGATCCGATCCATCGCCTCGACGGCTTTGCGCGGGTACTTGCCCACGCTGGTTTCGGCGGAGAGCATGACCGCATCCGTGCCATCCAGGACAGCATTGGCGACGTCGAAGACTTCGGCCCGTGTCGGGATCTGGTTTGCGATCATCGACTCCATCATCTGCGTGGCCGTGATGACCAGGCGGTTCGCGTTTCGGGCTTGCTGGATCAAGCGTTTCTGGACCGGGGGGAGGGCCGCATCACCGATCTCGACGCCCAGATCGCCGCGCGCGATCATGATCCCGTCCGAGGCCCGCAGGATCTCATCGATACACTGCAAGGCTTCGGCGCGCTCGATCTTGGCGATGACGCCGCAGTTTCCGTCGCTCTCGGCAATCACACGGCGAGCTTCCTCGATGTCGGCGGCATTGCGCGGAAAGGATACGGCGATGTAGTCGGCGCCGATGTCGACGGCCTGGCGTATGTCCGCGCGGTCCTTGGAAGTCAGCGCGCCGGCCGAGAGCCCGCCGCCGGCCCGGTTCAAACCCTTGCTGTCGGACAGCGGGCCGCCCACCCGCACCACGCATTCGACGCTGGTCCCCATGACGCGCTTGACTTCAAGCACGATACGGCCATCGTCAATGAACAAGGTGTCGCCGCGGTTGACATCGTTCGGGAGATCCACGTAGGTAACTCCGACGCGGTCTGCACCTCCGTCCGCGGGCGAGATGGCTGTGTCGAGCGTGAAGGAAGCCCCTTCCCGCAGTTCCACACGGCCGCCGCGAAATCGCTGGATGCGGATCTTCGGGCCCTGCAGATCGGCGATGGCGCCGACCTGCGTGCCGCGCGCCTGGGAGCAGGTCCGCAGTTGCTCGATCCGGCGTTTATGGCTGTCGTGGGAGCCGTAGGAGTAGTTTAGCCGGATGACGTCCACCCCGGCCGCGATGAGGCCATCGAGCACCTTCGGATCGTCGGTAGCCGGGCCGAGGGTGGCAACGATTTTCGTTCTGCGCATGCGGGGCGTTGCGAGCCTAATTTCCTGTATCGATGAATGCTGATCAAATTGCCGCCGCCCGGGACGTGGCATTAATAACCCTCGCTCGGATGCACGTAATCGGGATGGGAGCGGGCGCGCTCCTGCAGGATGGCGACAGCAGGTAGGGTTTTTCCCTCGAGAAACTCCAGGAACGCCCCGCCGCCGGTGGATATATAGGACAGCTGCTCGCCGATCCCGTACTTCGAAATGGCCGCGAGCGTCTCGCCGCCCCCGGCGAGGGTATAGGCTTGGCTCGCGGCTATCGCCATCGCGACCGTCCGCGTCCCCTGGCCGAATTGGTCAAATTCAAACACCCCGAGCGGCCCGTTCCAGACGATCGTTTGAGCCTGTCCAAGCAACGCGGTGTAGCTTCCTGCGGTGCGGGGACCGACATCCAAGATGAGATCGCCGGCCGCGACGTCGGAAATATTCTTTACCGTGGCCCTCGCGGTTTCGGAAAACTCCCGGGCGCAGACCACGTCCTCGGCCAAAGGGATAGCCGCGCCGCGTGCCGCTGCCCGCCGGAGAAGCCGCGAGGCGACCTCGACCAAGGGTTCTTCCACGCGGGACTGACCGATGGCATGGCCCGCGGCGCGAAGACACGTATTGAGGATCCCGCCGCCGACAATGAGCTGATCCACGGTCTCGACCAGCGATTCGAGCACTGCGAGCTTGGTCGAAATCTTCGACCCGCCCACAATCGCCACCAGGGGGCGTGCCGGCTGTTTCAAGGCTTGGCTCAGGGCCTTCATCTCGGCCTCGAGCAGCGGCCCGGCGCAGACCTGGGGAGCATACTTGGCGATCCCCTGGGTCGACGCCTCGGCACGATGGGCGGTGGCAAAGGCATCATTGACGTAGACATCACAGAGGGCTGCAATTTTTCTGGCCAAGGCGTCGTCGTTATTTTTCTCGCCGATCTCGAAGCGCACGTTTTCGCATAAAGCCGCTTGGCCGGGTTCGATCTTGACCCCGTCGATCCAATCTTTAACCAGCGCAATGTCTCGATGCAGCAACTCGGATAAGCGGGTAGCGACCGGTGCCAAGCTCAGCGCCGCGTCGTACCGGCCCTCTTGCGGGCGGCCGAGATGCGAGACGAGCATTAGCCGGGCGCCTGCCGACAAGGCCTTGCTGATAGTCGGACACGCGGCCCGTAAGCGCGTGTCATCAAGGATCCGGCCCGCTTGGATGGGTACGTTGAAGTCTTCCCGGATCAACACCCGTTTCCCGGCAAGCCTCAGATCGGACATCGACATCATGGACGGAATCGGTCCTTACTTGGCGTTCATCAAGGCGATCGTGACGTCCAACATGCGGTTGGAAAAGCCCCATTCGTTATCGTACCAGGACAAGACTTTGACCATTGTGCCGTCGATGACACGGGTCTGGGTGGCATCGTAAATGGACGAGGCGGGGTGGTGATTGAAATCGACCGAGACCAGCGGCTCGTCGTTATACTCCAGAAGGCCCTTGAGCTCGCCTTGGGCGGCCTCTCGCAATACCGCGTTGATCTCCTCCTTGCTGGTCTCGCGCGCGGCAACGAAGGAGAGGTCCACCAAGGATACGTTGAGCGTGGGGACGCGCACGGCGTAACCGTCCAGTTTTCCGTTCAACTCGGGAAGCACCAAGCCGACGGCCGCGGCCGCGCCGGTCTTGGTCGGGATCATGGACTGCGTCGCGGACCGCGCCCGCCGCAGATCGCTATGGTAGACGTCGATCAATACCTGATCATTGGTGAAGGAATGGATCGTGGTCATGACGCCGCGCAGAATGCCGATGCGCTCATGCAGAGGCTTCACCAAGGGCGCGAGGCAGTTGGTCGTGCAAGACGCATTGGAGATCACCGTGTCGCTCGCTTTGAGCCTCTGATGATTCACGCCATAGACGATCGTGGCGTCGACCTCGGTCGCCGGCGCCGAGATGATCACCTTCTTGGCGCCCGCTTGGAGGTGGGCGCCGGCCTTGGCCTTAGTGGTAAAAAGTCCGGTGCATTCGAGGACCACATCGACCCCGAGTCGCGCCCAAGGGAGCTTGGCCGGATCGCGCTCGGCGAGAATGCGGATAGGATCGCCGTCGACCACCATCGACTGGTCCGTGACCGTGATCTCGCCCGGAAAGCGCCCGTGGACGCTATCGTAGCGAGTTAAATGCGCGTTGGTCGCGACATCACCGAGATCGTTGATCGCGAGAATTTGGATCTCGTGAGTCCGCCGCGACTCATAGAGCGCGCGCAGAATATTGCGGCCGATACGGCCGTAGCCATTGATTCCAACCTTTATTGCCATCTATCTCTCCTTCACTTCTTCGATGACATGGTCGACGTTGAATCCGAAGTGCCTCAGCACTTCCTCCGAGGGTGCCGATTCGCCATTCGCCGGTGCTCGCGCGGCTAATCCTTGGACCATTTTATCGAACATCCCATGCTCGCGATCTGATCCCGAGGTCCGTGCCCGGTGCGAGCGACTTGAACCATGGCCTCGAACAGCTCGCGCCGAGCGCCCGGTGCAGCGGCTTCTCGTTTGCTATCATCGAGGCGGCCGCGATACTGTAAACGCAGCTCCGCGTTATAACCGAAGAAATCCGGGGTGCACACCGCTCCGTAGGCCTTGGCCACTGCTTGCGTCCTATCGATCAAATACGGGAACGGATACGCGAAACGCTTGGCCGTTTCTATCATGTTTTCAAAACTATCTTCCGGATAATCGGTGGGATCGTTGGGCATGACGGCCACGCTTCTTATACCGTAGTCCAAAAGCTCCCGAGTAGCGCGTACCATGCGCTCTTGGATGGCTTGAACGTAGGGACAATGGTTGCAAATGAACATCACTAAGGCGCCGTTGTCGCCCTTGCATTGTTGCAAGGTCCAGGTCTTACCGTCGATTCCAAGCAGGGCAAAATCGACGGCCGGCGTGTCGAATGCACAGATCGGGGTACTCAGGAGTGCCATGCTAGGTTATGTCTCGAACTACAATATGTCATAAATCTTGCTTTTGAGAGCGGGTCGGTTCGCGGCCAAAAAAAATGCCTACCGTCATTCCTCGAAGGGCATCTCGCGTTTGACGGCGGGGATGTTAGCTGTTAATCCTCGATTTATAAAGTAAACTTATCTGCTTTTTGCAATAATTAAAATTCCCACGAGAAGATATCATGGACACTACCCGCTTGTTTACTTCCGAGTCAGTCTCCGAAGGCCACCCCGACAAGATCTGTGATCAGATCTCCGATGCGGTGCTCGATGCGATCATCGCGCAGGAACCGGGCGCGCGCGTGGCGTGCGAAACGCTGGTCACGACCGGCTTAGTGACCGTGGCGGGAGAAATCTCCACCTCTTCCTACGTGGATATCCGCAACGTCGCCCGGCAGGTTATCCGTGATATCGGGTATGATAGCTCGGAGATGGGGTTCGATTGGGAGTCCTGCGGCGTCATCGTCTCCATAGGACAACAATCGGCGGATATCGCCCTCGGCGTCAACGAAAGCGACGAGCACGAACAAGGCGCGGGCGACCAGGGGTTGATGTTCGGCTATGCCTGCAACGAAACCGACGTGCTCATGCCGGCGCCTATTACCTATGCGCACCGCCTGGTCCGGCGGCAAGCCGAAGTCCGCAAGACGGGCTGCCTGCCCTGGCTGCGCCCGGATGCCAAGAGCCAGGTGACGTTTCGCTACGCGAATGGCCGCCCCTGCGGCATCGACGCCGTGGTGCTCTCGACCCAGCATAGCCCCGAGGTGAGCCATGAGATCCTCAAACAGGCCGTCATGGATGAGATCGTCCTTCCGGTGCTGCCGAAGGAATGGATAAGCCCAACGACGCGATTCTATGTCAATCCGACCGGCCGCTTCGTGATCGGCGGGCCCATGGGTGACTGTGGGCTGACCGGGCGCAAGATCATCGTCGATACCTATGGCGGCATGGCGCGCCACGGCGGCGGCGCGTTTTCCGGCAAGGACCCTTCCAAAGTAGACCGCTCGGCCGCCTACGCGGCGCGTTATGTGGCGAAAAACATCGTGGCCGCGGGCCTCGCCGATCGCTGTGAGATCCAACTATCCTATGCCATCGGCGTGGCGGAACCGACGTCGATCAGCATCGAGACCTTTGGTACGGGCAACGTGGACGAGTCGAGGTTGATCGCGGCGGTGCGCAAGAATTTCGATCTGCGGCCCAAAGGGATCATCAAGATGTTGAACCTCTTGCGCCCGATCTACCGACAGACCGCCGCTTATGGACATTTCGGCCGCACCGAGTTCGATCTCACCTGGGAGCGCACCGATAAGGTTGATGCCTTGCGCGAGAGCCTCGGGATAGCCGAATCGATGCCGCGCGAGTCCCTGGTCCGGGCGAGTTAGTTTTTTAAGCTTACAAATTAGGAGTCGATTGATGAGCACGCAACCGCTGGAAAATATTACGCCCGATTACAAGGTAGCGGATCTCAAGCTCGCCGAATGGGGGCGCAAGGAGATCAGCATCGCCGAAGGCGAAATGCCGGGCCTGATGGCCTTGCGGGAAGAATACCAGGGTAAAAAGCCGTTGGCGGGGGCACGCATCGCGGGCTGTCTGCACATGACCGTGCAGACGGCGGTGTTAATCGAGACCTTGATCCAGTTGGGCGCCGAGGTGCGGTGGTCATCCTGTAACATCTTCTCGACCCAAGATCATGCCGCAGCCGCCGTGGCGGCCGCGGGTATTGCTGTCTTCGCGTGGAAAGGAGAGACGGAACAGGAGTTCTGGTGGTGTATCGATCAGAGTATCTTCGGCCCCGACGGCTGGCGCCCGAATATGCTGCTCGACGATGGCGGAGATCTGACCCAAGTGATGCATGAGCGCTATCCGGAGATGCTCCAAGGAGTGCGTGGTTTGTCGGAAGAAACGACGACCGGCGTACGGCGCTTGTATGAAATGACACAGACGGGCGCGCTGAAGGTGCCGGCGTTTAATGTCAATGATTCGGTCACGAAATCCAAGTTCGACAACCTCTACGGTTGCCGGGAATCCTTGATGGATGGTCTAAAGCGGGCCACGGGAGTGATGATTGCTGGCAAGATCGCCGTGGTGATTGGCTATGGCGATGTCGGAAAAGGCTGTGCCCAGGCCTTGAAGGGTCTCGGCGCGACCGTCTGGATAGCGGAGATCGATCCCATCTGCGCGCTGCAGGCGGCGATGGAGGGCTATCGGGTGGTGCGCATGAATGATGTCGCGGCGCGCGGGGACATCTTTGTCACTGCCACGGGCAACGTTCGAGTGATCTCCCACGATCACATGCGGTCCATGAAAGACCGCAGCATCGTGTGCAATATCGGCCATTTCGACTCCGAGATCGACGTCGCCTCCTTGCGTCAATACCGTTGGGAAAACGTCAAACCGCAGGTGGATCAGATCCTGTTTCCCGATGGCAAGCGCATCATCCTTCTGGCCGAGGGCCGCTTAGTCAATCTGGGTTGCGCCGCGGGCCATCCGAGCTTCGTCATGTCAGCGTCGTTTAGCAACCAAGTGCTGGCGCAGATCGAGCTCTGGAACAACTTTAAGAGCTATCAGAACCGCGTCTATACACTGCCCCAGCACCTGGATGAAAAGGTGGCGCGCCTGCACCTCGGAAAAGTCGGTGCGGATCTCACGGTGCTCACGCAGGAGCAGGCGGAGTATATCGGTGTCTCGATTGAAGGGCCTTACAAACCGGAATATTATCGCTATTAATGCCCGCCGTGGTAGAAGCGCCATGGGAACTCCAAACAGCCATAGCTTCAGCTTCGAGTTTTTCCCGCCGCGAACCCCGGAGGCGATCGGCAAACTTCAGGTCACGCGGGATCGGCTAGCGCGCCTCAAGCCGGATTATTTCTCGGTTACCTTCGGGGCGGGAGGCAGCACGCGCGAGCTGACCTTCGAGACCGTACAAGAGATCCACGCGGCGACCGGGATCGCGGCCGCTCCGCATATATCGTGTATCGGGAGTCCCGTCAGCAGCCTGCGTGAGATCTTGAGCACCTACAGGAGCGCCGGCATCAATCATATCGTAGCATTGCGCGGCGACCTGCCCTCGGGCGCCGCGGGCCACGGTGAGCTGCGTTACGCTAACGAGTTGGTGGAGTTCATCCGCGCGGAGAGCGGCGACTATTTTTTCGTGGAAGTCGCCGCCTATCCGGAGTTTCACCCGCAGGCACCGAGCGCGGACATGGATCTCAGGAACTTCAAGCGTAAGGCGGAGGCCGGGGCCGACCGCGCCATCACGCAATATTTTTATAACCTGGATGCCTATTGGCGGTTCGTGGAGAGCTGCGGGGCGCTCGGCGTCCAGATCCCGATCGTTCCCGGTGTCATGCCCATCATCAACTGCACGCAGTTGGTGCGCTTCTCGGACGCCTGTGGCGCCGAGATCCCGCGTTGGATCTTGCGGCGCTTAAAGGATTTTGGGGATGACCGCGTCTCGATTCGCAATTTCGGCATCGATGTGACCACCGATCTGTGCCGTCAGCTCTTGGACAAGGGGGCGCCCGGGCTGCATTTTTACACCATGAATCAAGCCGAGGCGTCCGAGGCGATCTGGGCTAACCTCGGACTGCGCCGCGAAAGACCCGCGGTGAAACCCGCGCTCTCAGCCGGCTAGCAGACCATCGCCACCTTTGTCCGCGCGGCTTCCCACACGGCCTCCCAAGATCCCGCTGCTGCTGGTCGATGACGATGCGTTGATCGTGGAATCGCTGGCGCTGGTTTTGGAGGACGATTACGAAGTCCATACCGCCGCCACGCGGCCGGAAGCCAAGGCCTTGTTGCGGAAATTGGGCAATCCAATACCGTTGGCCTTGGTGGATCTCGGACTGCCGCCGACACCGCATAGTCCGGAGGAAGGCTTTGCCTTGATCGGCGAGCTGCTGGCGGTCGATCCCAGCGCGCGCGTGCTGGTGCTCTCGGGGCAGAATACGCGCGCCAATATTCAGCATGCGCTCACCTTGGGCGCCGTGGATTTCATTCCGAAACCCGCGGATCCCGCGTTGCTGCAAGCGCGTTTGACTCATCATGCGATGATCCGGGAGGTCGAGCAAGCGGCGGCGCCACGCGAAGGCCTGGTGGAAATGCTCGGTCATAGTCCCGCCATCGACGCCCTCCGAGAGCAGATCCGCCAGTTCGCCGATGCCCCCTTCGCCGTGCTCATCGAGGGCGAGTCGGGTGTCGGCAAGGAACTGGTCGCGAACCGCTTACATTATGAAAGCCGGCGTGCTCGCTTTCCCTTGGTCACGATTAACTGCGCGGCCTTCACGCCGGAGCTTCTGGAGGCGCAGTTATTCGGACAGATCAAAGGCGCGTTCACCGGAGCGAGCGCGACCAAGAGCGGTGTGTTGGAGGAGGCGGGCGGCGGCAGCTTGATCCTGGACGAGGTCGGCGAGCTGCCGCCGGCGTTGCAGATTAAACTGCTGCGGGTGCTCGAAAACGGCGAGTACTACCGGCTGGGCGAGACCCAGCCGCGGCGCTCCCAAGCAAGAGTCATCGTGGCGACGAATCTCGATCTACGCGCTGCCGTCAGGCGCGGTTCGTTTCGCCACGACCTGTATTACCGCTTGAGCGTGCTGGCGATTCAGGTGCCTCCCTTGCGTGAGCGTGGCGACGACTGCTTGCTGCTGCTGGAGCATTTTCAGCGTTTGTACGCGGCATCGGTAGCTCCGTTCACCTTACACGAGGCGGCAAGACAAGAGCTGCTGGCTTATGCTTTCCCCGGTAACGTACGCGAACTGCGCAATATCGTTATTCGCCTCGGTGCGAAATATCCGGGCAAGGAGGTCTCGGCCGCGGCGCTGGCGGGAGAGCTCGAAGCCGATATGGCGCTGGCGCCGGGGACGGGACAGACCGACTTCGACAGCGCGCCCGAGCGGCAACTGCGAACGCCCGGATTTTGCCTCGATGAAATCATGGAACGTTGGGAGCGGCGCTACATCGATGCGGCGCTCAAGCTCAGCCATGGGAACCTGAGCCACGCAGCGCGCCTGTTGGGCATCAATCGTACGACCCTGTATAGCAGGATCGAACGGTTCAAGCACCTACCACGCTGATGTATTATTCCTATTTCGGCTTGCGCCAAGCGCCCTTCAAGATCACGCCCGACACGCGCTTGTTCTTTCCGGGCGGCAATCGCGGGGCAGTGCTGGAGGCCTTGGTCTACGCAATCGCAAATGGCGAGGGCATGGTCAAGGTCGTAGGGGAGGTCGGAAGCGGCAAGACCATGCTCTGCCGCATGCTGGAGCGTGAGTTGCCAGAAAACGCCGAGATCGTGTATTTAGTAAATCCCAGCCTCTCTCCGGACAACATTCTGCATGCCATCGCGTTGGAACTACATCTGCCGGTCGCGGGGGGCGAGGATCGGCTCAAGGTGATGCACGCGCTGCAAGAATACTTGGTAAGGAAACACGCGGAGAATAGGCGCATCGTCGCGTTCGTCGAAGAAGCCCAGAGCATGCCGCTCGAAACCCTGGAAGAGATCCGCCTGTTAAGCAACTTGGAGACACAGGATGAGAAGTTGTTGCAAATCGTCTTGTTCGGACAGCCGGAGCTGGATGAATCCTTAATGAACCCGCGCATCCGGCAACTGAAAGAGCGCATCACCTACAGCTTTTATTTGCATCCGTTTTCGATTGCCGAGGTGCGGGAATATCTAAGCAGCCGTTTGCGCGCGAGCGGCTACAAGGGAATGGGGATCTTCACCCGCGCTGCGACTCGAAGCCTTACGCGCTATTCCAAGGGGCTGCTGCGCAGGATCAATATTCTCGCCGATAAGTCCTTGCTCGCAGCCTACGCCGGAGGCGAGATCAAAGTGAGAACCAGACACGTGCGCAGGGCGGCGCGGGACACCGAGTTTGTCGCCAAACCGGGGGCCGCCGTGCTGGCGATGGCGCTGACCTTTTGTCTCGCCCTCGCGGCGATCGGCTGGTTCGCGTGGCAGCGTTTTATTCCAGTGAGCGCGCTCGTCGAAGATACGCGCTCGTTCAAGGACGTGCCGTTGTCTGGGGCCATCGGCCGCGGGCTTGAAGCCGCGGGTGGTAGCCCTGGAAACAGCGTGAAAGCCGCCGGCGCCGGTTCACCAAAGCAGCCATGAATCCGGTGCTTGTGACGGGCGGGGCCGGTTACATCGGCAGTCACGTCGCGCGCCAACTCGGGGAGGGCGGGCGGGCGGTCGTCGTCGTGGACAATCTGTCCACCGGGTTCGAGAAGGCCGTTGTGCACGGGACCTTTATCGCCGCCGATGTCGGCGATCGCAGCCTAATGGATCGCGTCCTCCGGGAACACGGCATCGACACCGTCATGCATTTCGCCGCCCATACCGTCGTGCCCGAATCGGTACGTGATCCCCTGAAATACTACGGCAACAACACCTGTAAGACGCGCGCTTTATTGGAGGCTTGCGCGCATGCGGGTGTAAGGCATTTCGTATTCTCTTCCACCGCCGCGGTCTATGGCATTCCCACGACACCGCTGGCGTGCGAAGACAGCCCAACCTGCCCGATTAACCCTTATGGGACATCGAAACTCGTGAGTGAATGGATGCTGCGCGATCTTGCGGCGGCCTCCCGGCTGCGCTACGTGATCCTGCGCTATTTTAATGTCGCGGGCTCGGATCCGGAGGGCCGCATCGGGCAGTCGACGCGCGAGGCGACCTTATTGATCAAAGTCGCCGCCGAGGTCGCGCTCGGTAAGCGCACCGCGCTCTCTATTTTTGGAAGCGACTACCCGACCCCGGACGGAACCGGCATTCGGGATTACATCCACGTGGACGACCTCGCTTGCGCCCACCTCGGGGCGCTCGATTACCTTGAGCGTGGCGGCGAGGCGGTGGTCCTAAACTGCGGTTACGGACACGGCTACAGCGTGCGGGAGGTCATTCGCGCCATCGAGAAGATCCACGGACAGCGTCTCAACGTGCGGGAGGAGCCCAGGCGCGCGGGCGATCCGCCGGTGCTCGTGGCCGGCGCCGATCGGATCCGGTCTCTCTTGGCGTGGCACCCGCGCTACGATGACCTGGAGTTTATCGTCAAGACTTCCCTCGACTGGGAGCAACGCAGGTTCTATTAGCACGCAGGTCAGGCTCTCAGGAGCTTGTCACACGCGGCGGCTCTTGAGGGCGCCGTTTGCAGTTTTACCGCGTGAGCCTCATTGGCGCCCATGAACCAGACAAGCACGTCGCGCTGGGGATAGGGGATGGAAATATTGTGGTCCCTTAAGGCGCGCTCGATACACATGTGGAATTCGTGCGTCAGGGGCATGCGATCGCAATTCCCGCACGAGCACAGGCTCGCCGGGAACCAACGTGAGCCGTCATTGCTCGAACTCGCGAAGAAGTGTGGTAGGTCGGAACCGTCTTTTCGGGTTCCGACAAAACAGCGTTCAAACACCCCATAACGCCGATGGATTGCACAAAGCCACGCGGTTCGTCGGAGGCATTCACCCGTCACCCTTGCTACGCGGGATCGATTGGGCAGGATGTGCCGAGGGAGAGCAAAACGTCGGCGAACGCAGTTAATCTTTGCATTCAGCGGAACCACCTTCGGCGTTCCGCCCTGTCACGGGCTGGTCTGCCCCGCGTATGCGGGGATGTTTCCCAATAAGGATGTGCCGTGAAAGCTCAAATCAGGAGCTTAACTGTTAGCGAGTTATCCGCAGAAATGGCACGGAAGAAACCGCTGGTCGTCAAGTTCTTGCTTAGAGGTCCGATATGACTAATCAAATGAAATCCCTGATATGGGATACGGAAAACCACCCACCATCATTCCTTTAGCGGCAAGAATCGACCCAGTTTATGTCAACGCCAGAATTAACATTCGACAATCCAACCGACTTTGACCCATCTTCGACAGTTGAGAGGCTGGGGTAGGTAAAAACTTCAATAAATTCAGTGGCTGTTTTTAAGATGGCGCTAAAACATGGTGCCACGTATAGTCTTTATAGCTATTGATATTATGGGTTTGATGTGTGAGAATCCTGGTGACCTGAATAAAGGGTGGCCATGTTCTTCCGCATCAAGAAATCGGGGCCGAGGACATATCTGCAAATCGTCGAGAACCGCTGGGAAAGGGGCGGGGCGAGACAGC
>JBOIDL010000067.1:0-18448 GCA_050740435.1 Gammaproteobacteria bacterium
AAATCACCAGCGCCGGTCGCCTCGTCTTTCCCGCCATCGCCACCCTCCAGACCATGAATATGCCTGGAAGGCCATGATGGCACCGCAACCCATACAAGTAAATGTTTTATAGAATCGTTATACTAGGGGCTTGTATACTCTCCAGTAGAATTTCCGGCATGGACCGTTCACTGAGAACGTCGCCCGCACCAACTGTTTTTTCGCGAACTTGCCTTGTCTTTGCCGAACACCAATGTAATGCGATGGTGCATATAAAAAAACGGTGGCATATTTGTGATAATGGATTTTCTAGAACGACTGCTTGCCAGCCCCCAAGGACAAGTCGTCTTGGCTAACGTCCTCGACGGTCTGAACGATAACCTTTACGACGAACAGTTCGTACGGGTTATCTTTGATTGGTGGTCTGCATTCCATGACTGGCGGTTCCCCGCGGGAACGATCGGCCACACCGATGAAAAAGAACTGCTCGGAAACCTCGATCTCTTACTATTCGAGAATAAGCCACCGGATTTCAGGAGCGCGGACATCAAACCAGACTTTAGGCTCGCTTGTACGCGCAATCCGGGTCGGGTAGTTTCAAGTGGCTGCGCAAATGTGACTATCTTGCGAATGTTTCTGAAGTATCAGGTGCGTGAAAGCGATCGGCGAACATTTGCAGCCCAGACACATGTGCCCTTTTCACCTGAAGTCTCAGACGACGAAGTTGAGTACTTCGTGAGCAAGGGCGGACGGTTGGTCCATCTGCGCCCCAACTGTGTCATAGGCAAACCACTTGGTGTCCTTTGGGTCACGTTGGCTGAACGACTAGCCGATTCGGTCACCGCCGACCAAGCACGGGATCGTCTTGGTTTGATCCATATGAGAACGGAAGACGGTGTACTCGCGGTTCGTCGTATACCAGCGGCAGCTATCAAATCATCCCGGTATGCGCGCCCGATATTCGCTGATGCAGCGAGTCACAGGCGCTTCAAGGCGCGAGCCGACACAGTGGCAAATCGGTCCCGTTCGACGTGGGGTACCACTGCGGACCTGGAAAGGCTTGCTAACAGCAAGCGCAGTATCGACGGTTTGGTCGAGCGCGTCGTCGAGCCCATTCAGAGTGCGACAATCGGTCAACGAATATTTGTGCAACCACTCGGTAGGGTCACAATTGAACGCGGCGGTGATCCATCTGATAACGATCAGGCCTTCGCTACGCGATTGCATAGACAACATGGCGGAGTGGCTGACATTCGGGTCCGCATGAAACGAGTGTTGTCATTGCCATGAGGACGGCAATGTCGTAGAAACGGTTATTACGTAGTGGTTGGAGATCATCTAATGTTTGAAGGATATACGACTGCAAAATTCGAGCGGTGGCTTCGGATTGGTCTCGAGAAGTATTGTTTCGAGGATGCAGGTGCGTGGGCTTTCCCGAAAGCAGAGAGATACATTGTCCGGCAAGAGTTTCTCGCTCTTGGGCTTCGCGATGCTTACAGCGAAATGAAAGCTGGGGAGCGAGGCGCCTTCCGGCAGGCTGTGGCGAACGTCCTAGCCTCATTGGAACCTCAGGAACGCTTCGTTCCGTTATTCGAGCACCTGTTGATTCTGGCGGGAGAACTTCCCGTCCCAGAAGTACTACATGTGCTGCCGCGCCGCGTAGGTAATGGATTCTTCGGGCTTACCCGGAATCGAGAGGGAGAAAGTCTATTCGCTCAGACCATGCTTACGGTGGCGCAGCTCGCCGCCCCGCGACCCGAAGTGGTTGCTTGCTTGCATTCATTAATAGGCTCAAGGAACTACTTCGACCCTGCCTACGCTGGAGTTGCTCTCGTGGCTCTATGTCGAGCCGCTCCAGATGATTTGGTGGACCACCTGAGGCGCCTACGCGCCTCGTTGTCCGTCATGTTTAACGAATTCACGACCTCCGCCGCCGACCAGAAGCACCTTGCACAATCTGTTCTACATACTATGAGTCTCAACCAGATCGTGGCGCCCCTTCTGCAATTAAAGTATTTCGATCCTTTGAACGAGCATGCCGCGCTCGATACTTGGTTGCTAATCGGGTTAACCGGAGGCAACAGAGCACCTCTGGTGGCCATATTGGAGGAAGAGGAAGGCAAGTTGTCGTTCAAACGGCGCGGGAACGGAACGGTGAGCGAATCCCTTCGGTACGATACTGGCGACTTCATGGACTTGATAGAAGCGCTTCGAGAAAATAGATTGCTGACGTTGGAGCCGATAGAGAGTCGGATTCTCAAGCGCCATTCCGTCCCCGAATGGTTCAAGAAGGCTGCGTAAATTCGTGAGCAGCTCAGACGTGGCAGAAATGCTTGTTGCGATTCTTCAGGCCGCGGCTCGTCAACGCCGCCTGATGCGGCCCTGGCAGGAAGACAAACGATTTGTGGCAGATGAAGGGAAACTCCTGCACGCCGTCGACTCGGACGTAGTAGTGCTGTATCGCCGACCGTGGGCACGGGCAATAGGCACTGATACGGAGCACGGCTACGCGCAAATATTTCCAAATGATGATCCTAAGGTGTCTGTACCACTAGGACGTGCACTCGCGGAACATATTTTTTTTAGTAACAAGAACGCACCTCTATTGATTCTGCCGCCAATAGAGCAGGAACTAAGGAGGATGTTCGCCGCACTAGCCCGCAATGCCGAGCGCGAGCAGCATGAAGCGGTTGCGCAGATCGTTGGCCAGAACCTCCAAAGGCTTCTGGAAGATCTTGCCACGAGCTGGGATCGATCTGAGTCACTCGTCAAGCTAGAAGAGAGCTTTCCAATGTTGTCTTCGCTTATCACGGGCGAGAAAGGCCCATCTGCCGAACTCCGTAACTTCGCTCGGGTGCTGCGGGATTCGGGGATTATGCCGATCGATTACGCAATCGAGAAGAAGCGAATTGATGACCGCACGTTTGTGGATGCACTGGCGCCGCCGCAAACGTTTGCGGATAAGGTGAATCTGAGAGAATATCGGGAGGCGTGGTTCGATCGTCTGCGCCGGACCAAGGCGGACAGGAGGAGCAATGTTCGGATCTACGACGATGCCCATGCTTTGGCACGACTCGAATGGATTAATCAGCGATTGGATAAGAAGCATCGCGTGGTGTTGATTACCGGCGATGTATCGTTGGAGCAAGCTGCACGCGGCTACGTTCCCGCCGGAATGGAATCCAACTTTGCCGACTTATACCTGCGTCACCCGCGTTGCTATCTCGCCGAAGCTGGTGTCCTATCGCCGGAGAGCGATGCGAAAAAAGAAGGTCCGCTAGGCACGCAGTTTCTGCAATGGCTTGAGACATTGCTTGCCGATGCCCGGATGGATGGCGAAAGCGATTGGAAGGATTCGGACACAGCCACGGGCGACGATAGACAGAGATTCAGAAGTGTTGCCGAGCGCATCCTTAGTGTGCGCCGAGACTACCCGGAAGATATCCGAAGGCGTTGGGAGGGGTATACCCGAGAACTGGCGATACGGTACGGGCCACCGAAACACATCACTGACATATTCGATTCCAAGGTCCGCCGCGCAACGCAACTCTATACCTCATTAATTGTAAGTTTACACGACGAATTGGAACGGCGGATACGCGAGACATGGGAGGACTGCTTCAAAATTGCAACTCAATCAGTCGTCGGAAGTCTCTTTATCAATCAGGAGGAAAGCCACACTGCTGTTCGGCCACGCAACGTACCTCCCGTAACCTTTGATAGTTTTCCAAAATCTCGGCAATTCGTGGAGACGATGCAGAGCCCAATTGAACTCACGGGGTCGTACGAAGAAGGTATTGATTTACTGTTGAAAGAGGACAACTCCGGATATACCTATTACCTGGCTCATGCGTTGCTATTTGCAGCCCAAGGGCAATGGCTCGTTACCAGAATTCTTGCAGGTCGTGCCATTTACATCGCGAAGAAAAAGAGCCAACCGTACATAACGGGCCGGGAGGCTTACTACCTTCAAGCCGTCGCAAGGCGCACTTCCGCGCGGAACGTTTCGGATCTGGGACACGTCAAGAAAATGCTCGACGACGCACGGGCTTGTCTTGCAACGGAATCGGAAAAAAGGCGCGAGCTATCTCGATTGGGAATCCGCTTTGACGCAGAAGAACTTGCATTGCGACTGACTTACCGCTTATTCCATGTCTTTGAGGATTCGGAGATATCGGCCGAGATGGCGCCGGCGCTGTCTGAATTGCAAGACGAGATGTCCAAACTGCAAATTGAAGTCCAAAGGCGATTGGATGGACTTGGTGACGACCATGAGGATCGATGGTTTCTGCGTAACGTCGAGCGAAATCTGCTAATAAATTTGTTTATGACATTGCTATTGCGTTCGGGCAAGCAACGGGAACCGATCGAGCCAGGGCATTTCCGGGAGGCCTTTAGGCGCTTGGAAAATAATATTAACTCGGAAGAAAAACCTAGGATCGCTCTTACGTACTTGGTCAATTGCGTATATTTAGCAGCGGGCTGGTGGACCGAGACCAATCCTAAAGCGCGGAGGAAAGCGCGGAGGGACCTTCAGCAGCAGGTGACCAGAATCGCCAGCGAGGCAAATCAAGTATTTCCATATGATCTGAAGCGTTTCGAGTTCCTGCGTAGTCTGTCGGACAGCTATTGAGGGTCCCTAGCCCAACTTTCTCAACCGGAGAGGTATTGCCCGCCTGGAAGGCGCATAGATCCGACTGTCGGACCGAAAGGTCTACACTACAAACGGGCTCGATCGCGTCAGTGCACGAGCTGGCCAGCCGGAACGACTCAACCTCGCCCTGCCTGCGCAACCGCCCCGCGAATCACCGCCGAGCAGGAGCTGCTGGTCTGGGGACAATAGGCGACAGACCAGGACACCAGGGACGTACCCGATTATGCGCCGTCATGGAGCCCGTGCCGGTGATTGGATGCGCGGCAAACTCAATCGACAGTGCTCGTGAGGGTTCGTTGCCCTCCCTCCGTTTGGAACCCCACGCTGTCTTCTTGGACCGAACCGACAAAGTGGCTATTTCTCCCTCTTTGACCATGACGATGTGGCTCCCGCTCTGCCGCGCAACCTGCCATCCCAGCGACTCGAATACTCGGACAACCTCGCGTCCGCTGAGAACGGGAAGCGAAGACGCCACTAGGCGGCTACCTCAACTTGTCGGGTCTCGATAGTCAAGGGCAAACCGCGCTCCGCACGCACCTGGAGACGCTGGTAAATCGCATCCAGGATGTTTTTTAGCGCCTCATCCTTGGTCTGCCCCGGCTCACACAGCCCGGAATGGCCGGACATTCGACGATCCAAATACCATCTTCGTCGCGGTTTATCGTAACGCTGAATTTCATATCGATACTCTGAGTATTATTGAGGTGGTAAAAACAAGTAGGCTATTGTCCACAGTGTTAATCGAGCGTGGTCCCTTTTTCCCTTCAGCGTCTATTGTGGATTCCGGGTCTCCGGCGCTTCGCACCTTCGCCCGGAATGACGGGGCAAACGCTACCAGTTATTTACGAGGCACTACTCTAAGCGACCAGCGCCTCGTGCGCGCCATCACCAGGCCGCCACCTGCCCACCCGCGGTGATGCGTACCACCGCGTCTGGGTATCTGGCACGCGCCTCGGGAAACTGAGCCGGATGAAGGCAGGCCGCCAGGATTTCCAAGGAGTCGACGATACGCGGACCGGGCCGGCTGAAATAAGCGGACCCATCGACGACATAGACCCGGCCGCTTCGAACCGCGGGTAACCCTTCCCACCCGGCTGCGCGCTGCAAGCGAGGCAAATCATCTAAAGTGCGTGGCACGGTGCAGCCACAGCATGCGATTACCAGGACTTCGGGCTGCGCTTCGCGCGCACTCTCCCAGAGAATGCGTCTTGAGGCTTCCCCCTTTTTACCCAGGATCTCCTCGCCCCCGGCGATCTCCACGATCTCCGGTCCCCAATGGCCGCTGCAGAATGGCGGGTCGATCCACTCCATCAGGAAACAGCGGAGGCGATCGCTTGTTTTCATAGCACGAGCACGTACTTGTTCTATCCGGTTTTTAAGCGCGCTCACCACAGCCTCACCGCACTCGGCCACCCCGAGCGCCGCGGCTACCTTGCGGATATCCTCCAAGACATCCGCAAGACCGGCGGGCTCCAAGTTTACCACCTGCGGTGGCTCGGGCAGTGACCGGGCGAACCCTGCGACCGAACCATACCCAACCGCACAGACATCACAGAGGCGTTGGGTCACGATAACCTCCGGGCGCAACCCGCGTAGCAGCGCCTCGTCCAGTGTATAGAGAGAACCTGTCGCCGCAAGCGTCTCGCGTACCCAGCGGTCTACTTCAGCGCTCGGCAAGCCCGCCTGGTGGATCGCACAATGCGTCACCCGTGGCTTCTCGTTCGCCGCCGCCGGATAGTCACACTCGTGCGATACCCCGACGAGGGAATCCATCAAGCCCAGGGCGCCCACGATCTCGGTAGCAGCGGGTAAGAGCGACACGATGCGCGTCGGACGCATTCGCGAGTCTTTTTCCATTTCAGTTCGATAACGCGATGGGTTGCTCGTTCATGGCAGCGATTTGTTCGCGCAACTCGAGGATGCGATCCTGCCAGTAACGCTGGGTATTGAACCATGGAAATGCGGCAGGAAAGGCCGGGTCTTCCCAACGCCGGGCGATCCACGCGGAGTAATGGATCAAACGCAAGGTGCGCAACGCCTCCAGGAGATGCAGCTCGCGGCGATCAAACTCGAAGAAATCCTCATAGCCGCTCAGCACGTCGCTCAGCTGCCGCGCCATCGCAAGCGGCTCTCCGGAGAGTAACATCCACAGATCCTGCATCGCGGGGCCCATGCGACTATCGTCGAAATCGACGAAATGCGGCCCACCCTCGGTCCAAAGCACGTTACCGGCGTAACAGTCACCATGTAGCCGCAGTGCTCTGATTTCGCCCGCGCGCTTAAAGCAATGCCGCACACCGTCTAGCGCTTGAGCGACCACGGTCCGGTAGGCGCCCGCGAGATCCGCCGGGATAAAGTCGCGCGCGAGCAGGAACTCGCTCGGCTCGTCACCAAAGCTGACGATGTTCAATGCCGGTCGTGCGACGAACGGCCGTAACGTGCCGACCGCGTGAATTCGGCCGATGAAGCGCCCCATCCAGGCCAGGGTGTCGCGATCATCGAGCTCCGGTGAACGGCCGCCTTGGCGAGGATAAAGCGTAAATCGGAATTCGCCGAAGGTGTGCAATGTGGTTACGGGATGCGCACCCGCGCCGGAAGCTTTGATCGCCAACGGCGCCACCACCGGGATCTCGCGCTCGACTAGTTCCTGCACGAAGGCGTGTTCTTCAAGGATCGCCGCATCGCTCCAACGCCCAGGACGGTAAAATTTCACCACGACGGGCAGCCCCTCTTCCATGCCAACCTGATAGACGCGGTTTTCGTAGCTATTGAGCGCCAGCAGGCGTCCATCACTCCGCAAGCCCACGCTAGTCAACGCATCGAGCATGCAATCGGGAGTCAGCCGCTTGTACGGAGCAGTTTCCGTGTGTCGCGTTACCGGGCCGATGGCCAAATTGGTATCCCTAACTAGCCAAGATCATGTCCGCTGCTCAAGCAGGGACCTGATCTCACTGATCTCTTGCCGCAACGCGGCGATCTGCTGCTCGATGTCCAACAGACGGTCGTGGTCCGTACGCGTGAGGCTGACTTCCATATCCGGGCCGGCAGCGCTCTCCGCTGCTTGCACCTCCCCACTCAATAGGTGGGCGTAACGAGATTCTCTTCGCCCGGCTTCGCGCGCAAGCTGCACAACGAAAGGCCCATCCTCCCGCTCGATCAAGGTTCTAAGGGCGGCCTCAACCTCTTGCACATCATTGAACTTGCCGAGCCGCCCCGCACGCGTGCGCAGTTCACCGGGCGTCTGCGGGCCGCGCAGCAGCAACTCGGCAATGATGGCAAGCTCCTGTTCTGACAATCTTAAAGCACCGAATGCGGTATTACAGAAGCGATGTTGGTATTTCGTAACCCGGCTCCCGAACCCTGTTTTCTCACTTACCAAGTGCTTCTTGATGAGCCCGTCGAGCGTTTGTTGTACCGTTGCCTCATCGAGGTTAAGCACCGGATCGCGGTTGCTTTTCTGGTTACAGGCGTTGGTAAGTGCATTAAGCGAGAGCGGATATTGGTCGGGGGTCGTGATTTCCTTTTCCAGCAAGGCACCAATAACACGGGTTTCGTAAAAAGCGAGGTTGCTTTGCATCCTTAGTATCCGGCCTATACTTTGTCACTCACTTTATCATTCGCTTGTTTATAAATCCTAGTGTGCGGTGACGCTGAAAGCTCGATGGTATGAAAGAGCGCCCGCCAACCCCGCGGTCGGGGTTGGATCCCGGAGCGGTCTCGGAGCTTCAGCGCGATGACGGGGATTTCTGCGAGTGGGCGGACAAGATCGGAAGCCTGTGGAGTGGTGAAAACGCAGAGCAGATCGCCGCCCGCGAGCGCCGCGGCTATCTCCTGCTCGAACCGCGTTTCCGCAGGGTCCGCGGGCAGGGCGATGGCACCGCCGCTTCGCAGCAGAAAGCCTATTACCGGCGCGCGCAGCCAGTGCTCCGCGACCACAAATCGGATCGGGCGGCGCACGGCGGCGGCAATGATAAGCGCGTCCACGATCCCGCCGGATTCGCAGCGCAGCAGCGCGGCTCCGGTTTGAGGAATGTGCTCCAATCCTGTTTTCCTGACGGGAAACACGGAGTGAACGAGCCCCCAGACGATAAAGCGCAGGAGAAATTCCGGGACCAAGGTGTAGATGTAAAGCGCGACGAAGGCGTTAACGATCCCGGTAAGCAGTAGGACCTGCGCGATCGTGAAACCGGCCTGGCCGAGTCCGATGGCGAATCCGGCCGAGATCACCATGAAGAGCGCGTTGAGGATGTTGTTGGCGGCGATGATGCGGGAACGGTGGGTGGGATCGCTGCGCGCTTGAATAAGCGCATACAAAGGCACGGTGTAAAAGCCCCCGAAGACGCCGATCAGAACCAGGTCAAGCACCACGCGCCAAGCCTCGGGGCGCACGATAAACGCCGTCCACTGGAGCGTGGATGGCTGCGCGAAACCTCGGGAGGCGAAATAGAGATCGATGGCGAATAGCGTGAGCCCGATGGAGCCGAGCGGTACGAGACCCAGCTCGAGGCCGCGTCCGGACATGCGCTCGCAGAGCAAGGAACCGGTCCCGATCCCGATCGAAAAAAGCGCGAGCAGCAGTGTGACGACAGACTCATCTCCGCCGAGGACCTCTTTGGCAAAATTCGGGAACTGCGACAGAAACGTAGCCCCATAAAACCAAAACCAGGAGATCCCGAGGATAGATAAAAACACGGTTCGATTGTGGCGCGCGAAGCGCAGATTATCGCGGGTGGCCGTTACCGGGTTCCAGCGGATGGCGAGCTGCGGATCGGGCGCGGGTGTCACCGGGATGCGGCGGCTGACCGCATAGGCTAGAAGGGCGGTACTCACGGTGGCGATCGATACCAGGGCCTTGCCCCAGTTCGCCACGGCGATGAGTATCCCGCCGAGCACGGTGCCGAGCAGGATCGCGACGAAGGTGCCCATCTCCACTAAGCCGTTACCGCCCACAAGCTCTTCGGATTTCAAGTGCTGAGGCAAATAGGCATACTTTACCGGGCCGAAAAGCGCCGATTGAACCCCGCCTAGGAACAAGGTGAACATCAGCAAGCCCAAGCTCCCGAGGTAGAATCCGGCCGAACCCAGGATCATGAGGCCAACCTCGAGCAAAACCGTATAGCGAATGAGGCGGGATTTTTCGTATTTGTCGGCGATCTGCCCGCTGGTCGCCGAAAACAAGAAGAAGGGCAGGATGAAAATGGCGGCGCTCAGATTGATGAGCGCGTTGGCATCTCGAGCGCTGAGCGAAGTTACCTGAAAGGCGAACATGATGACGAGAGCGTTCTTATAGACGTTGTCATTGAAGGCGCCCAGGAACTGGGTCCAGAAGAACGGAACGAAACGCCGCTCGCGCAGGAGCGAAAACTGGTTTTCTTGTTGCATTCGCTGGTACCCCGCCGCCCGAGCGGCGAGGTAACGGGCTACCTGGGCCGCGTTGACTCGACCTAGGCGGCGCCGCTCGCGCTACCGGCGGGACGCCGCACGGGCCTATTTGGAGATGACTGTCTTACCGTCAATCACCAGGCTTACGATGCCCCGATCCAGGATATAAGTGCAATCGACGCTACTGAATTCGCCCCCACGCGGGCCTTTCCATTGCAAGGTCACGCTCGTAGTGCCGTCGCTGGTCATGTAATCCGCGGTACCGAGGTCCGGTTTGAGGAACTGTCTCGCGGCGACGGGACACTCCGCCGCGGCGTTCTCCTTCAGGTGCTTGGTCGTCAGCATGAAGGCGTCGGTGGCCTGTTGCCGTCCGCTAGACTGCATCATTATGGCTACCGCCCCGACCCCCGTGATTATCAATATTCCCCAGAAGAGCTTGCCGAGGGTCATACGGTCGGTTGAACGTGACTTCGATTCCATAATAGATCTCCGCGAGTGAATTAGGCTATGTTTTGCACGACTACCAGGATAATGAAACCCTCGTTACGCCTCAAGCCGGCTACGGGAAAATCACCTGCGGGGCCGCGGGAAGCATCGCGCCGCACCGATTTGTATGGGTCCAAGTTTGAAGTAAAATTGCATTTTCTCAACGCGCGAGGCGACGGTGATATTAGAGGTTTTGATACTCTTGGGCGTGGCCAACGGGGCGCCAATCATCGCGCGGGGACTGTTCGGCGAGCGCTTTAATCGGCCGCTCGATGGCGGCAAAACATTCATCGACGGCGCGCCGATTCTCGGCAGCACGAAAACCATGCGTGGGCTCCTCGCCTCGTTGCTCATGAGCGCCGCGGCGGCTGAGCTGCTGGGCCTCTCGGCCAGCTTCGGCGCCTGGTTCGCCGCGGCGGCGATGCTCGGTGATTTATTTTCGAGCTTCATCAAACGGCGCATGGGTATCCCGTCGAGCAGCCCGGTGGCCGGTCTCGACCAGATCCCGGAAGCCTTGCTTCCGGCCTTGGCCGCGCTCTCCTACTTAGACCTTAGCGCCCTCGATGTGGCGATCATCGTCATGTTGTTTTATCTCTTGGAAATCGCGGTGTCGCCGGTGTTATACCGGCTCAGGATCCGCAAGTTCCCCGAATCCGGCCCGCACGCATGATCCCGCGCCAGGGCCCTGCCATCGTGGGGATCTTGAACCTCACGCCGGATAGCTTCTCCGACGGCGGGGCGTACGCCGATCCGGACTCGGCGGTGGGCCATGCTTGCCGCATCGCCGGCGAAGGAGCGGATATTGTCGATGTCGGCGGCGAATCGACGCGCCCGGGCGCGGAGCCCGTCGCCGCGGCGGAGCAAATCCGGCGCACCCGTGAGGTGATCCGGCGATTGCGCCAAGGCTTACCTGATCGGGTGGCGATTAGCATCGATACGACGCTCGTCGAGGTGGCGGCCGAGGCGCTAGAGGCCGGCGCCACGATCATCAACGATATATCCGCGGGCCGTGACGACCCCGGGATGTTCGCGTTGGCCGCCGAGCGCAAGGTTGCGCTGGTGTTGATGCACATGCAGGGCACGGCCCTTACGATGCAAACGGATCCTCACTATCAGGATGTGGTCGGGGAGGTGCGGGCGTTTCTCATCGAGCGCGCTCGGCTGGCGGAGGCGGCCGGTGTCGAGCGCGAGCGCATCATCATCGATCCGGGGATCGGATTCGGTAAGACCAAAGTCCACAATCTCGCCCTGCTCGCCGATCTGGGCGCGTTTGCCTCTAGCGGTTACGCCGTGTTGCTCGGCACGAGCCGCAAGCGATTCATGGGTGCGGTGTGTGCGGAACAAACCCTGCGCGATCTAGTCGGCGCCACCTGCGCGACGACCGCCTTAGGCGTCGCCGCCGGCGTGCGTTACTTTCGTGTCCACGATGTCAAGGCCAATCGTCAAGCCGCCGATGTAGCTTGGGCGATAATGCTCGGACAATCCTATCGAGTAGGCGACGCAGGACGTGTTTCTTCCGCTCGGTGAATCCCCCGATTAGGCCGATCACCGCGAACGTCGAGGAGAGGATGAAGATTTGAGTCAGCGGCTCGGAACGCTGCCCGCCGTAGAGGGCGGCAAAGAAATGCAGCACGGGATAGTGCAATAGATAGATCGAAAAGGTGAGACCCGCCCAATAGCGGATCGCTTGTTCGATCCAGGAGGGGATCCGATCCAGGGAATGGGAAATCGCGCGCATGCCGATGAAGTTGAGCGCCACCAGAACCGCATAGATATGGTTCATCAGGAACTCGTCGGAGTTCTTAAGCTTTGAAGTCACGAAATCCGGCCCGATGATCGCCATCGTTGCCATGCGGGCCGCGATATCAATCTCAGATGCCTTGATAAAACTGTATATCAGTATAGGTGAGAGGAATAATACCCAACCGATAGGCCCGGAGACCTGCTTACTGCGACTGAAGCGGTAAGTCCATACCCCGATGAGCCAGGCGGGCAGAAGCATCAGGATCTTCGGGCCGGCGATGAGCGCGATGAGAACCGCGAGCACGGCGCGGGTGCGTCCGCCGTAATAATAGCACGCCCCGTAAAGCGCGTAGTACCAGAACTCATAGCCCAGCGACCAGTACGGGCCGTTGCTGAACGGGCGGATCGATGCAAACCATAACTCGTTGACGAACAGCAGGCTCGCGAGGAAACGCCAAAGCGCTTCGCTGTCCTTATACCACCAACCAGCGTAAAGGGCAGGATCGAGGACGCGCCCCATCTGGTCGAGAATCACGGTGGCGATCAAGCCCGGGAACACCACAGAATACAGCCGGGCGCAGCGGTTGATCGCATACTCGCAGAGCGTGCGTTCCCGTTCCGCGGAAACGTAGGCGATGACATAGCCAGAGAGGACGAAGAACACGATGACCGCATCGGCGCCGAAGCGCCGCAAGATCAAATACTCGCCGCCCGAGATCCGCGTGTAGGCAAAATGCGAAATCAGTACCACGGTTGCGGCGACAAACCGGACCAGGTCCAGATAGAGCGATAGTGCAGCGGTCACGGCGCCTTATTCAGGGAAGCTCTGCAGAAGTTACTGCGCAGCCCATCTGCTTTGTCGCGTGCTCGCGCGTCGCTCGCCTATCTACCTGATATGTCTCGCGACTCGCTCCGCGGCTTCGCGCATCTGGGCTTGCTCGCGACACTTTTGCAGAGCTTCCTCAGACGACTCGGCACGCGCAAATCCAGCCTTCAAACCCGCCCTGGGAACGCGGCCAGGACCGCGAGCACTTCGTCGATGTCGGCCTCGGTGTGAGCGGCCGAGATCTGGAACCGGATCTCCTCCTCGCCCGGCGGCACCACGGGGTAGGAAAGACCGGTGGCCAAGATCCCCTGGGTCTTGAGATACTGAACCATCGCCCGGGTGCGCGCGCTGTCGCGCAAGAGCAGCGGCACGACCGGGTGCTCCCCGGCGAGGGTCTCGTAGCCAAGGTTTATCAGAGCTTGCCGGAAGCGCAGCGTCGATTGCCGCAGCCCTGCCAGCAAGCCCCGGCCCGCCGGGCTATCCACGATGTCCAAGGCCTTCACGGCCGCGGCCGCCTCGCCGGGTGTGATCGGGTTCGAATAGATATACAAAGGCGCCTTCTCGCGCAGGTACTCGATGAGCACGCGCTCACCGGCCACGTAACCGCCGTTCACGCCAAACGCCTTGCCAAGCGTCGCGATCAGGAGATCCACCGGACCCGAGCCGGTGTGCTCCTCGGTGCCTCGGCCCGTAGCCCCGATTGCGCCCACGCCATGCGAGTCATCGACGATCATGAGTACGCCCTCCGTGAAGCGGGCATCGAAGCGCGCGGCAATCTTCTTGATTTCCGCGAGAGGCGCGTGATCGCCGCGCATGCTGAAGATCCCATCGGTTACCACAAGGACCCTCTCGCACCCCACCGCCTGTGTAAGACAGTCTTCGAGCGCCGCCATATCGAGATGCGCATAGACGTATTTCTCCTTAGGCTGCGCGAGGCGCGCGGCGTTGATGATGCAATTGTGGTTGAGCGCATCGCTGATGATCGCGGTGTCCGGCGTGACCAAGACCGGCAGGACGCCCATGACCGTAGCATAGGCCGAGCTGAACACGAGCGCGGCCTCGCGCCCGTGAAATGCCGCGAGCCGCCGCTCAAGCTCCACATGCGGCCCGTAGGTGCCGCTGATAAACCGTACAGCCCCAGGCCCGGCGCCGTATGCGCGCGCGGCGTGCTCCTCGGCCGCGATCACCTCCTCGCGCAAAGCCATGCCGAGGTAAGCATTGGAATTCATGCGGATAAACGGCCGCTCGCCCTCATCCTCGATTAGGACACGCGGGCCACGGGCGCCGTGCGCGCGGAGAACCTTGGTAATGATCTGCTCGCGCCGTTTGGCGGCGCCGCTCGCGTCGATCTGGGCGATCTCTTGGGTAAGCAGGTGTTTAATGCGGTCAAGCGGCATAAGCAAGCCGATAGTCTCAGGGTGCGTTTCGCGGCCGCTCGCTTAGGCGCTCGAGCATGTCGGCCGTCATCGCCTCGAGGTCATAGGCCGGCGCCCACCCCCATTGCGCCCGTGCGGCGCTGTCATCGAGCGATCGCGGCCAGGAATCGGCGATGGCCTGGCGCACGGGATCGATCCTATAGTCGATCACGAACTCCGGGACATGGTGGCGAATGGCCTGCGCCAGTTCCGCGGGCGTGATGCTCATGGCGGTGATGTTGAAGGCATTCCGGTGGTGCAAACGCGCCGGATCGGTTTCCATCAGCGCGATGATCGCCCGCAGCGTATCGGGCATGTACATCATGTCGAGACGCGTATCGGCGCGCAGAAAACACGTGTAGCGGCGGTAACGGATGGCGTGATGGAAGATCTCCACCGCATAGTCGGTGGTGCCCCCGCCCGGTCGGGCGACGTAGGAAATAATGCCCGGAAGCCGCAGGCCGCGCGTATCGATGCCGAAGCGCCGGGCGTAGTAATCACACAAAAGCTCACCGGCGACTTTCGTGATCCCATAGATCGTCTGCGGCCGCTGGATCGTATCCTGCGGGGTGCGCTCGCGCGGTGTCGTCGGGCCGAACACCCCGATGGAGCTCGGGAAGAAAAGCACACAGCGGTTCTGCCGCGCGACCTCCAGGATGCGATAGAGACCGCCCATGTTGACATCCCACGCGACGTGCGGCCAGTCCTCCCCCACGGCCGAAAGGACCCCGGCCAGATGATAAATCGTGCCGATATCGTGACGGCGCACGAGGTCCTGGATCTGGCGAAGCTCGGTGCAGTCGACATGCTCGAAAAGGCCTTCACTGAGGGGCGAGTCCGGACGCGGCATGCGGATATCCGAGGCCACCACCCGGGCGGAGCCCACGCGCGCTCTCAACGCGGGAACGAGCTCCGAACCGATCTGCCCGAGCGCGCCGGTAACCAGGATCCGCCGGTCGTTTAAGTCCACGCTTGCCCCTCATTCGCACTTTAGGAGAAATATTCTGACCCTAGGAAAGCTCTGCAAAAGTATTGCGAGCAAGCCCAGATGCGCGAAGCCGCGGAGCGAGTCGCGAGACATATCAGGTAGATAGGCGAGCGACGAGCGAGCACGCGACAAAGCAGATGGGCTGCGCAGTAACTTTTGCAGAGCTTCCCCAAGTTGCACTCTCCTAAATACTAACAGAGAATCGCCTAATGACCCGCGAGGGGCTCGTTCACGATCGGTGACGGCTTGATGCCGGCGCTCAATACGTTCGGGAGGCTCTTATGTCCATGATGTTTTATTGCGGTTCCGGCTCACCTGCCGCTTGGCGGGTTTGGCTTGGCCTCGAACACAAACAACTCCCCTATGAGCTGAAGATGCTGTCGTTTTCGGCGGGGGATCTCAAGACCGAGGAATTTACCCAGATCAATCCCAGGCAAAAAGTACCCGTCCTGGTCGAGAACGGTTTCGTCCTTTATGAGTCCGTGGCCATTCTCGAATACGTTGACGAACGCTATCCCGTTGCCGGCCGGGGGCGATTATTCCCGGACGACGCGCGCGAGCGGGCCCTCGTCCGCCGGTTCATCCAAGAGACCGACTGGTATCTCGGTATGGCCATGGGGCGGATGCTGCGGGAGATTTTTCACAAGGCCGAGGAGGAGCGCGATCGCGCGCTGATCGCGGACGGCCGCGGCAAGCTCGCGGCCGAGCTGGCGCATTTCGAGCGCGAGATCCGCGGCGACTATCTCACCGGGGTGCTGAGTGCGGCCGATTTCACGCTTTATCCCATGATAGCGCTGGCGCTGCGGGCCGACCTCAAAGATCCAGCCCTCGCGATCCGTACCCTCGTCGGGCCCAAGCTCACGGCCTGGATGGGGCGCATCGAAGCCCTCCCTTATTTCGCCCGGACCCTACCGCCGCACTGGAAAAACAACTAGGAAAGCTCTGCACTGCGCAGCCCACCTGCTTGTCCTCGCTCCTCAAAGCGCGGCCTCCCTGGGCCGCTCCCCGCGTCTTCGCGTGCTCGCTCGTCGCTCGCCTATCTACCTGCTATGTCTCGCGACTCGCTCCGCGGCTTCGCGCATCTGAGCTTGCTCGCGACACTCTTACAGAGCTTCCCTGGCCGGGCCGAACGTCTGGAAGTCGTCGGGGCCCGGTAAGATAATCCAGCCTCGATCTCAAGAGTAACGGTATGTTGTTCAATCCGAAGTTCAGAGGATCTGTCTTCATTAGCTACCGGCGTACTGACTCGCCGGGATACGTCAGAGCCCTCATGAGCGATATGCGCAATACCTTTGGCAGTAAGCAGGTTTTCCTGGACATGGAAGACGTCGTCGCGGGGAGTGATTTTCGCGTTATCATCGAAGAGGCCGTCAGCAACTGCGAACTTCTGCTTGCCATTATTGGTCCAGCTTGGGTTACGGCGCGCGACGAGATGCAGCAACGCCGGTTGGATGACCGCAATGATTTCGTGCGACTTGAAATCGTCAGTGCGCTGGCGCGAAAGATACCGGTAATACCGGTTCTCGTAGGCAATGCGAAGATGCCCACTGCGGAAGAGCTTCCGACGGACCTGCAGACACTCGTTACGCTGCAAGCGGTACCGCTTTCCCACGAGCGCTGGGATGGCGATATTCTTAGGCTGTTCACCGCTATAGAAAGAGTGACGGTAGAACCGCGCATCGCACGCCAATATTCCACGGCGTTGCAGAAATTGGATCAAGGGTTTTGGCAAGAAGCACTGAAAGAGTTGGAAAGCATCGACTCGGTTGAACCGCACTACCTGGGCGTACCTGAAAAGATAAGGCCACTACGAGACTTAGCGCAAAACCTATCTCGGATGGGTGCAAGTGTGCGGGGATGGCACAACCAAGCAGCTAGGCACCCATTGGCGTGTATGGTGGCTCTTAGCCTGCTACCGAACGTGTTGGCTGCGTTATTCAACTATAGCTTCAATTGGGAGGTTATCATACGTCCCATGACGATGCGTGGAATAGACCAAGCCGAGCACTATTTTCAGGTTTCGGCTATTGTCGTGAATACCATCGGCTTCTCACTGGGAACGGCGTTATTTGTTTATCTTGCCAATCCAGTGTCACGTGGAATGGCGGACTTCGTGAACGGAGTGACCCTGTCACCGTCACGCTTGGCTTTTCTGCGGGAGCGCTGTTTGATGCTGGGGCAGTACATCGCTCTTATCAGCGTTTCCCTATGGATCATCGCAGGGCCGGTTTACCCGCTCGCGATCGGTGCGCTCGAATGGCGAGACTATGTTTATTTCATAACCTCGTTAGCGATATGTGGCGTCATTGCTGCCACCTACCCGTTCTTGAGCGTGACGTGGGTATGTACGCACGTGCTTTATCTCGCGTTCATCGCGCCCGGTTCCACGCATGCGGAGGATACGGCGCTGCTCAATCGTATCGACGCATGGAAATGGCGCTATCTAATGTTGGCTGGTGCCTTACCCATGCTGGTTGTGACTTTGGGAGTTGTACTGAGTCCTCAGGTCGGGTCGAGAACTGCATCAATCCTCCTCGGTGTACTGGGGTTTGGCGGACTTGCCGGCTTTATTGTGGCCCTGTGGCTATTCCGGGTCATCCAAGCTGATCTGGCACTGCTTAAGCACGCGACTTGGGCCTACGGTACCAAGCGCGACTTTCGACAGGAATAAAGGGGAGACAGGGTCAGGTCTTGATATATCAGTAGTCGTAGGCGCGTCTGTAGCGCAGCGGAACACGGGGGAACGGACACCAATCTCCATTCCCCGGATTCCATTGCATTGCATCCGGGCTACACTCGCTTTTTCGTCGGCCGAGAGGGAAACGGTCACTGCGTAATCAGCGTCCGGCCACCGTGCCGGCGGACGCCTCCTCACCGTCATGCCCCGCTCGCGCAAGGAGGACGAGCAGTTTCGCAAATGGATGCAGAGCCATACGCCGGCCTGGGAACTCGTCTGGAACCGTCCCAATCCCCGT
>JBOIDL010000068.1:0-18377 GCA_050740435.1 Gammaproteobacteria bacterium
CGCTGGCTCTCCGGCGCTTCTGGAACATGGCCGCCCACTACCACGGCCAGATTTGGAACGCCGCCGAACTGGCCCGCGCGCTTGCCGTCAACGAGTCGACCGTGCGCCGCTACCTTGACCTGATGACCGGCGTGTTCATGATGCGGCAACTTCCGCCGTGGTTCGAGAACCTCGGCAAGCGACAGGTCAAGGCCCCCAAAGTCTATGTGCGAGACAGCGGCCTGCTTCACGCCCTGCTGGGCGTCGCCAATCAGCGTGACCTCGAACACCATCCCAAGGTGGGCGCTTCGTGGGAGGGTTATGCCGTCGAAGAAGTGCTCAAGGCATTGCGCCCGGACCAAGCGTACTACTGGGCCACTCACGGCGGAGCCGAGATTGATCTTGTGCTCTTCAAGGGCGGGCGGCGAATTGGCGTCGAATGCAAACGCGCGGACGCGCCCAGGCTCACGCCTTCCACGCGCATAGCTTTGGCGGGCCTCAAGCTGGATCAACTCTTGGTGGCGTACCCCGGTGACCGCCGCTATACGCTCATCAAGCGGATGGAAGCGGTGCCGCTGGCGGAACTGGTGGGCGCTGGGGAGAAAGTGTCACGCCGTTGAACGTTCTCCAAAGCGCGTGGTCGCCATCCGCAACCAAATGCCGAAGTTGATAAACTACACAAAGGGTTCACTCTTGGCGCGCCGAATCTTCGCTCGTTGCGCCCGGTTTCAGCACCAGATAGCGCTTGTTGGTAAAAGCGACCTCGGCTTGCAGTTGCCGCGCATCGAAGGGCTGCTCGAAGACGGCGTAGTCGATCTCGAATTCCCTCGCCAGCGAAGCCAGACGCGATTGATCCATGCGTCGATAACCGGCGTCGGCTTCAATCAGGTTCCTCACCTCGGGATCGCCGCTCACACGCCCCAGGCGGCGATACCATTCTATAAGCTCGGCGGGTTTGATGGGGGTGGACTTCCAGTCCACGACCACCGCCCGGGCGGCATGCAGCCGAAAGCTCTTCAAGCTCGGTGGGATGAGGAACTGTGCATCCGGGGCGGTAGATTGCGCCCACTGAAAGAGCTCCTGTTTGGGCGCCGAGAGGCCGTGCAGGACATTGGACGCTTTGTAGGCCGGGGCCGCCGAGAAGCCAAGTCCCATGACCACCAGCCCGAGCGGCACCAACAGCGGCGGAAGCATGGTGAGATAGCGCCGGGTCTTACCGCGTGCAAGCAACACATAAGCAAACAAGGTAACAATAGCGATGACGACATAGATACCATTGACCTGCAGTAGACCGACCTCGGTCGGCTGTACCCTCGACCCATGGTGGATGAGAATGAGCCCGCTCCCGGCGGCCGCCAGGACCCACTGCCAGTTAAAACCCTTGCCGGTCTCGCGTTCCGTGCCCGCCGTAAAATAAGGCGCGATCCGAGTGATGATTATGAGCTGGGCCAGCAAGACCGAAAACGGCGCCATGCGCCAGAAGAATAGCTGTGAAACAAAGGGGATGTATATCACGGTGGTCAGCACCGTGGCGGTCATGACGAGGGCAAAAAACACCGCATAGACCTTCGCTAGCCGAGAGGAGATCCGCGCTTCGGGGGATTTCAGCTCGAGACAGCTCATGGCCAGCAAGTGCCATCCCGCGAAGGGAATAAAGTCCGCGAGATGATTCCGCGGGACATAGTGATGCGGCGAGCGTATGAACTGAAAGATATCGCGCGCCTCTCCCCCCAGGGGATCGGTTGCCATGGCATAGAGCATGGGAAACTCGAAGAGCAGGACGGCGACGCTCGGCCCCAACTGTAGACACAGGCGCCGCGCGATGTCCTCGCGCCCGAGGACGAGATGAACAAGACCGAAGAAAACGAAATCGAGCAGCAAAAAATTAGTATGAAAAAAGCCGCCTATCGCCACCAGCACGCCGGACCAGAAATAGCGTTCCGCGAGCAGCAATAGGAGCCCGATCACGACCGCGGAGGCCGCGACCGAGGAGGGTTCGAGAATCGAGGTCAGGATATGGCTGCTGGCTACGCTGCGGGTCTTCTCCAAGAGCACAAAGCACATGAGGAGCGGGATCGCGACCAGAGCATCGCGCCGATAATGGCGATATAAGAAGCTATAAATCGTCAGCATCAGCGCGGCCACCAGCGCCACATTCGCGCCGGCGATCATCCATGGCGCCGGACCCAACGACGCTAAAAGCTCGATCAACAGTGCGAAATTTCGATGATACGCCGTGGTCTGCGCGGCGAGCCAGTCATAACGCAGGAACTCCGGATCGAGCTCCCGGAGCGGGTACAGAAGATAGGTGTTGTGGTTCGCGAGACCATAGCACAAACCAAAGCTCAACCCCACCGCCACCGCGAGCAGTAGAACCGGCGCGTGCTGAAACGCGGCTCTTTCATGCCCTGCCATTTAGAATACCCAGTACTTCAGCGCTAAATAATTCAAGACAGTGATGAACGCCATCACGGTGATCCACGTGGGGGTTGCAGGCCAATTCCAGCTGTCAACCGTAACGCTTATCAACGCAGCGCTCGCCATGAGCAACAGGCCTTGCACGAGCGTGAAGCGTAGCGCCTGTCGCAGGACTCGGCCTCCGGCTCCGAAGGTCCAGCCGCGGTTCCAATAGAAGCTCCACACTGATCCAAGCCCATAACTCGCCATCTGCGCAACCCCGGCGCGGTAGGAGTAACCGCCCAATAGCGAAAGGGCGAGAACGAAGACGGCGTAGCTGAGTGCCGTGTTCGTGATCCCAACAGTGATAAAACGCGCGACCGGCGAGTTCCAGACACGCACTCCCATGAAGTCCTCGATCACCTCTGTGGCAGATTGACGCTGTCGCGGATGATCACCGTCGGACGGTTCTGCAAGCTTTGGTGGATCCAGGCAAGATAACTGCCGATGATGCCGAGGATGATAAACAGCACACCGAACAAGAACGACAAGATCCCCACGGTGGAGGCCCAGCCCGAAACCGTCTCTCCTCGAAAATACTGCGCCAGCACGTAAGCAATCTCGATAAAGGCCAAGAAACTGGTGGCGATCCCGAGCCAAATCCCAATGCGCAGCGGCTTGGTCGAAAACGATATGATGGCGTCGCCGGCGAACCTGAGCATTTTTCGCAGCGTGTATTTGGTTGACCCGTGTAAACGCCGCTCGGGCTGGAAGGGCACCACCGTTGCCGGCAAACCCAGCCACTGGACCGCCCCCCGCAGGAACAGCTCCGCGGCTTTGAGGTTCACCAAGGCATCGACCGCGGCGCGGTCGAGAAGCCGGAAGTCGGAGTTACCTTCGGCCATCGGCACCTCGGCGAGGATCGAGAACAACCTGTAGAAGTACCTTGAGGTGAATCGCTTGAAGCGACCGGCCACCTGTTCATCGCGCCGTTGGGTGTTCACGACCTTGTAACCCTGCCGCCAAGCTTCATAGAGCGAAGGGATAAGCTGAGGAGGATGTTGTAGATCGCCGTCCATGCTGACGACGGCCTGGCCGTGCGCAAGCTGGAGTCCCGCCAGCAGAGCGCGCTGGTGACCAAAATTGCGCGATAACGATACGCCCATGACGGCGGGCATAGCCGCGGCGAGCCGGGTGATTCGCTCCCAGGTCGTGTCGCGGCTGCCATCATCGACGAGGACAATTTCATAGGTAACGCCGATCCCCTCCAGCACGGCAACGAGCTCCCGCACCAGAGGGTGGACGCTGCCTTCCTCGTTACACATGGGAACGACGACGGAAAGCGCGGGCCGCGCCTGAGCACCGGCCTCAACCTCTACTGCCGGCGGCGTCAAGGCGCTAAACGCGCGGACCGGAAACGGCGGGTAAGTATTTCGTACATGCTCGCCAAGGGCTCGAGATAAACTTTTGCGAGCGTTGGGTGGTGTTGCGGCGCTCCGATGCCGATACCGAGAATGAGGTTCTTGCGGATCTCCTCACTCGGCAGGACCAGGGTGCCGAACATCCAGTCCCAGATTGCGAAGACTTCCCCATAATTGCGGTTCCAATGCTCGGGCCTGGCGCTGTGATGGATTTGATGATGCGCGGGGCTAATGAAAATATGGTTGAGCACGGGGCCGAAAGAAAACCAAATATGGGAATGGCGTAAGTTCGCGCCGAATATCCGGAACAGTGCGGAAACGGCGTTGATTCCGAGAATCGTCAATGGCTCGATCTCGCCTAGAAATAAAAAGAGGGTGATCCCTTGAAATACGCCGAGCACCGGCGCGCTGATAAACAGTTTGACGATATTATAGAGCGGATGCTTGCGGTAAAGAGTGAAAGGGGTCAGCACTTCCGCGGAATGGTGCACTCGATGGATCGGCCAGAGTAAATCCACTTGGTGATGCAGCCGGTGGTTGATATAGGTGACGAAATCGGATACCAGACCGTAAACGATGGTAAATGCGAGGATGACCCCGCCGCCGATCGGAAAGCCTTGCCAGGTCGCCGCGAACGCGGAAGCGAGCAAGCCGACGACGTAACTCGCGACCAGGGCGGCGCTGAATCCCTCGGCGAAGGGTCCAAACGTCACCGGACCGATGAAGTGGTTGCTAATGAATAGCTTGTAATCGACGATCGCGGACGGATGCGCATAGATCCGCTTCGGGAAAACAAACTTGATAAACTCCGTAAAGCGTAGCGCGCCATCACGATGGTAGTAGCGTTTATAGGCGATAGCCGCCAACACTAACGCCGAGAGCAGAAACACCCAATACAGGCGACTGCTGACATTGAAGGGGGACTGTACGATATCCAAGCTTTCGTCCAGGATCCACCCGGCAAACCGCTCGCAATAGTCCAACAGGCTTTGGAGCATTATTTCACAAATCCCTCATGTCGTTACTGATTGGGCCTTCGAACGCGCCGCGTAAACACGGCACGAATTGGCGTTGTCCAACCCGCCATCGGCCCCCGCCCTTCTATTTCCTATTATGCAGGATCAGTTATTGTTATTGCACTCTCCGGCTTCGGGGTAGCTTTTCCTCAGACACCAAAGGCGCGAGAAGTTCTCGGAAATCGTGATGAAATGACGCGGTGGCGAGGCCGGCGCACCTACACCGGTCAAGAGTAGGCGCAATGTTTGCCTAGGCATGACGTGTCGATCAAACTTGCAGCAGCGCAGCGTTGTCTCCCTTGCTCGCGCGGCTGTTAAACCATCATGGAGACGGCACCGTCTATGTGCCGAGCGGAGGATCGCTCCAGCTCTACCACACTTGCGTCGACGTTGGGTTGATTACCGAGGACGGGTTCATTACCCGCCAAGGCCGGGAGCTCATAGCCCGTTCCCTGACTCAGCAGCATTCTTAAACTCCCCGATTAGCGCGACGGTGCCCGGGGGTATCGTTCACGGCGGCGTTATGCTCGCGCCGGCCCAGTCATCCAAGCTATCCCCCGCCACGCGCGCATGGCATTGCGGATTTTTTGTGTCTATTATGAGCGGCTTTTAGCACGGGGAGAATGACATGAGCTTTGCGGAGCATTTTCAGAACGGCGAGACCTGGAAGCGAGGCGCTTACATGTTGCTGTTTGCGGTCCTCTATACCGTCGCCGAGCTCGTCGCTTGGGGAGTCGCGCTGTTCCAGTTCGGTTCAAAGCTCGTCACCGGAGACGTCAATCCGCGCCTCGTGGATTTTGGCCAGCGGCTCAGTACCTATATCTATCAGCTATTGGTGTACGTGACCTTCAAGTCGGACGATAAGCCTTATCCCTTCAGCGATTGGCCCGCGGCGTAGTGACGCGTTTACTTTAAACCGTTTGTCATGGAGTTTTCCGAACGCGTCCCGCCATACGCCGCGGCCGGCGTCTCAGCATCCGCGCAAGTAAATCTAGCGCTCGGATTTGCCGCGTTTGCGTATGCGGACTTATACGAGCCCCACCGGCTACGGGATCTGCTTGCTGTTTTCGATGATTACGTCGCGGATCGAAACCCCTCTCTGTCTACCGAGTTCGGGCAATACCGCGCCACATTGGGTGAAGGACTGGCGCCGCAAACGATATCGGACTTGCTCGTGCGCATGGCGCCCTACGTCGGGGAATTTGTCGCCGAGCTCTTCGGCGTCGCGAGCGAGCGCGACCGCCAGCGTGCTGCCATACAAGGAGAACTGGACGCGGTGTTTGTCTTCCGCAACGAAGTCCTGGCGCAAGCGCAAGAAAAGTTCAGGCCGGAGGATATGATCACCTGGGACCTCAAGCACTTGCAGCGGCAAATCGATATTCTTAAACACATCATCGCTCCCGGCGCCCACGCGAGCGATCCTGAGCGGGCCCTCGCCGGCGTCGCGAGCGAACTTTGGCGTCTTCGGCAGCGCTGCGCCGCACGGACCTCTAGACAAGAACCGGCGGACAAGCGCTTAGTGCAAGACCTGTCCGCCGTTCGCGCCCGTATCGAAGCCGACCCCGAAGCCCGGGCGACCTTTGCCGATTGCTTGACCGAAACGCGCGCGCACGCGTTCGTGCTCGCGCTTTACGATCGCATCGAGCGCTGGAGCTTCGCCGCACGCCACGATGCGGGAATAAACGCAACGGTGGCGGATTGGGTGAGCTTCAAGCAACCTCGAAAAACGGACTTCCAGCACCTGGTCCATGCCGAGCAACTCCAACGCGACGGCTATCAGATCCTCATCGGACCGATGGCTCGACGCCGGCGGCGCGACGGCTTTGCTCTGACCGATCCCCGCCACGACCAGCGCCACGTGCTATATGAAGTAGATCACTGTATTTATTGTCATGACCGCGATACCGATTCCTGTTCCAAGGGCATGCGCAACCGCAGAGACGGGAGCTACAAGGTCAACCCGCTCGGGGTGACGATCACCGGCTGCCCGCTGGAGGAGAAGATCTCCGAAATGCACGTGCTCAAGCGGCAGGGGGACAATATCGGAGCGCTCGCGCTTATCATGATCGACAACCCGATGTGCCCGGGCACGGGTCACCGGATCTGCAACGACTGCATGAAGGGATGCATCTACCAAAAGACCGAGCCCGTCAATATTCCACAGATCGAAACCAACGTCCTGACCGAGGTCTTGTTCATGCCGTGGGGGTTCGAGATCTACGGGCTTTTCACGCGCTGGAATCCGCTCAATGTCAAACGCCCCGTGGTCCTGCCCTATAACGGCAAGAATGTGCTCATCGCGGGACTCGGCCCCGCCGGCTACACCTTGGCCCATTACCTCCTCAACGAGGGGTTCGGCGTGGTCGGCATCGATGGTTTGAAGATCGAGCCTCTGCCGCGCGACCTGAGCGGCGATTGGGATCTACTGCCGCGGCCGATCCGGGATTTTGGCGAGCTTTACGAGGACTTGGATACCCGCGTCATGACCGGTTTCGGCGGGGTGGCGGAATACGGCATCACCGTGCGTTGGGACAAGAACTTTCTCAAGGTCATCTATCTCACGCTCGCCCGGCGGCGGACGTTTCGCTGCTACGGCGGTATCCGTTTCGGCGGCACGCTGACGATCAACGAGGCCTGGGATCTCGGGTTTCACCATATCGCCGTCGCGAGCGGCGCCGGCAAACCCACGATAATAGAGCTTGGGAATAACCTCATGCGCGGGATCCGCAAGGCCTCGGATTTTCTCATGGCGCTGCAACTGACCGGCGCCGCCAAACATTCCTCCCTCGCCAACCTTCAGGTGCGGTTGCCCGCCGGGGTCATTGGCGGCGGACTCACGGCTATCGACACGGCGACCGAGTTGCTCGCTTATTATCCGGTGCAGGTCGAGAGAGTCCTGCGGCGTTGCGAGGTGCTGGCGAGGCGTTATGAAGAGCAATCCGTGCGTGCCCGTTACGACGAAGAGGAACTGCTGATCCTGGATGAATTTCTCGCCCATGGCCAGGCCATACGCTCCGAGCGCTCGCGCGCTCTTGCGGCCGGCGAAATCCCGAATTTCCTGCCGTTGCTCGAGCAATGGGGCGGCGTGACATTATTCTACCGCAAGGGCCTGCGCGACGCGCCGGCATACAGACAGAACCACGAAGAGATCGAGAAAGCGCTGGAGGAAGGCATTGCCTTCGCGGAAGGCATGAGTCCTAGCGAGGCAATTGGCGATCGCTTCGGCCATCTGCAGGCGGTGCGTTTCGAGCGTTTGACTCCAAAGGACGGTCGCTGGATCGCCGCGGACGATGAGGTTGAAGTGTCGCTGCGCAGCCTTTTCATTGCCGCCGGCACCTCGCCCAATACGATCTATGAAAGCGAACACCCCGGCAGCTTCGAGATGGACGCCAAGGCCCGCTTCTATCAAAGATACGAGCCGAATGCGAACGGTCTGGAAGCGATGCGCGATCTCACCGCGCCGAAAGTCGGCAAGCGCGCGCCCTTCACCTCGTATCAGCGGCAAGGTAAGTTTATTACTTTCTATGGGGACAACCATCCCGTGTACGCGGGGAACGTAGTCAAGGCGATGGCCAGCGCCCGGGACGGTTATCCGTACGTCGTGAGACTATTCGAACGTGAGCTGCGCCAACTCGATCCGGCCGATCAGCCCCACCGCGATCAATCGCTGCGTGCGTTTCACGCCACGCTCGATGAGTCACTGCTCGCGACCGTGGTGGCGGTGCGGCGGCTCACGCCCACCATCATCGAGATCGTGGTCCATGCGCCGATGCAAGCGAGCAAGTTTCGTCCCGGCCAGTTTTATCGAGTTCAAAACCTCGAGACGCTCGCCCCGCGGGTGGAAGGCACTGTTTTGGCCGCGGAAGGCTTGGCGCTCACCGGCGCCTCGGTGGACAAGGAGAAGGGCTTGATAGCGCTGATTGCGCTCGAGATGGGAAGCTCCTCGCGGCTCTGCCGGCTGTGGCAACCGGGGGATGCGGTCGTTGTGATGGGCGTGACCGGCGCGCCGACCGATATTCCCTCCGGAAAAACGGTTTTGCTCGCGGGCGGCGGATTGGGCAATGCGGTGTTGTTCTCGATCGGTAAAGCCTTGCGCGCGGCCGGCAATCGAGTGATCTATTTCGCCGGTTACAAGAACCGCGATGATGTCTTCAAGGCCGAAGACATCGAGGCCGCGTCGGATGTGATCGTGTGGTCCGTGGATCCCGCGCCCACGGCGCGGCCGATCCCGATCACGCGGCCCCAGGACAAGAGCTTCATAGGTAACATCCTCGATGCCATGGTGGCCTATGCCAAGGGCAAGCTCGGAGATACGCCGATCCATCTGGATGATGTCGACCACATCATCGCCATCGGTTCCGATCGCATGATGGCGGCCGTGAAGGAAGCCCGCAGCGGAATACTAAAGCCCTATTTGAAACCTAAGCACGTCGCCATCGGCTCGATCAACTCTCCCATGCAGTGCATGATGAAGGGCGTATGCGCGCAATGCCTGTGCAAGCACATCGATCCCGGAACCGGCCAGGAATATTTCGTCTATTCGTGTTACAACCAGGACCAAGAGCTGGATCGCGTCGACTTTCCCCACTTGAACGCGCGCTTGCGGCAGAATTCCGTTCAGGAAAAGCTCTCCGCTTTGTGGTTGGATTATCTCTTGGAGAAACGCGGCACCCCCAGCGTCTGAATCGCATGCAGGGCCGCGTACTGGTCATCGCCGGGTCCGATTCGAGCGGCGGGGCCGGAATTCAGGCCGACATCAGGACCATCGTGGCCCTCGGCGGTCGCGCGGCCACAGCGATCACCGCCCTGACGGCGCAAGACACAAAGTGCGTCCATGCGATCATCGGCATCGATCCCGCTTTCGTCGCCCGCCAGGCGGAGGCCGTGCTTCAAGACATCGGCGCCGACTGCATCAAGACGGGAATGTTCTACAGCGCGGAGATCATTGACGCCGTCTGCGATCTGATCGAAGCCCAAGCGCCCGACCTACCCTGGGTGGTCGATCCGGTGATGCTTGCGACCAGCGGCGAAACCCTTCTCGATCCTCCGGGGATCGGGCGCTTGGTGGGGCGCGTTTTCCCGCACGCGTCTGTTTTGACCCCTAATGTACCCGAGGCCGAGCGGCTCACGGGCATGCGCATTACCACGGACGAGCACATGATCGCCGCCGCCAAGCGCTTGCTCGGACAAGGTCCGAAGGCGATCCTATTGAAAGGCGGTCACAAATCTGGAGATACTATCAGCGATTTCCTAGTCACCGACGGGGACCTCCAGATATTTCGACATCCTCGCATCGAAACGCCGGGCTTGCGCGGCACCGGATGCACGCTGGGCTCCGCCATCGCCACCGGCTTGGCCCAAGGCATGACCATCGGCTCGGCGGTGGCGCGCGCGACGGAGTACGTGCTGCACCGGCTCAGAGTTTGTGAATAAATCGTTAGCGAGCGAAGGAAGCTCGTGTTCCGCCGGAGCGCAGGAACCGGAGCGTATTGAAATACGTGAGGATTCCGAGCACCGCCGGAACACGAGATCCCGAGCGCAGTAGATTTATTCACGAACTCAGGTTCGGCAACTCCAAATGACGTCGAGCTTGCTCTCCGGGCAGAGCACCAGCCGGCGCTACAAAACCACCGGTTCCCAACCGAGCTCATCCACTATGCGGAACAGATCCGTATCGCTCACGATACCGACGGGCAAACCGCTCTGTTCGACGACCACACGGCGGATATGCGACTCCACCATCCTGGAGGCGCACTCTTGCAAGGACATGTCGACAGGCACGGTAACCAGAGGTTTGGTAGCGATCTCCTCCACCTTGACGCGCGCCGGAGAACGATTGGCGTGAATAATCCGGCCAATGATATCCCGCTGGGTCATGATTGCCCACAGGCCGTCGCTGCCGGGTTCCACGACCACGCTGCTGATGCCGTGCTCGCGCATCAAATGCATCACTTGATCGACGAATACCCCAGGCTTCACGGTCCTGATGTGACTCATGATGTCGGCCACCGTATGCGGCGTGCGTCCCGAGGCGCGCATTTCGACGAAAGGCTCCGCCATGCGCCGCGCCTCGCGCTCTTCTCTCTCGGATTGAACGGCCGCGTACCACTCCTTGCGCCGCGCCTCGATATCGACCTTCGCCTTGATCTGATCGATCAACGCATCCGCGAATCGGCTCGTGGAAACTTCGGTCGCGCCGTCCATCAAGCGCGCGAAATCATAGGTCACGATCTTCCGCTGAATAACCTCGGGATACGCAAAGGTAATGAGATCCGCCACCTCGTTCCAGCCGAGGTATTCGAACATCATGACGCCGCTTAACAAGAGCGAGCCGGGGTTGACCTTATCCTGGTTGGCGTACTTAGGCGCCGTGCCATGGGTGGCCTCGAACACCGCTACGAAGTCGGCCATGTTCGCGCCCGGGGCGATCCCCACCCCGCCCACCTCGGCGGCGACGGCGTCGGAGAGATAGTCGCCATTGAGGTTCGTGGTCGCAATCACGTCGAACTCGTTCGGCCGAAGCAACATCAGTTGAAACATGATATCCGCGATCCGGTCCTTGATGACCACCTTGTCCTTGGGCTGCTTACCGCCGTGCACGCTGTAAAGATCGGCCTCGGTGATGGTCCGATCGCCGAACTCCTCGCGCGCAACCTCATAGCCCCAGTTGCGGAACGCGCCTTCCGTATACTTCTGAATATTCCCTTTATGTACGAGCGTGACGCTCTCGCGGCCGTGATCCAGGGCATACTGGATCGCCTTGCGAACTAGGCGTTTGCTGCCAAAGGCACTGATCGGTTTGACGCCGATTCCGGAGTCATCGAAGAATTCGGCCCCCATCTCATCCTTCAGGAACCGCTCGACGCGTTTGGCCTCAGTGCTCCCGGCCTGATATTCGATCCCCGCGTAAACGTCTTCGGTATTTTCGCGAAAGATCACCACATCCACGAATTCCGGCTGGCGCATAGGGGAAGGCACTCCCGGGTAATAGCGGACCGGGCGTACGCAAGCATAGAGGTCCAAGTCCTGGCGCAGAGCCACGTTCAGCGAGCGAAATCCGCCCCCCACGGGTGTGGTGAGCGGTCCCTTGATCGACACAATGATCTGCTGTAACGCCTCCTTTACCTCGTCGGGAAACACGTTGCCGTCGTATTTCTCGGCGGCCTTCCCGCCCATGTAGAGTTCCATCCAATGGACCTTGCGCTGGCCGCCGTAGGCCTGCTCGATCGCCGCATCCCAAACCCGCAGACAAGCCCGCATGATATCCGGACCGATACCGTCACCTTCGACGTAAGCGAGAATGGGATGATCGGGGATGACGAGTCGGCCGTTCTCGATGGACAGGCGTTGACCCTGTTGCGGAAACTCGACGTGTCTATAGGTCATTTGACCGACGACCGAATAAGCTCGGGTGGTGCGCGGCGATTGCTTGCTCCGGATGGCCGCGCGATGCGGGACATTTTCCGCCGTCACGCCGCCAATGTCCACGCTGGCGGCGATGCCAGCCGCTGTCTGACCGCGAGTCAATTTAGATTCGCCAGCACGGGGTATGCAACCCCGTGGGGCGACCAAAGGGTAGAGCTGCGCCTCTCCCCTTTGGAAACCCCATCGCTAAGGTCCCCGCGGCAAGACCGCGGGGAATAGATTTTACCGGTGCTTTAAGGTAACGCCTTCGCGAGCGCCTTACCGGACTCGATCAAGCGCTCGATCAGGACTTGCTGAAACACTTTACCCAACCGCAGTTGCGTGGGTAGCGAGGCCCAGTCTCGGACAGGGGCACTGATCTTCATTACCGTGGCTGCTTCGGTAGCGACCACCGTTGCGCTACGGCGTCCCTCGGTGAGATAGCCAATCTCACCGAAACATTCGCCTTCCCTTAATACGGCGATGTCCTTGCCGTCTTTTTGGATTGCAACCTCGCCGGAAACGAGGATATAAAAGGCGGCTCCGATAGCGCCCTGCTGCAGAATGCACGCGCCCGGATAATAAGACTCCCAGACAGAGATCTTCACGAGATCGCTCACTTCCATCGCCGAGAGGGTCTTGCAAAACTTCAAGGAACGGGTAATCCGGATTTTCTCCTCCTGCGGTAGCGCCAACTGAGGGTCGTTGATCTCGTTGGCAAGCGTTTCGAGCTCGATGCCCAGATCCATCGCACGTTGATAACGAAGCGCCTGATCTTTCTGTAAACAGCGTTTGACGATCGCGGCTAAGCGTTTGGGCACCTCGGGCCGCAACGCTTCGAGGGGCTGCGGATCTTTTTTTAGTATGTTATTGATCACCACCGTTATATCTCGCGCGGCAAACGGCGTCTTTCCGGTAAGTAGCTGATAGCTCACAACCCCGAGTGAAAAGATGTCCGATTGTCCTGTGAGATCGCCTCCTCGCGCCTGCTCGGGTGACATATAAAGCGGGGATCCGAACCAGCCCATGACCTGCGTTTGATCACTATTAGCGCGCTGCGAGATGCCGAAATCGCCCAATTTAACGACGTCATTGGAAGTCAGCATAATATTAGCGGGTTTGATGTCGCGATGGGTGACCCCTTTGCCGTGAGCATACACCAAGGCATCGGTACACTGGCGTATCAGTTTTACTGCCTGCTCGACGGGCAACAGCGTGCTCGATTCGGTGTAGGTCTTCAGGGTGCGCGCTTGCTCCACGTACTCCATAGCGATATAACACAGACCCTGTTCGTAATTCGCGTCGTAGATCCTGAGAATGTTCGGGTGATCGAGCGCACCCGCGGTCTGGGCTTCATTGAAGAAGAGCTTTTGCTGTTGCCGTGTCTCGACATCTTCCTCGAGGGTCGTCGGTATTTTACTTACCTTAATCGCAACCTTGCGGTCGATGACGGGATCATAAGCGACGTAAACCGTGGCCATGGCGCCCTGGCCCGCGATCCCTGTGATTTGGTACTTACCGATCTTCGCCGGCAAGGCTGACATTGTATTAACGCTCCGACAAATGCAGCGGTGTTGGCGTCAAATCAACGGCGTAATCCACCCCGATGTTGCGGAGCGCGGTGAGAACCTCCTCCCCCTCTGCGTTTTCGGCCACGGTCTTGGCGCCGAATAATCGGCCCAGCTCATGCGCCGATTGGACCACCGCGTGCGCCTTTGAATTACGCGTCATGTCGCTGACGAACGCCCCGCTGATTGCGACAAAGTCGACCGGAGGATCGCCTAGAAGCGCATGCTTCGCAGCATTCTGGCCCAGGCATGCCAAGGAGAATCGGCAGCCGAATTCATGCACGGTGCGGATAAAATGGTGTACCGGTTCCGCATTCGCGAGGACCGTGTCCTCGGTGGCTTCAAAGCAAACCTTACCGGGCGGCACCGGATGTTCCGTCAGTAGATTCAGTACGTATTCGATTAGCCCCGCGTCGTTCAATGAATCGCTTGACAGTCTAAAGACATACGCGCCCGTCTGCGCGGCCTGGTTGCGATGGGCCCCCATCCACTGAATGCTTTCTCGTAAGAGCAAGTGCTCCAGGATGCGAACCTTAGGGGCCAAGCGAGGCGCCTGGTATTCAAGCGGAATCGCGATGACCTCCTCCGCGCACAAAAAACGCGGGACGATGCGATAAAGGGGCGCCAGGTTTTCCATCGCCTGCAAGGCCGTGACCCGCTGCGCATAGGGAATGATTGATTCATTCGCCAGCGCGTGATCGAGGTGGGTTTCCCAGTCAATTCCTTCCTCACGCCTGCTCGATATCCCGCCGCATCCTGACAGGTCGAGCTTGTATCCCCCAGCCGCATCTACCTGCTCCGCTAACGAGCGCGCGCGGTTGAGGTGCTCTTCCGCCGTCCCCCCATGAGGTCCGAACGCGACGACACCGATATGGACCCGCAATTTCGAATGCGCCCCTCTCCGCTCGATGGACACCTTCGACAAGGCTTCGTGTTGAGCATGGGCTATTGCTTCCCCCTGGCTGGGATCCCCGGCCGGCAATACCCATGCGAGGCTGGTCCTGTCAAGGCGTGCCAACGTGCCCGGGGCCGGCAGCCACTGCTGCAAGAGCGTGCTTGATTGCTTGAGGATTTCATCGAAGCGCTGAGGGCCCATGCGCTCGCTTGCTTCCGGCGGCGCTTTCAATTGCACGTGACCGAGCAAACCCGTTACGCCTTCCGATCGCGCCATTGCCACACTCAACCGGTGGATAAATGCCTGTCGGTTTTCAAGGTCGGTGGTCCGGTCATGACAGGCGGCATGATGGATGTCATGAAAGACGGCATAGGTCGCAGCGCGAAGCGCCTGATCGATTGCCGTGACCTCGGTGAAAGCGGCCAGTTTGATCGCGCCACGGCGTAACTGCATGGCTAACTCGTGCAGCGCAAGTGATGCCGCCTTATTTCCCTCCTTGTCGGCGAAAACGTAAAGATCATGGTTCTCGCCGATCCAAGCGAGGTAACGGCGCTGGCTCGATCCATGGTGGCCTTGGAATTGAAATGCCTGCCCAACCCTGAGCTGCTTCGCGCGCTCCAACCAAATCGACCATTCCTTGGGAAAGTCGGGGCGCGCACCGTCTCTCGCCTCGGTTGGCTTATCGGCGATGCCCTGTACAACGCGTGACTGCAAGAATGCCTGCTGCTTATTACACGTCTCGATCACTTGGGTAACGTTGTTCTCATAGTCACCAACCCGCTGGACTTCGAGCGCTTGTATGTCAGCCAAGGCTTCTCGTATTGCAGCCGCGTTATCGTAATCGCTACCGCCGACTCTCGCAGCGAGATGTTCGATCACCTCACTTAGTCTTTGCTGGTGATCCCCGCTTCCCGGTAACGCGTGTTGTAATCGGGCCAGCTCGTTGACAAACCGACAAACTGGATGGGAAGAATCGCTCAAGAACTCCGGCTCGGACAGGGCGAGCTTGTGAAGGGGTACCGCCAAGCGCTGAAGCCAGGTTGGGTTACCATTGGTTGCCGCTGCATCACCGCCGATCGAGGTGGTGAGGCGACTCACAACGTCGAGCACATACTCATCGTCCGGGTGTATTGAACGCCGGTCCGCGCTGGCCTCGATCCGGCTTTCCAGAGCAGCGACTAACCCAGCCTTGACGGTCGGGCTCTGACCCGCCCCAGCCGCGGACAGGGTTAATTCCCGTTCTACCGCGGGTAATGCGGCGATCAGATCGGAAGCGTTGTAATACGCTTCGGGTCCCGCGAGCGTTGGAAAACCGCCGTGTCCTTGAGCCTGGCGACCGGGATCCTGACTGCCCGGCGGGTAGGTGCCAACGGCATCTTGTTCAATCCACTGCCGCAGTTGCAGTAACTTGCCGACCGGGCTACGCCGACTAGCGCTGGATGTTGTCAGCGTTCCCTGACCTGCTGGCGGAATTACGGCAGAATGCATCCGGCGTCCCACCGTATCCCCTGGATCCGAGTGCGTGGCGTACGCATCGTGGACCCGCCCCGCAGGGACCGGAGTTTCCCGCATGAGCGGTGATTCGCGTTGGACGCTCTGGCGTGTGGCAGGCGTTTGGCCGAGGTTGGGCAGCACATTGAGTTTTTTCAAACAGTCGTTCACCCGTTGATATAAATCCCCTAAATTCTCAAGCAACGATGCGCTCACCGCCGGATAGGCGGCCTGGCACTGCCGGGTAGTAAGATCGAGGTTATGGAGTGCATCGCCAATGAGGTTGCAAAGGGCTGCCGGGCCGATCGGATTCGTCGTTCTATCGATCTCCGACCGAGACAGAAATGAGAATCTCCTCTGTAGCCGGTAAAGGGCATCCTTATACCGCAGCTCGACCCGCGCGATCGCCTCGCTTAGCGACAGAAAGTCTTCAAAATCGTCTTGTTTTACCAGCACCAGCTCGTTTGCACGTCGAAGCGGAGTGATCGCCTTGGATGGGAACGCATTGGGCTGAGACCGATCGAGAGAATCAAGCTTATGCGCCAGCGCTTCGGCTAGCGCTGGCGCTAACCGGCCGCGATTGTTGTGGATGAGAGATACCCCGTCGATTAGTTCGCTCTGGGCAACATTGCTCCCTGCAACCTTCGCTTGCTCGAACAGTTGCTCCTCGGCCTTCAGCAAACACTCGGTGCATATCTTAAGCGCGGGATCGGCAACGAGTGTCTTCAGCTCTTGGATAATCAGTTGAACTTGCGTGCGTTTAGGTCTAGCTTGTGCCTCTGCGCCGCCAGACTGGGCAACTACGTCATCTGGGATGGACGATCGAGTCGCCTTCTTCTCGGCGATTCTTTCGAGCGAAGCTAACGCTTTCTTATGACTTCCAATAACGGCGATTCCGACGCTGTCACCTACTTTCCAAGCTACGCATGCAGCCAACTCATAGGTAACGCTGGTATCATCCAGCGCCGCGGTGAAACGCACGCTTATCGGATCTTGGGGGTGTAATTCACATGCTTGGTGTGACGGTCCACGTACATGATCCACCGCCAGCAACATCCCCTGGGCACAAAAATCTCGGATCGTACACGGGTACGAGTCACGATTTAGGCTTATAATCGTCGCGGGCAAATCGATAGCCACCCGTGGCACACGGCGCCGCTCGCTGCCGCGCGGTTCACCGATTTTTCTAAAGGCTGGCGCCTGGCTGACCATGACGGGTCGCGAAGTGCAATCGGCATACCGTTCCCGCATTTCGTGCCGCAATGCGCTTCTTCCGAGAACCTTGTGCCTAAGAATAAACTAAGGATACATCGGCAAGTATCCAAGAATAAAAGCAAATTTCCTAATGGGGAACCGAGTCCGAACGTGCGCAGATGAAAGGGCGCATGTGGCCTAAAGGGTCGAGCGCCAAAACTCCGCGCCCGACTGATTCATGATTGGCTAGGATACGGTGGAGCCGGGGGAATCGAACTCCCGACCTTCGCATTGCGCAGCTATCAAATAGGTAATACGTAAAATCAAATAGTTACGCGCACTGCCTGGAAGGTGCGCGCAACGTCCAACCGGGCACCCACACGCCCATACTCATCACCGGCAAGCGCTCGAATGCCGTTCTTATCGCTGAGGAAGACTGGCGCGCGATCCAGGAGTCTGTGCACCTATTGTCCGTTCCTGGCATGAGAGAGTCTATTCGCGACGGGTTAAATAAACCCATCGAGGAATGCGCCAAGGACCCCGGCTGGTGAAATGGCAAAATCCGTTTCAGAAAACACCTCCCTACGAAAAACTGGTTGGTGACCTGGCAGGCGCCTATTCCCGCCGGATCAATGTCCAGCACCGGCTTGTCTATCAAGTGCTGGAACGGGACCGCATCGTTAAAGTCATCCGGATGTGGACTCATTATGAATAGCGGGTTTTGCTAGGTTCCCGATCACCGCTGGAAGCCGTAGCGTCCTACCAGGGCCTTGCGGGCGAAACATCATCATGAGCACCAACAGAATTCCGTAGATTACGTGACGGCCGGGCCAAAGCTCACAACCGATGGGATGCCCCTCACCGTCGATGACGACTCCAACGGCTATTTGCTTGAGATCGGGTCGGTGATCTTTGCTGTGGCCATACTGACCCAAGCTCTCGCCACCCGCTCCCTCGAAGTACGAAGTCGTATCGAAGAACACCAGCTCCAAGGTGGTGAAGAGATCTCGAC
>JBOIDL010000069.1:0-18267 GCA_050740435.1 Gammaproteobacteria bacterium
GTTGCCGTTGTGCATCTGTAAGCTCGATAACACTGGCTGTTCGCATGCTCGCCTCCTCGTTCGATCTCCAGATCAGATCGACCGGAAGGCATATAGTTCCATCAATTACGAAGCGCTACACTAGCGGGTTATTTTACCCTTAGTGCTGGCAGCGTGAGTTGTTCGGACCTTCCTACAGCGCTCGCACGTAAACAAGAGAGCCGATAAGCCAATGATCGATAGGACGCCAAAGATTTTCAAAACTTGTTCCGAAGGCGAGCCCTGACGCCACAGCAAGATCGTTGCGAGAATGAGAGCTACACAAGTAAACCCGAGGACGGTCAGCGAAAGGAACTTTACTGTGTCTAGAGACCACGACTGAACCACGTTCTCGGTTGACGAAGCGGACGCCTTGTCAAAAGCTTTTTGTGCCGTCTCAAGCGCGGATATTCCCTTATCATTTACCGCCACATTAACGCCCCCTGGCCTCGATCTGACCCGACCGATCTTCTAAAGCATCGACTTTATCCGATAGAGCCTTAATGGCTTCAGTTTGAGCACGCATGAGATCCGGGAGTTCCGGCGATGCATCATCGCTGAGGTGTGCTGGAGCACTCATGAATTGTTCCTGCCCTTCCGTATCCTCGGGTGATTGCGGAGCTTCCTGTGCAAAGGCAATGCTGGAGACAACAATCGCAGTAAGAAAATTAACGACTTTCATATCAATTCCTTAACCAGCCGGTAGAGGACCGTTTCTTAGGGACGGGGGGAATAGGAATTTTAAAAGCCCTGTTTATTGAAGAGGGAAAGTACTGCTGAACCTGAAGGATGTCAATGACGCGAGATCTCGGTCTTGGATCGAGGGCTATTCGGGCCATTCGACCGAGCCAGGTATCGAATATTGAAGCGTTTTCGTGCCCAAGCGGGGGCGGTTCGGGTCATGGGCTGAACCGCACGGGAGGGGTGTCGGTTTGGGATCAGGCCGTTGCGAGGAGATCGAATGGCCGCGCCGGTGATCGGGGCGGTGCGCGGGCGAACAAGCCGAGATGGGTGAGAATCTTGGCAATCACGGTGGGATCTTCAATGGCGGCGATGATCGTCAAGGGGCTGCCGCAATGGAACATTGTTCTACAAGATTTTCCGACAGACCACGATTGTCTTAAGCCTACGCTGATAGTGGTCGGTCGAAGCAATCGGGTCGGAACTCGTCATAGTTTGGAACCATCAAGTGGAGGCACAGGGGAGAGAGTGGTTTTCCCGATGTCCATCATCATCTTCCCAAGCTGATGGTGTACCTCATCGAATACGACGGTAAGCAAAACGCCACAAAGCATACATTGGCCTCTTATGCTCGAGTGGCTGTTCATGGCCGATACCGAAATTCAAGCTGAGACACTACCGCCGCGAGAGGCGCCTTGCTTTTTACCCGCCCGTGCTAGAGGATGAGAGCAAGGACGGGAAGAGACGCCCATGGCGATTCCAGCGAGTCTAGACGACGATCTCGAGCACCGAGTCCAGGAAATGGGCAGACGCTTGATCGCGGCCTTCGAGCAGCGGCGGCAGGCGGCGCGCTCCGTTGATCTGTGGTTAGACCGGTTCTTAAACCAAGTCATGCATAGCGAGGGATTCCGCGTGCAAGCCCTGCGCTTCGTCGATGTGCTACCGGCCTTGGACGATGACCGCGAGCTGACCGAACACCTGCACGAATACTTCGGGCACGGCGATTTTCCGCTGACCGGGTTACTGCGCTTCGGCGTGCGCCACGTACGCGGGGACTTTGCGAACGCGATCATCGGCGGCGCCGTGCGCAAGGCTATGACCGGACTCGCGCGGCGCTTTCTCGGGGGCGCTAATGTGGAGGAAGCATTAAGCACGGCTGAAGCGCTGCGCAAGCGGGGCATCGGCTCCAGTATCGATCTCGTCGGCGAAGCGGTGGTCAGCGACGCCGAGGCCGAGGAATATCAACACCGGTATTTGGATTTTTTCGCGCGCATCCCGCAAAAAGCCGCAGCGTGGCCACCGCACCCGGTGCTCGATCAGGGCCAGGGACGGCGGCTGCCCCGGCTGAACGCCTCGATCAAATTATCGTCACTCGATCCTCAGCTCTCCGCGGTGGCGCCCGAAGCCGGCGCGGCGCGGATCGCGGCGCGCTTGCAGCCGATTCTCCTCGCGGCCAGGCGCAGCGGTAGCTTCGTGTGCGTGGACATGGAACAGTTTCACCTCAAGGAAACGGTGCTCTCCTGTTTCAAGCAACTGCTTATGGAACCGGAGCTAAGAGACTGGCCGGATGCCGGGATCGCATTACAAGCCTACCTCCGCGAGACCGAGACCGATATCAACGATCTCAGCGCCTGGGCGGCCCGCCGCGGCACGCCGATCACCGTGCGTTTGGTCCGGGGCGCGTACTGGGATTATGAGACGGTCATCGCCGAGCAGCACGGATGGCCGCTGCCGGTCTGGACCAAGAAATGGCAGACCGACGCTTGTTACGAGCGTTGTGTGCGGCTCTTGTTCGAATACCATCCCAGGATCGAGGCGGCGGTCGCGACCCATAACCTGCGCAGCTTAGCTTTCGCGATGGTCCTCGCCGAAGAGCGTGGGATCACACTCGATCAATTCGAGTTCCAAATGCTCCACGGCATGGCGAGCGGGCTCGAGGATGTGCTCGCGGAGATGGGCTATAGACTGCGGATGTATGTCCCCTTCGGCGAATTGCTGCCGGGCATGGCGTACCTCGTGCGCCGGCTGCTCGAGAATTCCTCCAGTCAATCGTTTCAGCGCATGAACCTAGGGCGCACCTTGGCGGCGGGGCAACTGCTCGCCTCTCCGCATGGCGATGATCCGGCAGCGGAAACGGCGCCGCGAGTGACCGCCGGGGCAGGTGTTGGAGAGGGCGGCGCAGAGCCGGCGGGCGCGCGGACGCTCGCGCGTTTCCGCAACGAGCCGCTGCATCGTTTTACCGATCCCTCCGAGCGGAGCGCGTTTCACGGCGCCTTACTAACGGCGCGCGCCGCTCTCGGCGGCGACTATCCGCTCCTCATCGATGGCAAAGCGGTGGAGACGAAAGACCGAGGGCTGTCGCTGAATCCCGCGCGCCCCGATGAGGTGATCGGGCGCGTGGCCTGGGCTGGGATTGAGCACGCGGATCGTGCGGTTTCCGGAGCCTTGCGGGCCTTCGCGGACTGGTCGCGGCGAGCGGCTGACGAGCGGGCGCATCTGCTGCTATGTGCTGCCAAAGCTCTTCGCCGGCAGCGCGATGAGTTCGCGGCGCTCGAGATTTTCGAGGCCGGCAAGACTTGGATCGAGGCCGATGCCAACGTCGCCGAGGCGATCGATTACCTCGAGTACTACGCTCGCGAGGCGCTGCGCTGGGAGCAACCGCGGTGTCACGACGTCCCCGGTGAAGAAAATGTCTATCGGTATGCTCCGCGCGGGGTCGGCGCGATCATTTCCCCCTGGAACTTTCCTCTGGCTATCCTTACAGGCATGCTGTCGGCCGCGATCGCGGCCGGAAACACGGTGGTGTTGAAGCCCTCCTCGCAGACGCCGGTGATCGCCGCGCGTTTTGTGCGGCTGTTGCAAGACGCCGGCGTACCGCCCGGGGTGGTGCAATACTTGCCGGGCGCGGGCGGCACGCTCGGCGAATATCTGGTGCGGCACCCGCAGGTCGCCTTCATCGCGTTTACGGGATCGGAGGAGGTCGGCCGCCGCATCCTCCGGCTGGCCGCGGATTTCGGACCCGGACAGTCGCATGTCAAGCAGGTTATCGCGGAAATGGGGGGCAAGAACGCGATCATTATCGACAATGACGCCGATCTCGATGAAGCCGTGACCGGAGTGGTGCAGTCAGCTTTCGGGTATCAAGGACAGAAATGCAGCGCCTGTTCCAGGGTAATCGTCCTCCAGCAGGCTTATGATCGCTTTCTCGAACGGCTGCTGGCGGCGACGCGCAGTGTGCGCATCGGGATACCCGAGACGCCCGCTGTGTTCATGGGTCCCCTCATCGATGCCGGCGCCAAGGCCCGAGTGCTCGAGGCGATCGAACGGGGCCGGGCGGACGGGGCAGAGCTCGCCTTGGCGATGCCGTGTCCGGATTTGGGCGGCGGCTACTTCGTGGGGCCCGCGATCTTCACCGACGTTGCGCCTGATTCCTACCTCGCGCAGACGGAGATCTTCGGGCCGGTCCTCGCGCTGATGCGCGTCGCCGATCTCGATGCGGCGATTCGCGTGGCGAATCAGACGCCCTATGCGTTAACCGGCGGCATCTATTCGCGCAGTCCATCTCATATCCTGCAAACAACCCGCGAGCTGCAAGTCGGCAACCTGTATATCAACCGCAAGATCACGGGCGCGTGGGTGGAGCGCCAGCCCTTCGGCGGATTCAAGATGAGCGGGGTGGGCAGCAAGGCCGGCGGTCCGGATTATTTGCTCCAGTTCATGATCCCGCGAACCGTGACCGAAAACACGCTGCGGCGCGGATTCGCGCCGGCGGGACGCGAAGCGCCTGGATGACGCACGCCGGAGATTGATGTTGGCGCCCGAGACCCTCGATGAGATCGCTGCCGCGGTGAAGGCAGCCAACCGGCACCGCGAGCCCTTACGCATCTTCGGCAGTGATTCCAAGTGGTTTTACGGGCGCAGGGTGGTGGGAACGCCTTTGTCACTGCGAATGTTGTCCGGAGTGATAGCCTACGAACCGACCGAGCTGGTGGTGACGGTACGCGCCGGGACGAGAATCAGTGATCTCGAAGCATTGCTCGCGTGCGAAGGCCAGATGCTCGCTTGTGAGCCTCCGCATCTTGGGAACGATGCCACGATCGGCGGGATGATCGGGACCGGGCTGGCGGGACCGCGCCGGCCTTACGCGGGGGGCGTGCGCGACAGCGTTCTTGGGATCCGTTGTATCGTCGCGGGGGGTTCTCTCCTGCGCTTCGGCGGTCAGGTGATGAAAAATGTGGCGGGCTTCGATCTCTCGCGCCTGATGGTCGGGACGCTCGGGACGCTCGGGATCATCGTGGAGGCATCGCTCAAGGTGCTACCACGGCCTCGGGCCGAGATCACCTTACGGCGGGAGGTGGAGGCCGCGCGCGCCATCGAGCTGATGAATGCGTGGGCGTGTAAACCGTTGCCGCTCTCCGCCGCGGCTTATGACGGTGTGGCGGTTTACGCGCGCCTGACGGGCAGCGCGGTCTCGGTGGCCAGCGCCTGCGCAGAGATTGGGGGCCAAGAGGCCGACAGCCGATTTTGGAAGGATCTGCGCGAGCAACGCTTGCCGTACTTTCTCGAAGGGCGGCCCGTGTGGCGCCTATCGGCACCCCCGGCGGCAGCTCCTTTGGCGCTTGCAGGGGAGTGGTTTTTCGATTGGGGCGGCGCGCACCGCTGGTTAAAGAGCGAGGCCGATCCCGAGGACATTAAACACGCCGCACTCGGTTGCGGGGGGCATGCGGTCTTGTTTCGTGGCGGAGATCAAGAGGGGGATCCCTTTCCCAGGCCACCGCCGGCCTTATTAAGCGTCTATCAGCGGATCAAGAAAGCCTTCGATCCGAACGGCATTCTCAATCCAGGCCGCTTACTCCCGGAGCTGTAACTCGCTCCGCCCGATGCAAACCTCTCTGCCCCCGTCGTTCCGGGCCACACCGCAAGGTAAAGAGGCGGATGCGATCTTGCGAAAATGCGTACACTGCGGATTGTGCACCGCGAGTTGTCCCACCTACCGGCTGCTCGGCGATGAGCGTGACAGTCCCCGCGGCCGCATCTATCTCATTAAAGACATGCTTGAAACGGGCGCGGCCCACCCGGCGATCCGGGAACACCTCGATCGCTGTTTGCTCTGCCGCGCCTGCGAGACGGCCTGTCCTTCGGGCGTCGAATACAGCCGTTTGTTCGAGATCGGCCGGCAAGAACTGGAACAACGCAGCGCACGTCCCCTGCTTGATCGCTGGGTTCGGCGGGCGCTACGGATGACCCTGCCTTATCCCCGGCGCCTGCGGCATCTCACGCGCCTAGCGCGCATCATTCGCCCGCTCATGCCACGGAACTACCGCCAGAACCTGCCTTTGACGCCTCCTGCCGTCGCGCACGGCTGGCCGCCGCCGCGGCATCGGCGCACGATGCTGCTGTTGGAGGGCTGCGTGCAACCGGTATTGGCGCCGGCGATCAACGCCGCCACCGCCCGCGTATTCGATCGCTTGGAGATCACGCTGGTGCCCGCACTCGGCTGTTGCGGCGCCTTGAGTTATCACCTTTCGGCCGTCGATGAGGCGCGCGCTTTCATGCGCCGTAATATCGATCGTTGGTGGCCGGTCTTAGAGTGCGGCGCGGAAGCGTTGATCATCACCGCGAGTGGATGCGGGGCGATGGTTCGAGATTACGGTGACCTGCTGCGGGGCGATCCGCACTACGCTGCCAAGGCCGCGCGCGTATCCGCGCTGGCCCGCGATCCGTGTCAGGTGTTGATGCAAAAGGATCTCGATCCGATTCGGGCCGCAGCCGATGTTCGACCCAGGATTGCGTTTCATTCACCGTGCACTTTGCAGAATGCGCTCAAGCTCGACGGAGTGACGGAGACGCTGTTGCAGGCGCTTGGGTTCAACTTGGTCCCGGTGCAAGACCCGCATCTGTGCTGCGGCTCCGCGGGGACCTATTCGATTCTGCAAGGGCCATTATCGCGCCGGCTCCTGGCGGAAAAAGTGAAGCACCTGGAAGCACAAAGCCCGGCGCTAATCGCCACCGCGAATATCGGTTGTTACCAGCACCTCAAGCAAAAAGCGCGAGTCCCGGTGAAGCATTGGATTGAGCTTTTGGATCCCGGCGCCCTCCCGGCAGCCTAGCCCCATGGCGCGGCCCAACTCAGCAACTCCCCGCACCGGCTATTCGATTATCAGAACGCCTTCTTCGGTGCCGTCGCCCTCGATAAACTCGTCTAGGTTTTCGACCGGAGGGTCCCCATCGTAGATAGCATTGATACGCCTTTGGCGGTAGGCCTCGCGCGTGAAGGTATAGGCATCAAGCGCGGCCTCGTCTCGAACGCGCGTCGCTTCGAGAAGATTCGCGCGCGTGTTGATGATCCCCAGTGCGCCGATCGGTCCAATCACGACGCTCGATACATAGAAGAGCGGGTTGAGCAGCGTGCTGGTCGCTAGGCCCGGTGTGTCACGTACCGAATTCGGACCCAGTAGCGGCAGGACGATATAAGCCACTTCATCCATCCCCCACACCCCCAGGGTTTGGCCGAAGTCTTCGTCGTGCTTCGGGACGCCCCAGGCGGTCGCAGGATCGAAAAAACCTCCGAACCCGAAGGTGCTGTTCAAAGCGAAACGCCCGAAATCGGAGACACCTTGATTGACCTTTCCTTGTAAGAACGAATTAAATATGACGTTCAGGTAAGTCAAATTATCAAAGAAGTTGGTGATCCCTTCGCGGACGGGCCCGGGGGTGTAATCGGCGTATTTTTGGGCTACCGGCTTGATTAAATACCGATCTATGCCATCGTTGATGTCGTACACGACACGATTCGCGCCTTCCCCGGGATCACCGCTTCCATTATCAACCGTCGGCGTGCTTGCGCAACCCGCTGTGAAAAAACCCAACGCCAACACCAGCAGCTTGCATATCTTGTTATTCATACTCACCTCGACCGCTTCGCCTAATGGTTATGTGCCTGAACGCAGGAGGTATTACTCCCCAGCCCCATACTTAGCGATTTTATCGTTCAAATCTGTAATCAGATCATCAAACCCTTTGCTTTTCAGTACCGAAGTGTAATCGGCTCGCTTTAGCGATAGATCGCTGACGCCATCGGCGACGACATTTACGATCAACCACTCGTCACTCTTGGTTTGTAATACGTAGTCCAGACGAACCGCCTCCCCGTCCGACTTGACGATTTTGGTCTTGACCAGGATCCGGTCTTTCTTGAGCTCTTCGCCCGCGACATGCCGAAACTGCTCGTTATCGAAGCCATCGAAGCGGGCCGCATAAGTCGCCGTGCTCAACTTCGTAAAGGTTTCGATAAACGCCTGCCGTTGCGCGTCGCTTAGTTCCTTCCAGAACCGTCCTACGACGATCTGTGCGATGGTCGCGAAGTCGAAGCTCTTGCGGATCAAGGGATCTAATTTCTGGTAACGTCCTGGATAGCCCAGCGTTCCGGCCTTCTGCATTACTTCCAGTAATGCCGCGTGCAGCCTGTCGACGACGGCGACAGCCTCGCTGGGAACCGCTGCGGCCGCAACGCTAACAGTCAATCCGAGGCATAGGGCGAAAGCGCGTACGACCATTTTAACTACGGTAGTGATCCCCTTCATGTCATCGAAAGATCCGCGGACTAGGCTTTGTAGTAGCGTCCCTTCCATTGGGACCGTTCTCCCGACCAATAGCGAATGGCCGAGGACCATGTCATCGCGACATATAATAGCCCAATGATCGGTAAAGTCAGCGCCCAGGCCCTAGATTTCCGGTAATATTTTAACGTCGGCTGGTAACTCGCCATGGCTAGAAAGACGAGAACGAGAGAAAAAACCCTATCCCATCCGCTGGCGGCCAGAAGACCCGCCACGGGGACGCAGAACGCTAACAGCATCATCCCAGTGCATAGCACTAATAGCATGAGTGAATAGCGCAGTTGGGTATAGGCCGTCCTGGCAACCATCTTCCAAATGCTCGCTAAGCTCGTATACGCCCGCAGGCTCGACGCGGAGCGCGTTAAGCCGAGCCAGGTTTTAAAACCCTTGGTCTTGACCGCCTTCGCGAGGGCGCAATCGTCGATAAGCTCCGCTTTAATCGCAGCAAACCCTCCGATGGCCTCGAGCACGCGCGTTTCCACCAAAATACATCCGCCCGCGGCGGCGGCCACATAGCGGCTGCAGGGCAGGTTAGAAAGTTGAAACGGGTACAGCAGCTTGAAGAAAAACACAAACGCGGGCATCAGCAGTTTCTCCCACCACCCCTCCATCCGCAGCTCCACCATCAAGGACACGAGATGATTCTCTTCGTTTTTCAACTTCGCGCGCAACACCGCCAGGATCCCTGTTCGCAGAGCGACATCGGCGTCCAAAAGTAAAGTCAGTGCCGAACGCACACTAGCCCGTCCTTGCTCAAGCGCCCATAGCTTTCCCGACCACCCGTGGGGAAGCGGCTCTCCGCGCAGGATTTCAAGGCCCTTGATGTCGACCGCTAGCGCCTTGGCGACCGTGTCGTCAGCGGATTGATCGTCAATCAGAACAACGCGGAAACCCCGGCCCTGCCGCGCCAGCGCGCTGAGCGTGGGTTGAATCACCGCGGCCTCATTGCGGGCCGGGATAAGAACGGTTACATCGCTGAGGTCGAGGTCAGTGATGGGGGCGCCATCCAGCGATTCATCCGTGCGCCAGGGGCGCCACGGCGCCAACAGGATCCCGATCCAGATGAGGTAGCTTGGGATGAGGAAGAAAACCCATCGCATTGGGCGATTGCCGCGCAGGACATAGACCCGCTAGGCTACTCGTTTTTGTCTATGCGCGCCGGTAAATTCCACGGTCGCGACGAGGCGGGGTCTTTGTGGCGCTTGCTGTTCATAGAGGATCGGCGGCTCCGGCGCCATGGGTCCCGTGGTCGATGGTCCGCGCAGCATGAGCCGGAGCGCTTTTAGCGGGTGGTCAAAGGCATCGTTGACCGCCGTAGCTTCGTAACCACAGTGCACCATGCAATCGTCACACTTAGGATTACGTCCCGTCCCGTAGCGCTCCCACTCGGTTTCGTCTATTAACGCCTGGTAGGTAGGCGCGTAGCCTTCCCCTACGAGGAGGTAACAGGGCTTTTGCCATCCGAACACGTTGCGCGTCGGATTGCCCCACGGCGTGCATTCATAGCCCTGGTTTCCGGCCAGGAAGTCAAGGTACATCGGCGAATGATTGAAGCGCCAGTTCCGATTCTTACCGCGCCTGAAAACGTCGCGGAACAACTGTTTGACCTCCTTACGCTTGAGGAAAACATCCTGCCGCGGTGCCCGCTCATAGCTGTAGCCAGGCGAAATCGTCACGCCTTCCACGCCGAGATCGGTCGCAACATCCAGGAACTCCGCAACTTCCGGCGCGGTTTCTCCTTGGAACAGCGTGCAATTGACCGTCACGCGGAATCCTTCCGCGCGCGCCTTGCGAATGATCTCCACACATTTATCGTATACCCCGTTGCGGCATACCGAGGCATCATGCCGGTCCTTGGTGCCATCGAGGTGAATCGAGAAGGTTAGATAGGGGGAGGGTGCATAATCAGCCATGCGCCGATCGAGCAGGAGCGCATTGGTGCAAAGATACACGAATTTCTTGCGTTGGATGAATCCCGCCACGATCTCGGGCAGCTTTTTATGAATCAGCGGCTCGCCCCCGGCAATCGATACGATCGGCGCGCCGCATTCGTCGATGGCGCCCAGGCATTCCTCGACGCTAAGCCTTTTGTTCAGGATTTCCTCGGGGTAATCGATCTTGCCGCAGCCCGCGCAGGCGAGGTTGCAGCGAAACAGAGGTTCAAGCATGAGCACCAACGGATACTTCTTGCGACCACGAAGTTTCTGTTCCAGAACGTAACGCGCGACACGGTATTGCTGGATTAATGGGACTCCCATTCGTAACCCCCCAGTGCATTGTGGCTTTTTCGTTGCGTGATCAATGAATTGATATGCGCTTTTGTTGCATATATGCCATTAAGATACTGTAATAGATGTGCAATGTACAGCAAAATTACAACGAATTCTTGCCAGCGCGGATAGCTGTATCCCATAATGTGATATTCCCCAGATCGAGGCTTGACGATGGTTACTCGCTACTCGCTGTTGCACACTATCGATACGCCCATGGACCTGCGGCGGCTACCAGAGTCCGAGCTCGCGCCGCTGGCCGCCGAGCTGCGTGCGTTTGTTCTTGACTCCGTGAGCAAGAGCGGCGGGCATTTCGCGGCGGGTCTCGGTACCGTTGAGCTCACGATCGCGCTGCACTACATATTCAACACTCCGGAAGACCGCATCGTGTGGGATGTCGGCCACCAAGCGTATCCGCATAAGATCCTCACCGGCCGGCGCGAGCGCATGGACACGATCCGGCACTGGGGAGGTCTCGCGCCGTTTCCCAAGCGCGACGAAAGTCTCTACGACACCTTCGGCGTCGGACATTCCAGCACCTCCATCAGCGCGGCGCTCGGGATGGCGATCGCCGCGAAGCGCCAAGGATCTGGCCGCAAGGCCGTCGCCGTCATCGGGGACGGCGGTATGACCGGCGGGCTCGCGTTCGAGGCTATGAACCATGCGGGGGATCTCGGTATCGATCTGCTAGTGGTGCTGAATGACAATGACATGTCTATCTCGCCGAATGTCGGGGCGTTGTCGAACCGCATCGCTCAAGTCTTGTCGGGACGTCTCTATGCCACCGTCAAGGAAGGGAGCAGGAAGGTGCTATCGAGCATGCCGCCGGTGTGGGAGCTCGCGCGCCGCGCCGAGGAGCACGTCAAGGGCTTGATTATACCGGGCACCCTGTTCGAGGAGCTGGGGTTTAATTACATCGGTCCGGTCGATGGGCATGATCTCTCGGCCTTGCTCACGACGATTCGCAACCTGCGTCAATTGCACGGTCCCCAGCTTTTGCATGTCATAACGAAGAAAGGCAAGGGCTATGCGCCGGCCGAGGCGGATCCAGTCAAATACCACGGCGTCACGCCCTTCGATCCGGCGCAGGGTATTGTCTCCTCGAAGGCCCCGAGTAAACCTACCTATACCAAGATCTTCGGCGATTGGATCTGCGACATGGCGGCGCGCGACCCACGGCTGGTCGCTATCACGCCGGCGATGCGCGAGGGCTCGGGCCTGGTGCGATTCCAAAAGGAATACCCGGACCAGTATTGTGACGTCGGGATCGCCGAGCAGCACAGTGTCACGGTGGCGGCCGGGATGGCCTGCGAGGGTCTGAAACCGGTTGTCGCGATCTACTCGACATTTCTGCAGCGCGGCTATGACCAAGTCATTCATGATGTCGTTAATCAAAAGCTGCCGGTGCTTTTTGCCATCGACCGCGCGGGGCTCGTGGGCGCGGACGGCCCCACCCATAACGGCAGCTATGATCTGACCTTCCTCCGCTGCTTGCCAGAGATGGTGGTTATGACGCCTTGCGATGAGAACGAATGCCGGCAAATGCTCTATACCGGATTCCTGCACGATGGCCCGGCGGCGGTCCGCTATCCGCGCGGCGAGGGCCCGGGGATGCGCGTCGAAGAGGCCATGACGGCCTTACCCATCGGCAAGGCCGAGGTTAAGCGTTCGGGTAAGCGCATAGCGCTGTTAGCCTTCGGAACGATGGTCGCACCGGCGCTCGAGGCGGGCGAAGATCTCAAGGCCACGGTCGTCAATATGCGTTTCGTGAAACCCCTCGACGGGGAGTTGCTGTCGCAACTGGCCGAGACCCACGAGTTGCTGGTGACGGTCGAAGAAAACGTGGTCGCCGGGGGCGCCGGCGCCGGGGTGGCCGAGATGCTCGCAAACCAAGGCCGGCATCCGCCCATCGTGCACTACGGATTGCCCGACCGGCTGATCCAGCATGGCACGCGAGAGGAGATGTTGGCGGACGCGGGACTGACCAAGGAAGGTCTCCTAGAGTTTATTCGCCGGCACGCGAGTGGGCTGGTGAAGGTCAGCGCGCCAAGCCTAATAGCCCTGTAAGCTCCTAGGCGCTGGGCTCAGAGCTTGTGAAGAAATCGTAGCGAGCGCGCCCGCCCGCGAGGCGCACGGCGCGCAGGAATCGCAGTCAGTCGTAGGATGTGCACCGCGCTGTTTGCGGTGCGCACGCGGATCGTCAATCCGGTGCACCGCAGCCGCTCGAAAGTATCCTCGGCCCTTCCGCGTGCGCACAGTGCGCGCTACGTTCGCTAGCCAAAAGCGTGCAGGGCCTGAATAGCGGCCTTCGGATCGGCGGCCACGATCTTGAGCAGGGCTCGGGCCGGGCCCGTGGGCCGGGTGCGTTTCTGTTCCCAGTTCTGGAGCGTCTTCACCGGCACGCCGATCAGCCGTGCGAACTCGGCTTGCGACAAGCCCGCTGCCTCCCGGATCTGCCGTGGCTGGATATCCTCGAGCGCCGTCACCCGTGAGCCCGGCACATTCTCACCGCGCATGTGCGCGCCCATCTGACGGACGCCTTCAAGCAGACCTTGAAACAGCTTCTTATCCATCGTTCAGTACCTCTCGCATGAGTGCGGCCAGCGCGCGGACCTGCGCCAGGGTCAGGTCTTCCTGCCCGGTCTTCGCGTAGGCAAAGTCCAGGTAACACGAGTCCTGCGAGGCTCGCCAATAGTAGATCACCCGCGCCCCGCCCCGCTTACCGCGGCCTGGCAGCGCTGCACGTAACTTACGCAGACCGCGTCCGCCGCGAATGACATCGCCGGCCTCCGGGTCTTCCAACAGACGCGATTGCACCGCACGGAGACCGTCGTCGTCGAACAGGTTTTGCCGGGCGAATGCGGGGGGCAGCTCGATAAAGAGCATCGCTTAGATTATACGCTGATAGAGGATACGCTACTAGCGTATTAGGCAGTCTAGAGCCTCTCACCTGATTCTCCTGCCACTTCACCGGCACCGACCCCAGGAATGTGGGCGGCGTGCCGGAAATCAATCCCGTCCTTCTGCGGACGCCGGCGGGTCGGTGCGGAGACCAGCCTGTAGGGTACGCCGCGTCCACCATTCAACCGTCGTTGGAATTCCGAACAATGGGTTGTTGGTGCGTGGGCGCGCGTTGGTCAGTCGTAGGGTTGCACCGCGCACCCGACGATGGCTGGACACGAAGAGCCGGTGATGCACACCAGGAAGTAGTCAGCTATAACAAAGAGGCGAGAATCCTCAGAATATGGGATGGCAAGTGCCAGCAACCCATAACGCAGGAGGTATTCTCGCCATGAAGAAGCGTAACTATCGTGCTCAGAAAGTCAACGAGATTCGGTGGGAAGAGGCGGCCGATCGGGTCAAGGAGCGGGCGGTGGTGTGGGCCATTGATGTCGCCAAGGTCGAGCAGTATGGGGTCTTGATGGACAGCGAGCGGGAGGTGATGGTCACGGTGAAGTGGGCGCACCCGGGGGAGACACCGACGCTGCTTGAGCGGCTGAGGGACTTACCCTGTGAGTCGCTCACGGCGGTGATGGAATCCACTGGGGTCTATGGTGACACGCTGCGTAGGCAACTGCGTGAGGCGGGGATTGAGGTCCATCAGATGAGCGCCAAGCGCGTGCACGATGCCTGTGAGGTCTATGACGGCGTCCCGAGTATGCACGATGCGAAGGCGGCGCAGGTGATTGGGCGGCTGTATTTTGAAGGGGCCAGTCGGGTGTGGGTAGAAGCGAGCGAGCAGCAGCGCAGCCACGATGCCATGGGGCGGCTCTACCGACTCTACCAGAAGCAGCACCAGCAACAGCAGAACCGGCTGGAGGCGGCGCTCGCCCGGCACTGGCCGGAGCTGACCTACTATCTGGATCTCGACGGTATCACGCTGGAGGATCTGTTGTTGAGCTTCGGATCTCCGGCGCAGCTCAGCACGCAGATCGAAGAGGGCCGTGAGCGGATGCGGCGGGTCTCCCGCGGGAGGCTTGCGGCGGAGAAGATCGAGGCGGTGCTCGAGAGCGCCCGTCAGACGATCGGTGTGCCGTGCGTGGCGGCCGAGCGGGATTACCTCATGGCCTTGGCTGCCGAGCTACGCCATAGCCGTGAGCAGAAGGAGCGGGTAGGGTTACGGCTTTCGGCGCTGACGCAGGCGGACCCGCAACTGCACGCCCTGGGCGTGACCCTTGGTCGAGTGACGACAGGCCTGCTCATCGCTGAGCGTCTGGACCCACGAGACTATGGCAACAGCCGCAGCTACTGCAAGGCGCTGGGGCTGAACCTGAAAGAGAGGAGCAGCGGCCAGCATAAGGGGCAGCTCAAGCTCACCAAGCGGGGCTCTGGGCCGGCTCGGCGCGATCTCTATCTCGCGACACTGCGCTTGGGCGATCCGCCGCACGGGCCGCTTCGGCCAGCGGCCATACGGCGGAACGCCAAAAAGGGGCTTCCGCCCTGGCCATCTTACGCACGTTTAAAAGAAAACTTATGCGTTACATCCGTCACTACAACAAGAAACCTAAAACCGTGAAGTGGAAATACTTTGATCCCTCAAGCCGCATCACTACTAAAATGTCTATTACAGTTCACTAGAACCGATCGAAGCATCAGGACGGATTATTGCCCGTGAACCAGGTGGAACGCGACTTCCCATGATTCAATCGGGCTCGGCGGCAAAGCCGGACGTCTCCTCGAGATAAATGTGGTTCAGTGTGTTCACCGTACCTCTGGTGGCTACAATGGCTCAAGCTCGCCAATGAGCGCTATGCCTCCAATCCACTTAGACGTGTCGAAGGGGTTTTCCGACATCGCAAGGTCACGGGCGATCTCGCTCATCCCGCAAAATAGGGAGCGTCCTTGATAAAGGTGGTTCACGGAGTCTCCCCGATGGCGCGGTGACGCTACAAAGAACTCACGCTTCATACCTTTGAACTCGAATGGTTGCTTTATCGCAAGAAGGACCCTTTCACCCTGCCGGGTCAACAGCACAGCAGGGAACGCTCCCCATTGCACAGCTTCTCCAAGCTCCCAGGGATCACTAATCTTTAGCATGACCTCACGGGTTTCTTGAGCAGCATTTATTGTCATTATCAGTACTCCAGTGTGTCCAGAGTACGAGCGGGTATAGCCTCGTTCCCTGGCGCGGTTCGTTCCGCGCCTCCACCAGGCAATGTCTTTCCGTTAGGGAGCGTAAACGGCCCTACCGTTGACGGCCGAGAGAAAACGCCGGACGGAACCTCCATAGCCGCTCTTACTTCCGGCGCGCTGACGAGCGCGATTCCCGCTTGAATTGACAGCATCACTGACGTAATGAGGTCCCGCTCGGCCGCCTCTACTCAATACTCCTGACTCCTGGATTGCCGCAAGTTCTGCACGAGACATCGCTCGTTGAACAACCTCCGTTGCACCCTTCGCCGCCCCCATCAAATCGCCGATTCCATCCGCCGCTTTGGCGAACGTCTTGCCAAGGGCGCCCGTACCGGGAAGGCTGACGCCCGAGCTGCGGACGCAATCCCCACACGGGTTAGCGATATTATCATACGACTCAAAGGCCAGGTTGCCGAGTTCAAGGCCGATTCCGACGATGAACGGTAACGCGAGCGGTACTCGCCCATCCGGGTCCACATACCCGTACGGGTTGTTATTGGCATACGCGTACCGGTTGAAGCTCTGGGGGTTCTGTGGGTCGAACCCGGCGGGGTCGACGGCGAGGAAGCGGCCTATCCGGGGGTCGTACCAGCGGGCACCGAAGTTCTGGATCCCGAGATCCGGCTCCTCGAACTTACCGGTGTAGCCGGGCTCGTTCGGGGCAGTCTGGCCAATCGGCTGACCATAAGGCGCATACGACTTGCGCCACACCACGCGACCTTCTTGATCGGTCGCGGCGATCGGCGAGCCAAGCGCGTCGTTGTGGTAGTGGATGACCTTCTCGACGCCCTGAGCCATCAGGCTCAGGCACGCGAGGAACAGGGTGGCGATAAACCGTATCAGTGATTCATCTGGGTCTCCTTACGATTTGGCACTTGATGGCCTCGACATCCCCCGGTCTATCGGCGGCGCAGAACGCCACCGCGGTCCCCTCGGGCGAGCCGACCAAGGGCTTGCTATAGGCGCGCGGGACGAGGGGTTGTCCTTGAGGAATGTCACGTTATCGGCGCACTCTTGTTCCGGTACAGCGGCCTTTGCATCCACCACCCGGCAGGAATTACCGGCCTGCGCCGATAGCCGATGGTCCCCAAGGCTGGAAACGCCTATCCTACAAGTTTGATCCACGTTTGTGGCCTAGCGGAAGAACCGTCAAGCCTCGTTGCCCCACTCGCAGCGCGCACCCGACGATGACTGGGCACGAAGCTGGTAATGCACACCAGGAGTAGGGTGGAAGCCCGTTTTGTGGTGGTTCCTCCGCCGCATGCGCTCACCTCCGCTACCAGCCGTGCCATCGGTATCGCCGTCTCCATCCCGATCGGAAGGGTGGAATCGGTAGGGCCGATACCGCAGGCCGATCCGCCGCACGGGCCGCTCGTCGGCCGGCAGCCATACGGCGGAACGCCAAAAAGCGGCTTTCGCCCTACCTTTCCGCCTTACGTGCGTTTTGGCACACCACCCGGCTGCTTGAGGCCGGCGCCGAGAACCTAGTGATGAGTCCAAGATTTAGGCGGAATTTCTTGGGCCGAACACAAATCCTTCGCAGCGTGTCTTGTGGCGCAACCGTTTAACGTTGATCGCAACCTTGATCGGATCGACCCAAATTGGAGGCGTTATTATGCCCAGGCACAACGGGTCTACGATCTTAAAGCCAAAGGATTGGTTTATTAGAGAAATCAATGAAGACGAGACAGTGATGAAGTATATCAAACACTGGGTATTGTCCACGTTGATTTCTCAAAAGCTTCTCCGTCTTAAAGAGAAGCGATGATCGTAGGACTATTGGAGGTGCGGAAGCAACCTCCCTATTTCCTACGACAAGAAGTACACGATTCGTTGGGTGCTTCTCCATCCCAGAGAGAAGCGATTTGGGTCGTAGGCAAAGTAGAGTAGGGGGGTACGAAAGGGAAACATCTCCCTGCTTCCTACAATATAGAGTTATCCCTGGTTAATGGTAGTTACTTATGAGAATCCAATTTGAACTTACAGAGGAAAAAGCGAATGAACTGACTCAGTTAATGAACACTATTTCTACCAAAAAGGACCTCTTTGAAAATGCACTCACTTTTCTGGAATGGGCTGTCAATGAGCTTCAACAAGACCCTGATAGAATTATTGGTTCCATCAAAGAAAAAGAGGACACCTACAAGGAGTTACAAATGGCTGCGTTCTCCAACGCTAGAAGCAAGGCTAAAGCGTTGTTGCAAGTACACAAGGAGGTACCATCAAAGGGTGTGTAAAAAGGTGAAGGCGATGTACCCTTTCTGTTGTAACCGAGAAAACCGGGCTGGCAGGCCCGAGAAGAATGAGGTGGCTCAGGTTGTTCGGACAGATTTTCCTCTTCGATAAGCGGATAGATCTGCCGCTTGGTTAAACACTGTGAGGCATTCTGCCTCAATTCTTGATCCTCGGTTCCTCTCCTTACCCCAAGCGCAGTCTGCCGCGATCAGCGGCAGAAGCTCCGGGTTTTTTTGCTTCGTCAAAAAAAGCAAACGCATAGGAAGCCCGTAGAGCCGAGATCTCCAGGTACCCGCTACCCGGAAAATCGA
>JBOIDL010000070.1:0-18234 GCA_050740435.1 Gammaproteobacteria bacterium
GGCGCCGGCTCGGTCGGCATGGTGCTGACGGCCGGATTCGCCGGGGCCCTTCTTGGGGTGTTCGGGTTAAACCGCGCGGCGCGGCGCCGGGAAAAACACCAAGGACAATCGATTCAATCGCTCTAAGAAAGCTCAAAAGCAATAACTGGAGGATTAAATGAAAAGAAATTTACAGGCATTGGCTTTATTGGGTTCTGTGCTTGGACTCGCCGCCTGCGGCGGCGAAAGCGATGATGCGGCGGCGCTCGCGAGCCCCGATAACTTCAATCTCGGCGGGATCTGGGAAGCCGAGTTGCCCGATCTAACCGACTCGTTGGGCACCCATAAATCCAAGGGGAAGGTGGCGTTATCGGGGGATACCTATACCTACTCGTGGTACAAAAGCCTCATCGGAACCAATGGTCAGGTGGTGTATGAAATGACCGAAACCGCGCGTGAGACAGGTTCGGCTTCAGCCACGCCCGAATATATGGAATGGACCGCCGAATCGTTCGGCGAGGCGCAATACAATCAGGCCGACAATACCTGGAGCGCGGTCGAGATGAAGTCATCGAAGAATGAGTATGCCATTCAGTACAAGCTCGAGGGTGATAAGCTGACGCTCAAGGAAGACATCAATGTCGATGGGGACTTCGACGATGTCTTCCAGGTGCCCGAGACCCTGACTTACACGAAAGGCAATTAGGAGGGCATAGCAATCCCTCTACGTCTCAATCCATCTTCAGCGATGACCCTCGGGGTGCGCCCCCAATTTGAAGAGCTGGGTACACAAGAGAAAGTGCCGGATCAGCCCGAGGAGATTCGAGCGGTGTCGCTTACGCTGTACCGCCCTGCGCGCCAAGGAGCATCCGCTGGGAGCGATTAATGATCTCCCAGTCTTACAAGCTAGCGCGCCGAATGGTGGTAGGAGTCGTTGGAGCAACGGTGGTGCTGCTCGGTATCGCGATGATCGTGCTCCCTGGCCCTGCCTTTATAGTCATCCCGATCGGTCTGGCGATCCTTGGGATAGAGTTCGCGTGGGCGCGGCGCTGGCTGGGTGTGGTTAAAGCTGCAGTTCGAAAGGGGTTGCCAAATGGGCGATCCGATCAAAAACAAAGGTGATGCACGGTACTCGGAATTGGCCGGTGCGAAGCGCCAGTATATTATTATCGGTGTGAAACACCGGTATATCCTTACCTGAAGGAGCTTGGATATGAAACGCATATTTCTCTTCTTACTCACCAACCTTGCGGTCGTTTTCGTGCTCAGCATCGCACTGCGACTCTTGGGAGTCGAGCGTATCCTCGATGAGCAAGGTACGGGGCTCGATCTCAACGCCTTGCTGGTGTTCGCGGGGGTGTTTGGATTCGGCGGTGCGTTGATCTCGCTCGCGATCTCCAAATGGACCGCAAAGCGTCTGACCGGCGCGCAGGTCATTGAGCAACCTGCCCATGCGAGGGAGCGCTGGCTGGTGGAGACCGTCCGGGGGCACGCACAGCGGGCGGGTATCGGCATGCCCGAAGTGGCCATCTTCGATACACCGGATGTCAACGCCTTCGCCACGGGCATGCGCCGCGATCACGCGTTGGTCGCCGTGAGCACCGGATTGCTCGAGTCGATGAGCCGGGACGAAGCCGAGGCCGTCTTGGGGCATGAAGTGAGCCACATCGCCAACGGCGACATGGTGACTCTGGCCCTGATCCAAGGTGTGGTCAACACCTTTGTGATCTTTCTCTCCCGCGTCGTAGGCCATCTGGTCGATCGCCTGGTGTTCAAAACGGAACAGGGACATGGGCCGGCATTCTGGGTGACCGCGATCATCGCCGAGCTCATGTTGGGGATCCTGGCGAGTATCATCGTCATGTGGTTTAGCCGCCAGCGCGAGTTTCGCGCCGATGCGGGCGGGGCGAGACTCGCCGGCCGGGAGAAAATGATCGCTGCATTGGAGCGGCTGAAGCAGCGCTATGAACAGCCACACTTGCCCGACCAGTTGGCCGCTTTTGGGATCTCGGGCGGAATTGGCCATGGCCTGAAGCGCCTATTCATGTCGCACCCACCTCTCGATGAGCGCATCGCGGCTTTACGGGAGCCAAGCCGATAGATCTACGTAGTGCAGGCTGGCGTCACAGTTCCGTGCCGTACGCGTAGTCGTTATTCCCTATACACTAGGTGGCCGAACAGTAAACCTTGTCTTTGCAACGGGCCCGCGGCGGGCGACGACACGAGCATGCTGATCCCGCAGGGGCAGAAGGAGGAGGTGTATCCTGGAGTTTTGTCTCCACGACAGCCGTTTGACCTCATGCAGGTCGTGCAGAAACCGCCCCGCCCTGCCTGAACAAGCGTCGTCCTCTCTCGAAAGGGGCAGCTAAATTCGTACCGCGAGAGGGGGATCGCTCTCCCGCTTTCACAGTGTCTCCAAGTCCATCTTTTGCCGGATACCTTAACGCCGCTCAGACGGCCATACTTTGCATCACCGGAGCTCGAACGGTCACGCGAGAGCTTCGGAGTTAAGTATAACTTACCATTAAAGGAGACACTATCATGTACGACTTCATGGGTTATGTATCAACACTGTGGGCTACTCCGGGGGGAGCAGCGGTGGGAGCACTAATCGCCTGCGTGATCTTCGGCGTCGTAACGTTCGGGCTATACAAGTGGGTCAACCGCGAGCGTCAAGCGCCGGACACCTAAGAGCACATCGGCGGGGCTCAGCCGCGCTGAACGCCGTTAATTGTTAGGTAGCGACGGCTACGGATCGGGAGGTATCCGGCTGACTACCGCGGTTGGCCTGCCGGGGTCGTTCCGCCTTGGGCGGCACGACCCCAAAAGCCCAACCTCTCAGCATAGGGAAGACGAGAGACCGGTGCAGCAGAGCGGCCTCGACCGAATCACGAGACTTGCTGTGTCGAAGTGGCTAACGGCATTACCCATGATTTGATCAGCCGTCGTTAGCGGAGCGAAGAAACCTATTTGAAAAACGGAGGACGGATCATGTTGGAGTGGCATTTTATACTGGCCTTATTGGCCGCGGTGGCGGTGATCGCCTTTGCGATCCTCTACGTAAGAGACAAAAGGAACGCATCAAAAGATGAACCCGCCCGTGACGATCATGACGATGTGAAGATGGACGAGACCGGTTGAAGCGGCCAAAAGACCACGCATATCGAACGGGGGTAGTCGTGCCCGGGCGTCGTGCGGCTTAATAAATACGATGGAGGCAACTGCATGTTTGAACTCATACTAAAATGGCCAACGGTTTCTCACACATTTGCCGGCGGCCGCAACGGGTCTTGGTGGAAGCGTTGGACAATTACTTCGCTCATGGCCGCGTCCCCGCCCAAGGGCAAGCTTGCACTATATGCGCGCTGGCTCATCGGGGCAAGGATGATACAATTCGCCCGCAAATTTTTTGACCGTCAAAACCCGAAACATCGATCGGATGATACAAGGCCTCAAGAATTTCATTTTCTGGAGCCGCTGGCTGCAGGCGCCGCTTTACCTGGGATTGATCGTGGCGCAAGGCGTGTACGTCTATCAGTTCATGATCGAGCTTAGCCATCTCGTGGCCAAGGCAGGGCGTCTGACGGACACCGATATCATGCTCATCGTGCTCGGGCTCATTGATGTCGTGATGATCGCTAATCTCTTGAATATTGTCATCATCGGTGGTTACGAAACCTTCGTCTCGCGGCTCGAACTCGAGAGCCACCCGGATCAACCCGAGTGGCTGTCGCACGTCAACGCCGGTGTGCTCAAGGTCAAATTGGCCACGGCACTGATGGGGATCTCCGCGATTCATCTGCTCAAGACCTTCATCAATGCCGAGCACATACCCGAAAAAGCAATCATGTGGCAGGTGATCATTCACATGACGTTCGTATTTTCGGCCCTCGCGATGGCGTACACCGACAAGATCATGACCAGTACGGTGTTGCTGACGAAAAGACCAGCACCGGAATAACCACAAGGGCAGGGCTTTCAACACCTCGGCACACGACGCCTTGATTTGACTGTCCACAGGAATGCTCTTTCTTTGTGGAAATCAGTTTTAGGAGAATCTTTTGTGGGCACTTTTTGTCTTGTCAACACCTCTTGAGCCGTCTCCACCACTGGCAGAGCAAAGAAGCCGGAATAATGGCTGGAAGACTGTCAGTTTCGCTTTTATTGCTGTTGCTTGTATCTGCCGTCTGTGCCGAGGAAAGGGACGTGATCCTGGTCCTGGATAACTCTGCAACGATGAAGAGGGTGGATGCAAAGGGACTGGGCAGCTCGGCGGTCGGTGGGTTCGTAAAGAAGCTTAAAGGCGATGTTCGGGCAGCGATAGTCCTCTTTGATCATTCGGCTACTGTCTCTGTCCCGCTCACCGCGGTCACGGACGAGTCCCGACTAGAGTTTCTCGAGGCCCTTCAAAAACTCAATTACCGCGGAAAGTATCCGGATATCGCGATAGCCCTGGAACAGGCCATGCGTGAGCTTGAGGTCAACGGTCGAGGAGGGGCGGAGAAGTCGATCATTTTATTGACCGGTGGCCTTTTGGACCCAAACGATACGGTGCTAGTGCAATCACGCCTGCGCGCCCTGGGTTACGGGGTGGCTCCGATCGACGGGATTATGGGGCCAAAAACAAGGGGCGCTATACGCCAGTTTCAGATGCAGAGGGGGATACCGGCCGATGGAAAGCTAAGCAAGGCACTCCTTGTCCGTTTAGAAAAGGCCTATGAAGCAAGCTGGCAGCGGGAATTGGCTGCCAACGCTGCTCGCGCAGGAATCAAGGTCATCGCGGTGGTATTGGGCGAGGGTTTCGCCCCGGGTCAGGCATTGGCGGAGAAGACCTCCGGGGCATATTTTCAGATCCTGAAAGGCGAGGTCCTGGCGGGAGTATTCGAACGCCTAAGCAACGCCTTCAGCCAAGAAGTGGAGGTTCCCACAGCCTTAGAGGTTCCCACGATTCAGGCGCCTGAGAGGGTAGAGCCCCTCCCTGCGCAGTCGGCGGAAGTAGCGCTGCCAGAGGACAGGAGTCAGGCAATGGAGTGGCTAACCGATCCGACCATCTGGGTCGGTCTTCTGACGTTGATCGTGCTGGAGATCATCCTCGGCATCGACAATCTTATCTTCATCGCTATCCAGGCGGATAAGCTGCCACCCCAGCAGCGCGATCGAGCGCGGGTCATCGGTTTGAGCTTAGCGCTGATCATGCGTCTCGGGTTGCTCGCCAGTATTTCCTGGGTCATGTCGCTGACGGCGCCGCTGTTCACTGTATTTGCACTGGAGATTTCTTGGCGCGACCTCATCCTCGTTGTTGGCGGGGTGTTCCTGCTGATCAAGGCCACGATTGAGATACATGACCGGCTTGAAGCCGGGCCACACGAGCACGGGGACAGCGTCTCTCATGCCCCGTTCTGGCCGGTAGTCGCGCAGATCGTCGCGCTCGACGCAGTGTTCTCGCTCGACTCGGTCATCACGGCCATCGGCATGGTCGACGAGGTCTACGTCATGATGGCCGCGGTCGTGATCGCGATGATTGTAATGATCGTCGCGAGCAAGCCGCTCACCACGTTCGTAAACGACCATCCGGCGCTGATCATTCTCTGTTTGGGATTTCTCCTGATGGTGGGCTTCGTCCTGGTCGCCGATGGCCTGGGCTACCACGTTCCTAAAGGTTACCTGTATGCGGCGATCGGATTCTCTGTTCTCATCGAGACTTTCAACCAGCTTGCGCTGCGCAATCGGCGTAAATGGGCGGCCACGATTCCGCGCCGGCAGCGCACGGCGGACGCGGTGTTGCGGCTCTTGGGGGGCGTTCCCGTACCAGCTTCGGCGGCGGCAGGCGCAGACATGAGCGCAGTGATCCCGGAAACCGCGACGGAACCGGGTTTCGCGCCCGCAGAGAAGGAAATGGTGCGCGATGTCCTCGCGCTCGCCGACCGGCCGGTGCAAACGATTATGACGCCCCGGCGGGAGGTCACCTGGATCGATCCGGGCGATCCCGAGGAAACCGTGTTGGCCGAAGTTCGCGATAGCGCGCATCGTCAGTTCCTGGTGAGCCGCGGATCGGTGGACGATGTCGTCGGTATAGCACGTAAGGAAGACATCCTGGCGCTCTGTCTCGATGACAGAGAGTTTGACCTCATACACGCGGTGCAGGAACCCATAGCGATGCACGAAGGTGCGTCGATTCTCGATACGCTCGATATGTTTAAACGGGCGCCTGTTGATATGGCGTTGGTGGTCGATGAGCATGGCGGTTTGCAGGGGATCGTCACACAGACCGATTTGCTCGAGGCGATTACGGGGGATCTGCCGGACGCAGAGCACCCAGAGCCGGAGGTGAAAGAGTTGGAGGACGGCTCATTCCTTGTCGATGGCGCAATGTCGATTTACGACGCGCAGCAGTGCTTCGATCTTGGCACGCTGCCGGACGGCGACTTCAACACGCTTGCCGGTTTCGTTGTGTTTCTTTTCGACCGGATACCTGCGGTAGGCGAGCGCGTCGAGTCGCACGGCTGGAGCTTCGAGGTCTCGGACATGGAGGGATTGCGGATCAATAGCCTGCTTGCACGGCGCGTCGGCACAGATGAGGACTCGCGGGCATCATCGGACGCCTAGGCCGATGAAACACTCGGGTTGCGCACGAAAAGCAAAGCGGCCGCCCGACCCTGCGGTGGAGGAGACGCTCCGCAAGCGGGCGTTCTAGGGACCCTCAAGGTGCGCACTCTCGAATCGCTCCATCGCTCGGAACGCATCACCGATATCGATTTCCACTTTGCCCGGTTGATCGCCCGCTTGGACGGCCGCGAGCGGCCGGAAGTCGCCTACGCGGCGATGCTGGCCAGTACCCTGACCGCTCAAGGGCATGCGTGTGCGAGTCTCGAAGCGCATGCGGGCCGCCGGCTCTTGGATGCACCCGGGGCGCCCATGGTCCCGGTGCTCGAGGCGTGGCTCGATGCCTTGCGCAGCAGCCCGACCGTGGGTGCTCCCGGTGCCTACCGTCCTTTGATTCTCGATGCTGGCACGCGGCTTTACCTCTATCGCTATTGGCGCTATCAACAAACGATCGCGGATGCTTTAAGCGAGCGCGCCGAGGATGAGGCGGCCGGGGTAAATCTCGATACGCTGCGGCAAGGAATCGATCGGCTGTTCCCGCGCGCGAGCGCCCTCGACACGAGCGGCCAACGCGTCGCCGCGGCGGTGGCGGTGCTGCGCAGACTCTGCGTGGTAAGCGGACCACCGGGTTCTGGGAAGACCTCGGCGGTGCTTGGACTCTTGTGCCTGCTTGTGGATCAAACCAGTGTGGGCTTGCCGCTACGGATCGGCTTGGCGGCCCCGACCGGAAAGGCGGCGGCGCGCCTCCAGGAGGCTATGCGCGCGGCCAAAGAGCGGCTGCCGATCACACCCGAAATTTCGAGCCGACTCCCCGACGAGGTTGGCACGTTGCACCGCCTGCTGGGCGCGAGGACGGATTCGCAACGTTTTCGCTATCACCGCGCCCGCCCGCTGCCGCTCGATGTCGTGGTCGTGGACGAAGCCTCGATGATCGACTTGGCCCTAATGGCCAAGTTGCTCGAGGCCTTGCCGCGTCCCGCGCGGCTCATCCTTCTGGGCGATGAGGAGCAGTTGGTCTCGGTCGGACCCGGCGCGGTCTTCGGTGACATCTGTTCCGGGCCAAAGGGCTACTCACAGGATTTCGCCGAACGCATCAGCGCGCTGACCGCCGTGGCCGTTCCCCGCGCGCCGGCGGGTCCGCCGTTGCGCGACTCGCTGGTCCGTCTGGAGCACAGTGTTCGATTCCATACTGACAGCGGCATCGGCAGGCTCGCCCGCACTGTGGCGGCAGGCCGCGCCGAGGAGGCCCTCGCGATCTTGCGCGGTGGCGTCGTGGGCATTGAATGGCGCGAGGCGCGAGATGCACGCGCAATGATCCGGAAGCAAGCACAAACCATCGTTGACGGCTATGGCGATTACTTGCGATTGGTCCGCGAGGGCGCCGATCCCGAGCGCGTTCACTCGGCTTTCAACGAATTTCGGATCTTGTGCCCGCAGCGTACAGGCCCGGCGGGGGTTGAGGCCGTTCAGACCGCCATCATGGAGGTCCTCGGCACGGCGAGAGTGATCGAAGCGCGGAGCACCTGGTACCTCGGCCGCCCGGTGATGGTGATCCGTAATCACTACGGACTCAAGCTATTTAACGGGGACATCGGAATCGTCCAGCGGGATCCGCGGGGCGGCCGCGAGCTTAAGGTTTGCTTCATAAGCGGGCAGGGTTCCGCACGCACGCTCAGCCCGGAGAGCTTACCTGGCCACGAGACGGTTTTCGCGATGACGGTGCATAAAAGCCAAGGATCCGAGTTCGGTCGGGTGGTGCTGATCTTGCCGGAGCTTGACTCGCCGCTCTTGACGCGCGAGCTCATCTACACCGCGATCACGCGGGCTAGGCACGGGCTAGCGATCTGGAGCACCGAACGCGCCTTCATGCAGGCCATCGAACGCACGCTCCGGAGATCGTCCGGCCTGCGTGAATTGCTATGGGGCGATGCGCTACCATAGTCTTGGCGATCGAGTTGCCCCGGGGACGATGCGATTTCCAGAGGGGAGGATGCCACGTTGAGCGACATGAATTTAGAAGCGGGGGCGTGTTCCGACGCGGCCAATACGGACCGGAGCGACATCGCGGCGGCCATCCTGAGCTTGCTCGCAGCGAGCCCCGATCCGCTGCCGGTGTCGAAGCTAAAAGCAGGTCTGCGTAAGCCTCATGATCTGCCGGCCGAGGAGCTTGTGGCACTGGTGGCGGGCCACCTCCGACTCGGAACGGTGTTCCGGTACGCGCCGCTCCGCGGCGAGGGGTTCCGCTACTGGGACCGCGACCGCGGCCATTACCTCGACACCCTCATCGAACGCGAGCTTCGCGCCGCGGCGCTGCCCATCCACACGCTTCGAAGCCGCGTGGCCCGACGCCTGGGGGACGCTTCCGAGACGGAGTTGCGAGAGCGTATCGAGGGGCTGCTGCGGGTGGGGAGGCTGCATGAGCTACCGCGCGCCCCGGGCAGCCGTTCGGCGCGGCTGAGCGCCAGGCCGCCCGATCCCAAAGCCTATCTGAGTGTCATGGTTCAGCGCTTGGTTCAAGCCGTCGAGGAGGAAAGCCTCAAGCTTGAGGCCTGCGGGCTTACACGCTCCGCGGTCTATGCCGCGGCGCGGGCGTTATTGGAAGAGAGCGTGCTTTACGGCCGGCCGGCACCGGACGGAGTCTCGCCGCACGTGGACAGTGCCGTCGCGGAGCAGGATCTCGAGCACCAGATCTTGGAGCAATTGCGGCGCTTGAGCGCGGATCTTCGCCACGGCGGGTTGGTCTCGACCCGCGAGCTACGCGGCACGCGACCACGCTTCGCGTACGAGCACGCGGCGTTCGACCGCGCGCTCTTGCGACTCGCGAAAGACGGAAGGGTATGGTTGTTTCGCCACGATTTTCCCGCGAGCCTCACCGAATCGGAGCGCAAAGCGATGGTCACGGATGGCCGCGGCAATTACTATAACGGGATCTCGTTCAAAGAATAACGCTCGTCATGGATATCATTAATCCCTTTGCCCAGGCCATCGTCACCGATGCCTGGCAAGCGCCGCAATCCGATGTACCGATGATCCACGCCGGCGTGTTCGAGCTTTGTTGCGAGGTGCTCGAACAGGTGCGCCGATCCGGCGGCAGCCGATCCGTGCTCCTGCACGGGCTGCCGGGGAGCGGCAAGACCCATCTGCTCGCGCGCGTTCGCACCAATCTCAACGGCGTGCCGAATGACATGGCAGCGACGGTGCCCGTGCCCCTCCCCCCGAACGTGTTGTTCATCGCCGTGCGTCTGCGCGCCGGCGCCAGGATGCTGTGCCGCCATCTCCGCCGGACGCTTGCGGCCGATCTATTCCGCCCCACGCGCCTGGGGATGTCGCAACTCGAGCAATTGCTCCTCTACCGCTTCGCGCAGTTTCTCAAGGACCGGAAGAAAGCCCAGAAATGGTGGATCGATCTGCGCCAGCCTCAAAAGCCGCGGTCCTGGTGGTTGTTCGGAAAAACCGATGAGGCCGGGCGCGCGAAGCGGGAAATAGAAGCCATGATCGAGCGCCTCGACGAGCAAGCGGCGCTCGGCAGAAACCTCAGTGCGATCCTGCGCCATTTGGCCTTGGGGCGCCATCGGCGGAACGTACGCGATTGGTTGCACGATGGGGTGCTACCGGACGGCGTGATGCGGGATCTGGGCTTGGTGCCGCCGCTCGAGGACGAGGATCCCGAGGAGCAAGCGCTCGATATGGTCTGCGCCGTGAGCCGGCTCGCGGATTCCAGTACGCCGCTGGTGCTCTGTTTCGATCAGGTGGAAGCGCTGCAAACGTCCCCCGACGACGTGGAGGGTCTGTATGCTTTCGGCCGGATGGTCAGCTCGCTCCGCGACAAGACACGCAACACCTTGTTGCTCTCCTGCGTGCAGACGGCGTTTCTGGACAAGCTCGATGAGATCATTCGGGGCGCCGACATGGACCGGCTGGCCGAAAAGGCCGGTCTGCTCAAACCACTCTCCGTGGATGAGGCGCAACGCTTGATCCCGGTGCGTTTGGATTCCGCGCCGGCGGTGGCCAAGATGCGCAAAGGTCAGGCGAACAAGCTCTGGCCGCTCAAACCGAACCGCATCGCGGAATTCATGGATGGGAATCCTGCCTGTACTCCGCGCCAGTTGATTTCGTTTTGTGAGGACGAGTTCGAGAAATGGCGCCACGGCCAAGCGCAGCCAGCGACCTCATTAGCGGACTTCTTGGCGCTCCAATACACTCTCGAATACGGGCAAGCGCTGCGATCGAGTCATCCCCATCAGATGGACGCAACCTTGGCGCACGGATTGCCGTTGGTACTGGCGCTCTTGGGGCGCGGCAAGCAGGTCGCGGACGCCGGCCACAAATACGCCGATCTCATCTTCGAGGCCGATGCCGGGCGGCTGTACATCAGTTTTTGTAACCAGGTTGGTAATCCGTTGACTGCACGCCTGACGAAGCTTCGCGAGGCGGTGGAGCAGGGGCGGATCGCCAATCTGGTCGTGGTCCGGGATAGCCGCTTGGCGATTTCGCAGCACGCCAAGAAAGCGCAGGAACACCTGGATGCGCTCACGCAACGCGAGGTGACTCTGCTGCGCCCCTCCGCGGAGGGATTGGCGGCGATCGAAGCATTCCGCAGCCTGCTCTCGGATGCCAAGGCGGGGGACCTCGCCAAGCGCGGCGAGGGGATCGGCCCGGGCGCCGTGGAAGAATGGTTTAAAGTCCATCTACCGCCGTCCGTGGCTGATATGGCAGAGGCTCTCACGCCCGAGCGGCGGGTGAGCGGACGCGAGGCGATTTACGACGAGCTGTTGGAATTGGTGCAACAGGAACGGATCGTCCGCGTGGATGAGGCGGCCGAACGGCTGCATCGGGATGCCGAATCGATAGCCGCCTGTGCCGCGGGCCATCTCGATCAGTTCGGGATCTTGCAGGGACCGCCCTTGGTGATCTTCGAGAAGGTAGCCGCGGCGGAGAGCGCCGCCTAGCCTTATGGCTGTGTATTTGACCATGCCGCAGGTTCGGGCCGCGCTACTTGAAAGCGGCGTCGAGCAGCGCGCGCCGACACAGCTTCTGGCGCGCTTATTCATCGAGGTGATGGATGAGTTGCTCGGGCAGGGGCGGAGCCGCCACTGGACGGCGATCTTGGGCGATGAAGATTTAGATCGGGAACGGTGGCAACAGAGGCTCATCGAGCACGCCTATCGGCAGTGCGTCGCGCCGAGATTGCTGCGGCAGCGAGCCGATTTGGATCCCGCCGCCAAGGAGGTGTGTCTGTTTTGGGAAGCGGTCCAGAACCTCTGTACCTGGAGCGTAGACGCGCTTTGGGAGCGCTACCGCGCGCGGGGACGCGTGCCCGAGGCCGGACTATTCAATAAAATCGGCTTGGCGAAGGACCTTGAGCTACACGAGCCCGGCTGGACCGATGCGGTCCGTATCACGGATATCCGGGAAGCGCTTTGGCTCACGCCGGGCGCCGAATCGTATTGCGCGGTCGAGCTTTGTCTCAATACGGACGGGGAGGGCATCGAGCAGGCGTGTCTCTATCGCCTGTTAACACACGCGTCCTATCCGGCACCGCGTGCACGCAAGGGGATGCTGCGGCTCATCTCCTTCTCGCCGGCGCGCCAGGAAACGGCGATCGACATAGCCCGGCTGGATATGCTGCAGCGGCATGTGAAACACCTGATCGGACGCGCTGCCGGCGTGCTGCCCACGGGATTGCCGGTCAGTGTGGACCCTGCAAGCGCGGCGCATAACTATGTGAACCTGGGCAAGATGCTGGTTGAGATCCTGAGAAACTATGGGATCGAGGCCAGCGTCGCTGGTATGCCCTCGATTGAGCAAGGGAAGGTGCAGTTCTTGATAGAGCTTCCGCCGGGCATTCGGGTCACCCGTCCAGAAGCGCTCGCGGACGATATCAAGCAGCGCTTGCGGCTTAAGACCCCGCCGCTGATCGAGCACGTTGCCGGGCATTTATTCGTCGCTCTCGAGGTCCGCGCGCGCCCGATCTTCTTTTTCTGGCCGACGGGCTGGACGAGCAGCGCGAAATAATTTCGTCGCAGCGCCGATCGCACCTCCACACGTAATCCAGATGCCTCGGGAAATGTTGTAACGCTTGCTCGCGAGCTCGGTATTATTGTCAATCATTGGCCGATCGCCTCCAATAGGCAGGGGACGGATGCGAATTCGTTTTTCATCGAAAACAACAATGCTACCTTGCTCCAAGGAGTCTGCTATGTTCGGTAAGTTGGCGAGCAAGAGCGGCACTTGCTCTTCCGGACGTCGTTGCGATACGCGCCGCAGGAGAATTACTGACGGCTTGGTTTCCTGCCATAGGGCGAGCAAGGTGCCAAAATCGGTATCCGCCGACACGATCACTCGCGCCTCGCGCGCGGCAAGTTCGAAGATGGCCTCATCCTCTGCCGCCGCCATCCCGTAATCGCGCACGTGGCTTGCCTCATGCCCGGCCCGCCGCAGCCCTTCGGCGACGAGAGGCGATAGCGCGTTATCCACGAGAAATCTCACACGACGTTTACCATTGGAAGTTCGCGTTCTTGTACCGCTTCGGCGGCATAATGCAACGCCTCGCGTATGTCCTCGCGTTCCAGATCGGGGAATGACTTAAGGATCTCGTCCTCAGACATACCATCGGCAACCATCCCCATAATCGTGGCAACAGGAATACGCAAGCCGCGGATACAGGGCACGCCACCCATTTGTTTTGGATTCACCGTAATTCGTGTGAATTTCATTTGCATCGCCTCTCAGTTCATAGGATGCGCATCGCGCACCTCATTCAATCTTCATTCATTTCCGTTCGGCAAGGCCTCGACGCCACCGGCCCAATCGACCGACAGCACACCCAGACGAACGTAGCGGTGGAACGAGGAATAAGGCCAATCCACCAGTCGCCGCACCAACCCATGCTTCATGGGATTCCAATGTACGTAATCGACGTGCCGGGCATAATCGGCCTCGTCACAAATGACGTGCTCCCAGAAGCGCCGCTGCCATATTCCCCGCTCCCCCTTTTCGCAATCCGGACCTTCGAGCGCCGCTCGGTGCGGGGAAGCGCCTGCACGAAGCGTATCTTGATCGCCCTCCAGCGATTGGAGAAATCGTCATCTCCCGGTGGCAAGGTCCAGACGCAATGCATATGGTCGGGCAAGATCACCCAGGCGTCGATATGAAACGGCCGCTCCCGCCGCGTCACTCGCACCGCCTCGCGCAACGCATGGACATGCCGCACCAGCGTAGTCAGCCGCCGCTCCAACAGGTTCACCGTGAAGAAATAAGTACCGCCCAACGCCCGAAAACGTCGATAGTCCGGCATAACGCTCCATGCCAATCGTAGGGCGGATGCCCGAAGGGTGATCCGCCAAACACCCATGTCGATGCCCCGTCAGGCGACGGGAATCCATCCGAATCAACACCGTGCGATCCATCAGGAATAGTCCCTGGTTCCATTCGGCGGAACCCGCAGAGCGGTTCCGCCTTACGCGGGTTCCTTCGACGCCCGCGTGCGTTCGCTTCCACGGTGTGCTCGCGCCCAACGCGAGGCTCCGTGCCGAGATCATCCCGAGCGCGCCAATGCGACACTTACTTTACAAAAATACATGCCTCCTCAGCGGAGCACAGTGACGCGCCGCATTCCTCGGCGCCAGTCCTGCCCGTCCCATTCGGCAGAATACGCGACTACGCGACTACGCGCCTGACGCGGGCTATTCCTTGTGAAGGGAGAAACAAAGGGAACCATCGAGAGCTGGGCCGATGGCTTTTAGCCTCACTGATTTGCCTGTCAGGGCAGTTTTTATCTGAGGTATGTCATCAACGGTTCTCGCGATGATTAAAGGATCTCTGCCCGACCCACCCTCACCACGTTCAGCAAGGTGGCACGTGAAATAGCCTACCATCTCAGCCAGCCCACAGCCTTCTCCGTGGTACTTTTTAAAGGTACATTCCAACTTAGGATAAACGGCGATATCACCTTCAGACACGGTGACCGAAAAGACATCATAATCGGGATTATTTGTTAGATCGTGTATTTTCTCTGCCCCATAACTCTTGTCCGAAATCGGGACCAGGAGAACGCACCATGTCAATATTAGCAGCCATCGCAAACGGGCTATGATCGATTTGTTTTTCATTTGCCGCCTCCAAACGACTGTTGATAGGAATACTGACTACTACCCCCTTTGCCTCTGCCCACTATGCGACCGCTGGCCTGTTAATGCCCCTCTCGGTGATAGTTGAAATCGGAAGTAAACCAAAGTAAAGCGGTCGTAGTGATTTATTTTGGTGCATCGACAGGCACACAGCCGCTCTATACACACACTTCAAGCCTACACCTCCGGTTCGAAGACGAATTGAATCTCGCGCAGTTGCTGAAACAGGCGCGGATCGTCGGGTACCGGCAGCGGTGACGCCTTGCGGACCGCAATCTTCGCTTGCCGGTCAAACACCGCGTTGCCGCTCGATCGTATCACCTTAGCGTCCACGACGTCGCCCCCGGGCACCATCTTGATCAACAGTTCGCAGGACAGTCCCCGCTCGGGATAATTGAAGGTGTTGCCGATCTGTGTGCGGATGAGTTTAATATATTTGTTGAGCTCATTTTGATCTCGTTCCCGCTGTTCGGCGGCCGAACGGGCTACGTCTACTGAATCTGGAGCGGTGCAGGTAGGGTGTGGGGAAATAGTATGTGTTGTTGTCCCAGCGGTCCAACTGATCAAGATGGCATCGCCACAATCCGAGGTACCCTCTGTGCATGCTTTCGTTGTATAGGTCCCAGGGCGTACGGTCGATAACTGAGACATCCTCGCAGGGATAGTTGCAAGGAGTTGATCGTTCAGATAGAAGTCCTGTGGCCAACAGTTCTTGTTAATCAAAGTAATACTAACCTCCGAACCACGTTCGTCCTTGTCAAGCTGAGCTACATGGGAGGAAGTGGCACCGCTCGATATCAACGTGGGAGAAACAGTAGATACTGGCGCCGATTCGCTTCTGGAAGATGCAGAAGAACTATTTGTAGGATCCTTACTTAGTAGTTTCTCATTGACCCATCCCTCGAAAGCGCCGGCACGAACCCTGACCCAAGTACTCCCATCGTGGTTCTGTGTCCTTTCAAGCCAAGTAACCGCGTCGCCTTGCGAAAGCTTAGTGACTATACCGTAATCTGTCCCAGGGCCAGACCTTAGATTCAATTGGAGAGTGTTTACGTAAGCATTCTCGACGGAATTTCCGGCGGTGTTCGCACGCGGTTGCGTGTCAGACCCATCGTTGGAGGCTGCAGAATGGGTGGCAGATGTGTTCCGTACCTGCGCCTCGCCCCAGAGTTTAGAAAAATTGCCTTTAAGAAAAATGCCAGCAGCGAAGTAAGCGAGTAAGACTAATAAAGCGACGGGAATAACAGGGTGAATGTTGCTTGGTGTCCTTCTTAGCGAGACCTCTGCGGTAGGTGCTGTAATCGGTATTTTAGGGGCGCTTGCAACGCCGATTATTATGGTCGACAGGTGCATAATAGTGGGGACCAAAGGTATATAGCTAAGCATTGGAATTACGTCAAAAACGGCGGCGAGGACGGGAAAAATCATTATCCACTGCTTGGCCACATAGATACCTCGAATCCAGGCGACTGCAACTAAAAGAGCTAAGGCGCCAAGGTGCACGTAAAGCAACGGGTATAGGCCCGCGCCTGCGGCAACGCCAAGGGTGTTCAGCGTAGTCGAATTTGAGCCTAAGAACGGTAATAAGTAGGTTGGTAGCATGAACAAAACGTAAAGAATTACAAAAACCGCTGCATTCGCAAACAAGGCCATAAGTTTTCTCCAAAGTTAGCTCGAGGTCGAAGTGCTCGGACCTCGAACTCGCACGTGGTACAGGACAAGAGACCTTTCTATGGGCACAGCGCCCACCGGGAGTTGTTCGTCTCGTGCGACTCGTCAACCACGTTTTGGGGATCGGCGTAGCCAACTAAGTATCGCCCGCCACCGGCGGAAGGAATCGTGATCGCGCGAGTTAGTTGAAGACTATCGCCTGGCTGAATGGGGCATAAGGAAAGCTCGCCGAGCAAAGCGTCGTTGGGAGAATACGTTCTATCTCTTGACAACACGATTCGAACCGCTGTCGACGCGGATGCTTCCTGTCCCCGATTCGTTACCGTAACCGCTACGCCCAAAGAGGTTCCTGGCGTAGCGCAGCTGGATCCCGGGGGTATGACCGGGCTGAGCGCATTAATTACGAGGTCCGCAACCGGAGTCAAAATAAACGGTTCCAACACCGTCGGGCGTGCGCCCAAGACAGCCGCGATCTGCTCCAACGGCTGCGGATATTTATAGCCCGCCGGATAATTATTGTCGTCGAGCCAAACCCGGTAACCGGGATCGGGATTCGCCGGTAACGGCCATACCGTCAACGTCCCGGCATCGCGATTCGGGAAAGAGGGGTTAGGATTCAAACCCTCAAGCAAGACATTCTTGCTCGATATGGCCACCGGCAGCTTGGTCTCGGTATCCGCAGCGCGCATCAAGAGCAGGCCGTCATCCAAGAACTCCTGAGGTGGTTTGTAGTCCTCCCGTATCGCGTGCCCTTGTAAGAACTCGCGAACTAGCACGTAAGTCTTATGGGACGAACGATCCACGCCGACGAGCGTGGGTCCGCCGAAGGGGCGAAAGGCTACGCAGCTAACGGGAACCCGCGGCCGAATCGTCAAACGATATGCCTGACAGGCTAGCCGCGGCAGATCCGAACTGAAGTGGCCGTATGGGACGTAGCGCAAATGTTTGTCGTCCAGAAAGGCTCGCGGCAACGCGGCGCTGGCAACATTGACTATGCCGTCATCATCGCCTTCATAGGCGCCATCATCCTGCGTCCCGGCGATCGCTAGCAGCTCTTCGAGATCCGATTTCTTTACGGCCTTCCACCGCTCGTTCAGCTCCCAGAGGAACCCGCTCCCAAATTCCATCTGCTTGATTTGTTCCACGCCGCTGGGACGGGTCCCGGCAAATAGGTCTGTTCGTGACGTGAGCGCCGCGCCGTAGTGGGGAGTTCCAGTCGTGATGACTTTGCGGATAACGCCCTTGCTCCCGTCTTGGGTGGTGCGATATTTCACTGCTTGGTTATTATTGGAGCGATCCACCGCCATGCCGGCGATGTAGGCACGGGTGATGAGCCCACCCATCGAGTGCGCCACGATGTCGACTCGGTCGATGTGGTCTATGCCGATTGGTAGCTCGATACACTCCGGGCGCATTTCGAGGACGCATTGGATGTGCTTGTCGAGCTCACCCGCAAGTTGCTGGATATTCCAGTTACGCGCATCGCCGAAGGCGAGACGATATAACCCTCTTGGGGTCAGCGTTATTTGGGGGGTCTTGTCGTGGTAATCGAACGGTTTTGCGACGATGAGGTTCGCCTCTTTCTTCAGCAATCGTCCCATCTTGGGCTGACATTCGGGCCGGAGAAATTCTTCACTCAGACAGGCCCGCTCACCGCTAAAATATGACGGTGTGACTGAGAAGTCGTAGCACTCGAGAAAGTACCTATCGGATGGATCTGGCTGCCTAGTATGCTGACACATAAATAACGAAGCGTTATTATGGTGCGAGTCCATGTGATGGAGTTACACGATGCAGCAGACGCTGTTGAGTTTGGCCGCGGCAGATCGGCGCCGGTTGGAAGCGTTTCGCG
>JBOIDL010000071.1:0-17902 GCA_050740435.1 Gammaproteobacteria bacterium
AACGCCAGGCTTTCCAACTCCTCGGCCTGAAAGGGTGATAACGTACCCAGTAGCCGCACCCTGTGTTTTTAAATTATTCCATCCTATCAGACCGTTACGCTAATTCGCTAAAAGAAGTTCGGTTTAGGTGCGAGCACGCCATGGAAGCAGATGAGATGCAGCCGCGGACGAGGCACCAGCGCGGCCAGGCGTTGCATGAATTCGAGCGGCGACGTCACGATGTGGGTCGTGCCATCGCGATAGGGGGTCTTGAGGGTGAGCACTACCTGCCCGGCCCGGTTGAATGCCAGACGGTCGTTGGCGATGGCGGGGCTGCAATGCACCTCGGCATGTAGACTAAAACCCTGTTCATTGACGCAGCGTTGTGATGTGGAGGGCGCCACTGGGTTCGGGTCGGTTTGCAGGGTCAGCACTTTCTGGCCTGCGCGCGACCCGAACGCGATGCGGTAGGTGCAGGCTGCCGCTTGCAGGGCTCGAGCGCGCTTTCCGGGTCACGGTCGGCCAGGCAAGTCATTCCCTGCTCTTCAACCAGATAACCGTTTGCGCGTCAGTAACCGGACCGGTCCGCCGTCGGTGGTGCGATAGACTCCATTTCGAGGTAGTCAACCAGATCGACCGCGCGCTTTAGACCGGGGATGATCATCTACGAGCATAAGCACCTGTGGCGCGAGGCGAGGCGGCACTGCGCGAGCCTGCTGACGGTCCAGGGCTATCAGCTTACGAAGCACCTGGGCAATACCTTGGCGTATCTGCCTTAATCCGCCACTCTTCGGTTTGCCGGCGGTTCCAGCAGGGGCATCAAGATCTCCATTACTCGGTCCACGGCGCCGCGGTTCTCGGCCACCACGGCTTGAGCGCGGCGCCCGGCGGTTGCGCGCAAGTCGGAGTCGGCGAGCAAGATCAGGAGCCGGGACAGAAGCTCGTCCGCATCATTGACCACCCACGCGGCATGAGCGGCCGTTAGGAAAGCATACACCTCGGTGAAATTGAAGATATGCGGGCCGGTGACGACAGGGATCCCAAGGGCGGCGGGCTCGAGGGGATTGTGACCGCCCGAGGCCACGAGGCTGCCGCCCACGAAGGCCACCTCCGAGAGCGCATAGAATAACGGCAGCTCTCCGATCGTGTCCGCGAGAAACACGTCCGGCCGCTCGCTCGAAGGGACGCTGCGCCTTGCTGTCGTGAAGCCCCGCTCGTGGCAGAGATCAAAGACCTTTCCAAAACGCTCGGGGTGACGCGGAGTCAGCACCAGCAGCAGTCCGGGATCGCGCTGGCGCAGGACCGCGAACGCCGACAACACCGACACTTCTTCACCTTCGTGGGTGCTGGCGGCCATCCAAACCCGCCGGCCGGGAGCGAGCTCTTGCTTCAACCGCAAGGCGCGCTCTTGGAGATCGCCCGGGGCAGTGACGTCGAACTTGATGTTTCCGGTGACATGCACCCGAGACTCGGCCGCGCCGAGCGCTATGAACCGCTCGGCATCGGCCCGCGACTGCGCGGCGACCGCGGTGACCGCCGCCAACATCCCGCGCATGCTGCCCGCCCAGCGCCGGTACCGGGAAAACGACCGCTCTGACAACCGCGCATTGGCGATGAGGACGGGGATTCGCGCGCGGCGGCAGCAGTGCAATAGATTGGGCCAGAGCTCCGTTTCCATGATCACCAAGGCGGCGGGGCGAGCTCGTTCGATAAAGCGGGTTAACGCGCTGGGGAGATCGAAGGGCAGGTAGCGATGCCGTACCTCGTCCCGAAACAGGCGGCGCACCGTGGCCGCTCCGGTGGGGGTCGTGGTGGTCATCATGATCGTGATCGGCGGGAAGCGTGCCCGCAGTGCATGCACCAGCGCGGAAGCCGCTTGCGCCTCGCCAACCGAGACTGCGTGTACCCACAGGTTGGTTCCAGCCGCGGGGAGCGCCGGCACAAAGCCCAGGCGTTCCCGCCAGCGCTCCCAATAGCCGCGGTTGCGCACGCCCAAAAGCGCAAGCCGGACCAATAACAACGGCGTCAGGAGATAGAGGACGAGGGTATAGATCCGCCGCAAGCGTTCAGCCAATCGAGGTATTTGCGCACACCTTCTTCCAGGGTGAGAAAGGGCCGATCGTAACCGAGCGCCTGGAGCGCGCCGAGATCGGCCTCGGTAAACGCCTGATAATGGTCGATCAGCTCCTTGGGGAAGGGAATGTACTCTATCGCTCCTTTTCCGTGCCAGGCGATGACCGCCCGGGCCAATTCGTTAAACGACCTGCCGCGGCCGCTGCCGAGGTTGAAAATGCCCGAATGCTCACTGTGCTCCAGGAACCATAGGCACGCGGCAACGACATCGTCGATGTAGACGAAATCGCGCCGCTGTTCGCCGTCGCCGAAGCCGTGGCTGCCGGAAAAAACCCGCACCGCGCCGTGCTCCCGCAACTGGCGATCGAGATGATAAACGAGGCTCGCCATCGGTCCTTTATGGCCCTCGCCCGGGCCATAGACGTTAAAAAAGCGCAGTCCCACCACCTGCGCCGGGAACGTTGGGAGCCGGCGCCGGACATAGTCATCGAAGAGCAGCTTGGAGTACCCATAAACGTTGAGCGGGATGAGCGCCGTTTGCGTTTCGGAAAACGCCTGGCTGTACCCATAGACGGCCGCGCTCGAAGCGTAAATCATCCGTACCCCATGTTCCAGGCAGTACTCGAGCAACTCCTTGGAATATTGATAGTTGTTGCGCATCATGTAGCGCCCGTCCCAGAGGGTGGTTAGCGTGCAGGCGCCGCAATGGAATACGATTTCGGGACAAACACCCAGCTTGCGATTGCGTCGCAACTCGGCGATGAAATCATCCTTGTCCCAGTAATCGCGGATCCGACAGCGGGTTAGGTTTTTGAACTTCTCTCCACGTTCGAGGTTATCGACCACCAGGATGTCGTCATGGCCCTTGGCATTCAGTCCTTTAATGAGTTGACTGCCGATAAAACCGGTGCCGCCGGTGACCAGGATCAAAGCAGCGCGGTCTCGCGCACGCGGACCAACTCCGAGAGGATCCTCGAGGTCGAACACCCTTCTCGGTAACGCAGGGTCACCACCTGCCCGCCCGCGGCGGTGACGCAGTCATGCCCTGCGATCTCGGTGACGGGATAGTCACCACCCTTGACCAGCACGTCGGGTGAAACGCGGCAGATTAATCGCGTCGGGGTGTCCTCCGAGAAGGACACCACCCAATCCACCGGCTTCAGTGCCGCGAGGACCTCGATGCGCTGCGCGAGCGGATTCACCGGCCGGCCCGCGCCTTTGAGTCGGGCTACCGAGGCATCGTCGTTCACCGCGACGACCAAGCGGGATCCCAATTTTCGCGCCTCACTGAGATAGCGCACGTGACCCGCGTGCAAGACATCGAAGCAACCGTTGGTCATGACGATGCGCTCGCCACGCCCGCGGGCGAGCGCGATGCGCTCGATTAAGGCCTCTTCGGTCACAAGGGCCACGTCCGTAACGCCGGCCCCGTTCCAAGAAGCCTCGATCTCCGCTACCGTGACCGCGGCGGCGCCGAGCTTCGCCACGACCAAGCCGGCGGCCACGTTCGCCAGCGCGGTCGCGCGTTGCAGGTCGAACCGCGCGGCAAGGCTTGTGGCCAAGACGGCAACCACGGTATCCCCGGCGCCGGTGACATCGTACACGTCGCGCGCGTTTGCCTTCATATGGCACGCTTCACCGTGGCGCGGCACGAGCGTCATTCCGTGCTCCCCGCGGGTAACCAACAAGGCTTCGAGATCCATGGCGGAGCAGAGGTCGCGCGCCTTGGCGATGATCTCATCCTGGCTCGCGCAGGGACCGACAACGGCGCAGAATTCCTTCAGGTTCGGAGTCACGATAGTGGCGCCGGCGTAGCGGGTAAAATCGCAGCCTTTCGGGTCGACCACGACCGGCTTTCCGGCGTCACGGGCGAGCTTTATTAGAGTATGCGCATCCGTTAACGCCCCTTTGGCGTAATCTGACAAAATCACGATGTCCGCGGCGGGAAGGTGATGAGAAAAGTCCTGTAAAGGTCCCGCGCTCGTCGGCAGGCCTGTCGGATCCTCGAAATCAAGCCGTAGCAACTGCTGGTGCTGGCTCAGTACGCGGAGTTTGGTGACCGTGGTGAATCCTTCCACGCGGGTCAGGGTACAAATGACGCGGTGCTTTTGGAGCTGTTCCAAGACCCGCTGCGCGGCCTCATCGACGCCGGTGATCCCGATGAGCGTGACGCGGGCTCCGAGGCTCGCCACATTCACGGCGACGTTAGCCGCCCCGCCGGGACGATCCTCGCTCTCCGTGATGCGCACGACGGGTACCGGCGCCTCGGGCGACACATGAGTGGTTGCCCCCGACCAGTAACGATCGAGAATGACGTCGCCAACTACCAAAACCGAGGCGGTGTGGAAGGAGAGGGATACCATCGCTGCCGGCTTGTCGTTGCTAAGGAGATCTAAGAGCTCGAATGGACTACGGGAATAGTACCATACAGCCTGGCGGCGGTCGGCTCATCGAAGCATACCGAAGTCTGATCGTAGCCGACTTGCAGCGGCCACGAGATGCTCTTAGAGTGCTGACCTAGCCGAATCGTCGGCCGTTACCTAAAGCTATGCTTCGCACCTGCCTCCGCGCGACGTCCATCAACCTCTTCGCATCGCTCACGGCGCTCGCTGAAATCCCGCAACCCTTCTCCGTCTCCTATTCGTTGCACACGAACGGTCTAAAGGTGGGCGAGTCCGTGCGTATACTAGAGAGAGGAAAGACAGGGCGGTATGTTTTTCGCTCGGAAAGCCGCTCCAGGGGGATCCTTACGCTCTTTCTTAACGATCATGTCATCGAAAAGAGTACCTGGACACTCTCCGGAGAAGACATCCATCCGCTACGCTACAGCTATCGTCAAAGCGGCAGCAAAAACAGCGTCCAAACCATACATTTCGACTGGCGCGCCAAGACGATTGATAACCGCGAGGATAACAACACTTGGCGCTTACAGTTAACGCCGAACCTATTCGACAAATTGTTATATCAAATCGCCATCATGCGCGATCTCGCTGCCGGAAAGCGAGCCCTCGCCTATCAGATCGTCGATGGCGGCGAGATCAAAGATTACCGTTTTGCGTATCTCGGCGAGGAAGTGGTGGAGACGCCGCTTGGAAAGATACGGGCCGTCAGACTCGAACGCCGGAAGGAAAAGAATAACAGCAAACGTTCGACAACGTTCTGGTGCGCGATTCGGTGGCGCTATTTGCCCGTGCGCGTGGACACCACCTCAAAAAACGGTAGGCGCATCACGGCGCTTATCGAACGGGCTAGCGGTATTCTCGAAAACCCCAGCGCGACGAATCAATAACGCGCTGAGCGGGTTCGGTTCCGTGGCTGCGCCGGTTAAGACCGGCCCTTTCTTACATATTGAATGAGTTGCGCCGCCGGAACGTAGCCCCCCAACTCCTGCCCGTCTTCGCTGATGAGGGCGGGCGTACCCCTCACCCCCATGCGCGTTCCGAGCTCGTAATGCGTCCTAACAGGATTTTCGCAAGTCGCCGCTGGCACGGCCTTGCCGGCTTTGGCCTCGGTCAGGGCCGCGTTTCTGTCCGCAGCACACCAGACCGATTCCGTTTTCTTGAAGGATTCCGATTCTACGCCCGCGCGCGGAAATGCGAGATAGCGGACCGCGATACCCGCCGCGTTCAAGGCCCCGACTTCCTGGTGGAATTTACGGCAGTAGCCGCAATCGACATCGGTATAAACGTACAACACATGTTGGGTTTCCGGCGGCGCAAACTCGATCATGGTATGGGGTGGGACTGTCTTTAAGCCTGTAATCCGCGCCTGCGCCCGCCGCTCGTCGCTGATATTCCTTTTGTCCTTGAGATCCATCAGATCGCCTTTTAATATGAAGCGTCCGTTATCGGAAACATAGATCACCTCTCCTCCGAGCACGACTTCGTGCATCCCCTTGAGCGGCGCCGGGCGTATCGACGCTATCTCGATCCCTGGTAAGGCTTCGCCAAGAACAGACCTAAGCCTTTGTTCCACGGAGGTATCCGCCAAGACGGCGGCATGTGCGACAGACACGGCTCCCGCTACGATGGCCATTAGCATACGCATATTATATTCCTCGCTTATGTTTCCCAGACGGAGTACTCCCTTCTGACCCAATGTTAACTAAGTATGTTCCTATCACGCCCGGCGCATTCAGTTGGTGCGAAAGGCGTGAACGATTCTAAAAGGACCCGTGTAACAGCCGATATACACCCGCACAGAGCCAGGACGCCCTACCGACGATGACACCGGAAGCCCAAACCCAGAGTTGCGAGATAACGCTGAGTAAGTATCGGCTCCTACGAGAGATTGGCCGTGGCAACATGGGCAGCGTCTACCTTGGCCGGGATCTATTCATCGACCGTTTTATCGCCGTGAAAGTTGCCCATCAAGAGCGCTTCACTTGCGCGGAAACCAGCCAGGTTTTTCAGCAACTTTTCTTTAACGAGGCCAGAACCGCCGGGATGCTGATGCACCCGAATATTACCGCGATCTTCGATGCCGGTATAGAAGGCTATATCCATTACATCGTGATGGAGTACGTACCCGGCGGCCAGACCCTGGCCGATTTCTGCAACGTTCACAAGCTCCTCTCGCTCGACGGGCTGGTCCGCATTTTTTATCGCTGTGCCCTGGCGCTCGATTATGCCCATAAGAAGGGCGTGGTACACCGGGATATCAAGCCCAAGAACATCCTTCTGACCCCGGAACACGACGTAAAAATCTCGGACTTCGGCATCGCGGTGCCCGCCGAAGGCGTCGATCCCGCCACACTCGATCTCGCCGGCTCTCCGCTCTACATGTCTCCCGAGCAGGTCAAACACGAGCCGCTCACCGGGCAGAGCGATCTGTTTTCCCTTGGCGTGGTGATGTACCGCGCTTTGACCGGTAAACACCCGTTCATGGCCGATAAGATCGCCGCGATCAATCTCATGACCTTGAACGCGGAGCCGGCCCCGCTGCGGCAAGTACGATCAGACCTCCCGGAGATTATGGAACGCATCGTCAAACGCGCCATGGCCAAGGACCCCGCGCGGCGCTACAAGACCGGCATCGACATCGCGGGTGATCTTAGTTTGGTGTTAGACCAAGTCCAGTTTGCATCCTGACGCGCCGTTTAGTTCTTAACCCTACTGCTAACCGCGCGGATGGTGCGCCGCGTGCAGTTCCTTGAGCCGGCTTCGCGCCACGTGGGTATAGATTTGTGTCGTCGCGATGTCGCTGTGTCCGAGGAGGAGTTGCACGACGCGAAGATCGGCGCCGTGATTCAAAAGGTGAGTCGCGAACGCGTGCCGCAAGGTGTGCGGAGAAATAGGCCTGTGAATTCCAGCCTGCCACGCATACCGCTTAACCATTTTCCAGAAAGCCTGCCGCGTCATGCCTTGACCGCGCTTATTGATGAACAAGACCTCGGCGCCCCCCCCCGCCAGCAACGCCGGGCGCGCGAGATCCTGGTACCGGCTGATAATCCCCAACGCGGTTTCTCCCATCGGCACCAGCCGTTCTTTGTTCCCCTTACCCGTCACGCGCAACACACCTTGCCGCAGATTGATCTGGCTGCAGGTGAGTGTGACCAGCTCCGACACCCGCAAACCCGTCGCGTAGATTAGCTCAAGCATCGCTTGGTCGCGCATGCCGATGGGCTTGTCGCCATCGGGCGCCCGCAGCAGGGCATCAACCTCCGCTTCCGACAAGGTTCCAGGCAGCGACCGCGCTAATCGCGGTCCTTGCACTCGATCCGTGGGATCGTCCTTTACCAAGCCTAACCGTGATAAGTGCTGATAAAAAGTCCGCAAGCTCGATAGCCGGCGCGCCGTGGTCCTCGCCGACACGCCACTGCCGAGATATCGCAACACATCGCCGCGATCCACGCAGTGAAGGTCGCGCGCCTCCCTTCCTAACCAGCGGCTAAAGGCGGTGAGATCCGAACGATAGGCACTTAGCGTATGATTGGCTAGCCCGCGTTCCATCCAGAGCCCATCGAGGAAACGCTCTATGATCGCCACATCGGCCGCTTCCCGCGCGGTTTCAATATTCGGCGCCTGTTTCATGGGTGAGAGCTTGTGAATAAATCTACTGCGCACCCCGCCCGCATCGTTGCACGGTGCTCGGAATCCTCATGTATTTCCACATACACTGCGGTTCCTGCGCGCCGTGCGCCTCGCGGGCGGACTTGCTCGCGACGATTTCTTCACAAGCTCTGAGGAGCCAGCGCTTGATTTCCGCCGGTATAGCCGCCGAGACCCACGGAGGACAGGGATCGCCCCGCATCGCAGACGCCGTCGTCCATTGCCTAGGTTCGCTCTATTGGCGCTTTATCTTTTCCTTAATTCTGGCGGCCTTACCGCTTAGCTTACGCGTGTAATATAGCTTGGCCCGGCGCACGTCGCCGCGGCGTTTAACGACGATCTCCTGGAGCAGAGGGCTATACAGGGGGAACACGCGTTCCACCCCTTCGCCGTGCGATATCTTGCGTACCGTGAGTGACGAGTTAAAACCACGATTGCGCCTCGCGATCACGACCCCTTCGAACGCTTGCAGGCGCTCCCTGTCGCCCTCTTTGACCTTCACCTGGACAACGACCGTGTCCCCCGGACGAAAATCGGGCACCTTGCGGTCCATGGCTGCAGATTCTAACTGGCTGACTATCTGATTCATGAGCGACCTCCCTTCCGATTCATCTTGTTGCTATCTTAGCATGCTGGCACCTTGCGTTTACGATCCTTTGAAATTGGCGCGGCTACCACCCGTTTCGGCGGCCCGTTCGGTGACAAATTCATCCAGCAATTCTTGCTCTTCGATCCGCAACGGCCTATTTTTAAGCAGATCCGGACGCCGTAACCAGGTTCGTCCCAAGGCTTGTTTTAAGCGCCAACGGCGGATCGCCTCGTGGTGGCCGCTGAGCAATACCGGCGGCACGGCCCTGTCATCGATATTTTCCGGCCTGGTGTAGTGGGGATAATCCAAGAGGCCGGTGTAAAACGAGTCCTCGCGGGCCGAGTCTTGGTGACCCAAGGCTCCCGGTAACAGACGCACCAGCGCGTCGATTAACACCATGGCCGCCAGCTCGCCCCCGGTGATGACATAATCTCCAATCGAGCATTCCTCGTCGACTTCCGCCTCGAGCAAGCGTTCGTCCATGCCCTCGTAGCGGCCCGCCACGAGCATCAACTTGCCGCGCGCGACCAATTCCGCCAGGTAGGTCTGTTCCAAACGCCGCCCTTGCGGTGTCATGGCGACCACCCAAGCATCGTCCCCGAGCCACGCCGCGGCGGCGCGGATCGCGTCCCGCAGCGGCTCATACATCATCACCATGCCCGGCCCGCCGCCATAGGGGCGATCATCGACGCTGCGGTGTTTGCCGCGGGTGAACTCCCTAGGATCCCAGAGACGCAATTGGACCAGACCCCGCTCGACCGCTCGGCCGCTGATCCCATATCCCGTGAGCGCATGGAGCATCTCGGGAAACAGCGTCACGACGCCAAGGTGTAGCATTCGTCTTGCCCTCCGGGGCCTTAGCGATGGGATTTGAGATTTGATTACTCGGGGTCCCAAATGATCTCGATCCTGGAATGTTCCAAATCCACGCGCTGCACGTAGATACCGAGTACATAGGGTATCAGGTGCTGGCGGCGTCCCCTAACCACAAGTACATCGTTGGCGCCGGTCGCGAGGACATCGACGACCCGACCGAGGGGCGCCCCATCCTCCGCGACCGCGTCGAGGCCGATGAGATCATGCCAATAATGCTCTCCAAGAGGCAGTACCGGAAACTGGCTGCGGCGCACCGCGATGGGGATCCCCATGAGCCGCTGCCCGTCTTCGGGAGCCGAATGACACGCGAATCGCGCCACCAATCCCTTACCCTTGACGGTTGCGCTTTCAGGCGCTATTTCGCGCCATTCGCCCCCAAAGTACCCATACCAAGGCGCGTACTGCAAGATGCCTTCCCGCGGATGGGTGTACGATAAAACTTTAACATCGCCGCGCAGCCCATGGATCCCCACGAAACGACCTACGACGACGAAACCGTCAACATCTCCTGCCACGGCTCAGAGCAAATCTAACCGCGGTGATGGGAGTTCTTACTCAGAGTTTGTGAAAAAACCGTCGCGAGCGCGGGGAGGTCCCATTCCGCCGGAGTGGAGGACCGTTTCGCCGGGAGCGAAACGGAGCGCAAGCCCCGAAGGGGCGAGTCCCAAGGATGGGACGAGCAACCGGAGTGTATGTTGAAATACATGAGGATTCCGAGCACCGCCGGAATGCGAGATCCCGAGCGCAGTAGATTTTTTCACAAACTCTCAGCGGAACCGTGCTTCATCAAAGAAGCGACGCGCTCGGAAACCTTGGCGCCCCTGGAAATCCAATAGCCGGCGCGTTCCTTATCGATACGCAGGCTGCTGTCACTCAAGGCCGCGAGCGGATCGAAGAAACCGACGCGCTCAAGGTAACGCCCGTCGCGCTGGTTGCGGCTGTCAGTGACTACGATGTGGTAGAAAGGCCTTCTCTTGGTGCCGTGCCGGCTCAAACGAATGCTAACCATGTTGATCCTCACCGCTTCAGTTTAATGATTCTGGCCCGGCTCCACGCACGACCGCGCCGGGTTTTAATTCGCCGTCTCCCCGGCGTTCACAGCCTTCATGCTCAAGCGAATGCGCCCTTGCTTATCGACTTCGAGCACTTTTACCTGCACGGTATCTCCCTCGCGCAGCTTGTCACTCACGTTTTCGACGCGCTCGTCGGAAATCTGCGATATATGCACTAAGCCGTCTTTCCCGGGCAAGATGGTCACGAACGCACCGAAGTCCATAAGTTTGGCGACCCGGCCCTCATAGATCATGCCCACCTGAACGTCAGCCGTGATCTGCTCGACGCGGCGCCGCGCCTCTTGCCCCGCGGCATTATCAATGGAGGCGATTTTCACTGTGCCATCGTCGCTGATGTCGATGACGGCCCCGGTCTGCTCGGTGATGGCACGAATCGTCGCACCGCCCTTACCGATGACGTCCCGGATTTTCTCCGGGTCGATCTTGATGGTGATAATCCTCGGCGCGTACTCCGACATCTCCGGCCGCGGTTTGGCGATCACGGCGTTCATTCGCTCAAGTATATGCAAACGGCCTTGATGGGCTTGCCGCAGCGCCAGATCCATGATTTCACGGGTGATCCCATCGATCTTGATGTCCATCTGCAGCGCCGTCACGCCATGCACCGTTCCCGCAACCTTGAAATCCATGTCGCCGAGATGATCCTCATCACCCATGATGTCGGATAATATCGCGAACCGCTCACCTTCCTTCACGAGGCCCATTGCGATCCCGGCGACCGCATCCTTGAGGGGCACACCGGCATCCATCAATGACAGGCTGGTTCCACACACGGAGGCCATCGAGCTTGAGCCGTTGGACTCGGTGATTTCTGACACTACGCGAACCACGTAGGGAAACTCGGAAGCATCCGGCATCACGGCTTGTATTCCTCGCTTCGCCAGCCGCCCGTGTCCTATCTCTCGCCGCTTGGGTGAACCCACCCGGCCGGTCTCGCCGACGCAAAACGGCGGAAAGTTATAATGCAACATGAAGGCTTCCTTGCGCTCCCCCTCGATGGCGTCGATGATCTGCGCGTCCCGCCCTGTTCCTAAGGCGGTGATAACCAAGGCCTGGGTTTCGCCCCGTGTAAACAGCGCTGAACCGTGCGTGCGAGGTAATACCCCGACGCGGACAGTGATCGGGCGGACCGCGTCCATGGCGCGGCCATCGATACGGCGCCCTTGATCGAGGATCATCCCGCGGACGGCCCGCTGCTCGATCTCCTCGAACGCATTCACGAGATCCTCCGCGGCCCACGGGACGCCGTCCGCCGGCCCGCCGAGCGTCTCCTGCGCCTGCTTGCGAAGGGCATTAATCTGCTGTCGACGCGCGAGCTTATCGGTGATCGCATACGCCTCGCGAATAGCCTGCCCGACCCGTGATTCGACCGCGCTCATCAGGGCCGTGTCCTGTACCGCAGGCTGCCAGTTCCAGGGAAGCGGGGCTACCTCATGGATGAATTCCTGGAGGTTACGGATCACGACCTGCATTTGTTCGTGGCCGAACATCACCGCGCCCAGCATGACATCCTCGGCGAGCTGATCGGCCTCCGATTCGACCATGAGCACCGAGGATTGGGTGCCGGCCACAACGAGATGGAGGCGCGACGACTTGATCTGGCTGAAGGTCGGATTGAGCACGTAGTTTCCATCCAGATAGCCGACGCGCGCTGCCCCAATCGGCCCCTTAAACGGGATCCCCGAGATGCTTACGGCCGCCGAGGCGCCGATGAGCGCGGGGATGTCCGGATCGATCTCGGGATCGAGCGATAGCACCGTGGCGATGATTTGTACCTCGTTCGTCATTCCCTCGGGAAACAACGGACGCAAGGGCCGATCGATCAACCTCGAGGTGAGGGTTTCTTTTTCGCTCGGACGGCCCTCGCGTTTGAAGAACCCTCCCGGGATCTTGCCCGCCGCGTAGGTGCGTTCTTGATAATCCACGGTCAGGGGGAAGAAATCCCGGCCCGGCACCGGTTCCTTGCTCCCGACCACGGAAACCAATACCACGGTATCCCCCATGCTCACTGTCACTGCCGCCGAAGCTTGTCGCGCGATTTCCCCTGTCTCTATAGCAACAACATGGGATCCGTATTGGAATGATTTTTTTACAAGGCGCATGCCGGTGCTCGACTAAATGGAAATGGTAGGTGCAAACCGCCGCATCGAGGCGGGCAGTGGTCTAAGGCGATAACGATCGCCTATCTGCGCAATCCCAAGCCGCTGATGAGATCTCGATAGCGCGGCATATTATATTGCTTGATATAATCCAGTAACTTACGCCGTTTGTTGACCATCCTCAGCAAGCCCTGGCGAGAGTGGTGGTCGGATTGGTGCGTTTTAAAATGCTCCGCTAGATCCTCGATACGGCGGGTAATAAGCGCGACCTGCACCTCGGGCGATCCGGTGTCGCCCGGGGAGCGCTTAAATTTATCCACGACTTCTTTTTTTAGTGTCGGCGCCAGTACCATCAGACCCCCCTAATCCTATGCAACTCACGATTTGATCCGGTTATTGTAACGAGCGCTCCGGGTGCGAACAAGGAACACGCATAAACGCAGCTTAGGACAAGCGACGCTTTTCACTGCCGCAGCAAGCGCCGCGGCGCGATTCTGCCATCTTCGAGCACCTGCCCGACCCCCAGAAAATGCATACGGTGGTCGTAAAGCCTGACTAGGCCGTGCGTCGGCGCATGCGCCACCACCACCGCTTGGCCGCGGCACAAGTAGTAGGCGGCGTCCCGAGACAAAGCGATATGCGGCTCAGCGAATAAAACCCTATCAATATCGAGCAACGAGCGCCTCAGCGCTTCCATCCCTTCCTGTGCTAGTCGTTGCAGCGTTTCGAAATCGAGCGCGGCATCGATGTCGAAAGGGCCGACTCCAACCCGTTGAAGCGCCCGCACGTGGGCGCCGCAACCCAGCCGCTCACCGATATCTGTAGCTAAGGTTCGGATATAGGTGCCCTTGGAACACTCAACCGCTATGTCCACACTGTCATCGCCATAACGCAGCAAACGCAACGCATGTATGACCACCGTACGCGGCGAGCGTGCCACCGTGATCCCTTGATGTGCAAGCTCATACAGCCGGCGGCCTTGGTGCTTGATCGCCGAATGCATGGGCGGGGTCTGCTGTAAGCGTCCGGTGAACGATGCCAGCACTTCATGGAGCGTTTCCAGCTCGAATGCGGGCGGCGTCACCGCGCGCGTGATGTCGCCTTCGGCATCGCCGGTGGTGGTCGAGACGCCCAGTTTTACCGTAGCGAGGTAACGTTTATTCGCGTTCAGGAGAAACCCCGAAAGCTTGGTCGCCTCGCCAAAGCAGAGCGGTAACAGGCCCGTGGCCAAGAGATCCAAGCTCCCCGTGTGCCCAACCTTGCGGGCGTGAAATAAGCGCTTTACCCTTTGCAGGGCATCGTTGGAGCTAAGGCCGGCAGGCTTGTCGAACAATAAGATCCCGTGGATATCTCGGCCTTGCCGGCCGTGACGGTTCGCCATCGCGCTCAACGTCAATTCTAGCGCGAAGGCGGAAACTCCCCGCCGGAATCGGTCCCTTTGAGCAGCGCCGCCAGACGTTCGACTCGCTCCAACGTCTCGTCATAATGGATTAGCAAGCGTGGGACCGCCCGGAGGCTCAAACGCCGGGCCAGGACCGTTCGGAAACACCCCGCGGCGCGCTGTAGCCGGGCCACGACCTCCTGTGCGCTGGCCCCGAGGCAGGATACATAGACCTTGGCGTCGTGCAGGTCCTCCGTGAGATCGACCGCCGTGACGGTCACAAGACCCAAACGGGCGTCTTGCGCGGTCCGCGATACGAGCGGCGCGAGCTCCCGTTTGATTTGTTCCGCAAGGCGTAGCTTGCGGCCGAATTCCTGCCCCATTGCGTTCTAGATACTGCGTGCGAGCGTGATGCGCTCGAAGACTTCGATCTGGTCGCCCGGTTTCACATCGTTGTAGTCCTTAACGCCGATTCCGCATTCGGTGCCGGATTTCACTTCGTTGACATCGTCCCGAAAGCGGCGTAGCGACTCCAGTTGCCCTTCGTAAATCACGATGTTATTTCTCAGCACGCGTATAGGGTTGGCGCGGCGCACGGCGCCGGTCGTGACAATACAACCCGCGATCGCGCCAAACTTCGACGATCGAAACACATCGCGTACTTCCGCCATGCCAATAATCTGCTCCTTGACCTCCGGTGCGAGCATACCGCTCAATGCCGCTTTCATTTCATCGATCACGTTGTAAATAATACTGTGATAATGTAGCTCCACGCCGGTTTCTTCGACCAACTTGCGGGCGCTGGCATCGGCGCGCACGTTGAACCCGATCACGATCGCCTTCGACGCCACGGCGAGATTGACATCGGACTCGCTGATCCCGCCCACACCGTTCGCGATGATGTTGACGCGCACCTCGTCGGTGGCGAGTTTAGCCAAGGCATCGACTAAGGCCTCCGCGGATCCTTGCACGTCGGCTTTGATCAGAACGTTCAGGCTACTGGTTTTTCCGTCCTCCATCTGCAGCAGAACGTCATCGAGCTTGGCTGCCTGTTGCCGTGCGAGCTTGCCTTCCCGGGTCTTACCCTGCCTAACCTGAGCGATTTCGCGCGCCTTGCGTTCATCGGCGACGACCACCGCCTCATCGCCCGCATTGGGGACACTCGACAAGCCCAGGACTTCCACGGGCAGCGACGGCCCGGCTTCCTCGATCGATAGCCCGTTTTCATCCAACATCGCGCGGACGCGGCCAATTTCCTGGCCCGTGAGTAAAATATCGCCCCGCTTGAGTACGCCTTGTTGCACCAAGATCGTGGCGATCGGGCCACGTCCCTTGTCTAATCTGGATTCGATCACCACCCCTGACGCCGGTCCGGTGGGCACCGCCAGGAGCTCGAGAACCTCGGCCTGCAGCAGGATCGATTCCAGTAAGCGGTCGATACCTTCCCCGGTCTTAGCGGAAACATTCACGAATATCGCATCCCCTCCCCACTCCTCCGGTACGATGCCGTGCCCCGTTAACTCTTGCTTAACGCGCTCGGGGTCCGCGCCCGGCTTATCGATCTTATTGACGGCGACCAGTATCGGCGCATTCGCCGCTTTGGCATGCTGCACGGCCTCGATCGTTTGCGTTTTCACCCCGTCGTCGGCCGCGACCACCAATACGACGATGTCGGTGACTCTAGCGCCGCGCGCCCGCATGGCCGTAAAAGCAGCATGACCCGGCGTATCTAAAAACGTAATGGAGCCCTCCCGCACGAGCACATGATAAGCGCCGATATGCTGCGTGATCCCGCCGGCCTCTCCGGCGGCAACCCGGGTACGGCGTATGTGATCGAGCAATGAGGTCTTGCCGTGATCGACGTGGCCCATGATCGTGACCACGGGGGGGCGCGCCACTTTCTCGCACTCGATGGCATCGGAAACTCCGAGCAGTTTCGCCTCCGCCGCATCGTCTTTAACCGGCTTGGCCTTGTGGCCCATCTCCCCAACCACTATCACCGCCGTCTCCTGATCGAGCACTTGATTAATGCTCGCCATTGTCCCGAGGTTGATCATGACTTTGATGACCTCAGCCGCCTTGACCGACATCCGTTGGGCCAACTCGGCGACGGTGACCCGTTCAGGGATCGCGATCTCACGCACAATGGGCGCGGTCGGCATCTCGAAACCGTGCTTGGGCGCGAGCGGCACGACCATTCGCCGAGGCCCCGGTTTCTTCTTCCGGCGGGTCGTTCTATTGATTGCAACATGCAGCTCTCGCTGATCGATGACCGGTTCGGCTGACGGCTCCTTTTGGCGCTTGGCCGGGACCTTATCGGTGTAGGGTTGGCGTTTTGCCAGCGGCTCCGCAGCGGCCGGGATCGGGACCCGCGGCGGCGCTTCCTCCACCGGCGGCAAGACTCGTTCCGGCTCGGCGTCCGCTCGTGCGCGAGCCTCCGCTTCCTCGGCACGCCGGCGCGCTTCCAGCTCCTGGGTCTTGATCTCTTCCTCGCGGGCGCGACCGAGCTCTAGGGCCGCCAACCGTTCTTGTTCCGCGGTCTCCTCGGCTCGGCGCTGTGCCTCTGCCTCCGCGAATACGCTACGTTTGACATAGGTGCGCTGCTTGCGGAACTCGACGCTCACAGTTTTTGTACTGCTGCTGCTGCGCACGCTACGCCGATCAGTAGGGAGCTTGATCTCACTAATGGTCTTGCGGCGCAGGACAATGCGGTTCGGTTCGGCGCTTTCATCGGCGCGCCCGTGGAGCTGCCGCAGATGGACGAGCAATTGGTTTTTCTCCCGATCGCTCATCGGATCGCCGGGTTGTTTATCCGGCAGCCCGGCCTCGCCCAGTTGCGCGAGCAGCCGGTCGATGGAAATTCCAACCACGTCCGCGAACTGTTTAACCGTCACTTCAGCCATGCACCTGCTCCCCGGTCTCTTCTTGCGCAGCCTTAAACCACGGGGCGCGGGCGGTCATGATGAGCGTGCCGGCCCGCTCGCCGCTGATGCCGCCGATTTCTACCAGCTCATCTACCGACTGTTCCGCTAAATCGTCCATCGTCACAATTGCCCCCGCGGCCAAGCGGTAGGCTAGCTCTGGATCCATGCCTTCCATGTTGAGCAGATCTTGCGACGGCAGGACATCACCGAGACGTTCCTCGGTGGCGATGGCCTTGGTCAATAACCAATCCTTGGCCCGATTGCGTAACTCGGCCACCAGATCCGCATCGAACTCCTCGATCTCGATCATTTCCTGTTCCGGAACGAACGCGACTTCCTCGATGCTCGAGAAGCCTTCCTGCGTCAAAATGTTAGCGACCTCCTGGTCGACATGCAGATTTTCTACGAATATCTGCTGGATACGCTGGGCTTCCGCCTCGGTCTTGTCGGCCGCTTCGGTTTCGGTCATCACATTCAGCTCCCAGCCGGTCAGTTGGCTCGCGAGCCGAACGTTCTGGCCGTTACGGCCGATCGCCTGCGATAGTTGCTCCTCCACGACGGCCACATCCATGCTGTGCGCATCCTCATCCACCATGATGGACACGACTTCGGCGGGCGACATGGCGTTAATGACAAACTGCGCCGGGTTTTCATTCCAAAGGATAATATCGACCCGCTCTCCGGCGAGATCATTGGAGACAGCTTGCACGCGCGAGCCGCGCATACCGACGCAGGCGCCGACCGGATCGATCCGAGGGTCCTTGCTTTTGACGGCGATCTTCGCGCGCAGACCCGGATCGCGCGCCGCCCCGAGCACCTCGATGAGACCTTCACCGATCTCGGGAACCTCGATCTTGA
>JBOIDL010000072.1:0-17711 GCA_050740435.1 Gammaproteobacteria bacterium
GGAAGCTCGGAAACCCCGAGGCAGGTGGCTTGGGGCTCACCGAGTTTAAGCGTCGTCAAGCTCTCCACCACGAAGCGGAAATTGCGGCGATGAAGGATGTGCCCGAATTTCTTCGCAAGGCGAAGGAGATTTACGGCTACCGGCACTTCGTCAACGATGCGGGCGGCAGTGTGTGCGAGCTCGATGATCACGAGGTGCTGGACACCCTCGCCAAGCAGACGATGGTGCTGTATATCGAGGCGACCGAAGTTGACGAGCAGGCATTGATCCGGCGCGCCGCTGAAGATCCGAAACCACTGTATTACCGGAATGTTTTTTTGGATGAGCAGCTCGCTGTGTTCAAACGGGAACGCAAACTCGCTTACGTCGCGCTCATCGATCCGGATGAATTCGTGCGCTGGATTTTCCCCAGGTTATTTTACGCGCGCATTCCTCGGTATCAGGCGATCGCCGAAAGGTACGGCTACACCGTCACGACGGCGGAGATCGCTCAGATCCAAAGCGAGGCCGATTTTCTCCACCTCGTCGAGACCGTGATCGCCCGCGAGTCCTAGGCGGTTGGGAAGGAAGGATCATGCCCCTAGTTGCAAATTCGAACCTGCCGGCGTTCGCGGTCTTGCGGCAGGAAGGCGAGACAGTGATCCCAAACGATATCGCTCTGCATCAAGACATCCGCGAGCTGCACATCGGGCTGCTCAATATGATGCCGGACAAAGCGCTAGAAGCTACCGAGCGGCAGTTCTTACGGCTGGTCGGGGAAAGCAACCAGATCGCACAGTTCTACGTTCACCCGTTTACGCTCGAGGAGCTAACACGCGGGCCCGACGCCCGTGCTCACATTGCGCGGTATTACGACACCTTTGATGATATCAAGGCAGCCGGGCTCGACGCGCTCATCATCACCGGCGCTAACGTGACGCAACCGGATCTCGCGCTCGAACCTTTTTGGCAGCCCTTGATCGCTATCATCGATTGGGCATATGAAAACGTGACCTCGACCCTGTGTTCCTGCCTTGCCACCCACGCCGTGCTGCAGTTCCGTCACGGCAAGACGCGCCGGCGTTTGAAGTCCAAGCGCTGGGGTGTTTATTCCCATTACATCACGGACGGCCGGCACCCGCTCATTGCCGGCGTTAATACGCGCTTCGACGTGCCGCACTCGCGCTTCAACGAGATCGGTCGCGAGCAGTTCGAATCCGCGGGGCTTTTGGCGCTCGTCGAGAGCGATGAGGCGGGTGTGCATATCGCGGTGAGTGAGGACGGTTTCCGTATCGTGTTCTTTCAGGGCCATCCCGAATACGACACCGTCAGCCTATTGAAAGAATACAAACGCGAAGTGCTGCGTTTCGCCAGTGCTGATATCCATGAATACCCGCCCTTCCCGGTGAACTATCTCACACCTATGACCCAGGCGATCCTTGAGGAATATGGCGAAGAAGTCAAAACGGCGCGGGCGCGAGCCGCTTCGATTCCCCAAATGCCGGAACACCTTATTGTTCCTTATGTGGACAATACCTGGCACGACACGGCAGAGGCTGTGATAAATAATTGGATCGGCAAGGTCTACCAAACGACCAACCTCAATCGACGCAAACCGTTCATGGAAGGCGTCGATCCCAGCGATCCGCTCGGGGTACGCGCATCGATCGCGGCCGTGCCATCGAAATTTCAATAAGAGGCGCGGCGTTGCCGTGGGAATAAAGCGTAGACAAGGTGTTCTCCCCCAGTTCAAGTAATGGGCTTAGCATCCGATACACAGAGGTCAAGCTTACGTTTCACTTCGTTGAGATTTTAACGCTTATCTCGTCACGCACCGGGGCTGTGTCGCGATGGAATCAAAAATCAGCACTCAAAACCTGCAGCTCAACATGTTTGTCTCCCGGCTCGATCGTCCGTGGCTGGGAACGCCTTTCCCGATCGAAGGCGTGTGGATTCAAGACCAGTCGACAATAAGTCTTCTGCAACAACACTGTCAGTACGTATTCATCAGGACTGATAGGGTGCGCGAGGCGATCGCGAGCGATCCCGAGCGAGCAAGAGTCAAACACGCCCAGAATGTTGTGCTCGATCGGCTGCTATCGCCTGGCGGGTCGCCGCTAGCTCCCCCTGTATCTACCTCGGTGCTTGCGTCAGGCCGTATTCCGCCACCAGGAAGGACCTTCGGTGGCGTAGTGGAATTTCGGCCCGCGAAACCCACGTTTTACGAAGACCGAACGACGCTCGAAGAAGAATATAGCGGCGCACACGGTGTCCGGCGCGAACTACGCGAATCGTTAAGTGAGCTCCTGGAGGACGTAAAATACGGAAAGGCGATCCACATCGTTGCCGTGAAAGCGGCGGTGCGCGGAATGATGGAAAGTATCCTGCGAAACCCGGACGGCGCGATGTGGCTTCGGCTCATGAAAGACAAGAATGGCTATACCCATTATCACCACGTTGACACGAGCGCGCTAGCGGTCGCCATGGGACGCCATTTGGGATTCCCGTCGGGTGAAATCTCCAACCTGGGCCTCGGTGCGTTGCTGAGCAACATTGGCACGGCAAGTCTCCCATCGGATCTACTAATGAGTTCGAACCAGCTGTCGGAGGAGGAGATTTGCCTCGTCAGGCGTCATGTGGAAGCGGCCATAGCGCTTCTGACCAAAACCCCTGGCGTCGCCAAGCAGGTGATCGACATCATTGCCTGCCGCTACGAATGGTTTGATGGGGGTGGTTATCCGAACAGGTTACAGGGACCGGCAATCCCGGTGTTTGCTCGAATGGTGGCAATCGCCGAGTGGTTTGATGCATGCACGAGCGACCGGCTACATGCCCCCGCGATTTCCCCGCACGCAGCGCTCCAGCAGCTTTACCGACAGCGCAATACGCGCTTTCAAGCCGAACTTGTAGAGCAGTTCATTCAAACGCTCGGGGTTTACCCGACCGGGACCCTCGTCGAGCTCACCACGGGCGAGGTCGGGGTCGTGATCAGCCAAAATCGCGTGCGCCAGCTTCGACCCCGGATAATGCTCATGCTGGGATCGGACAAGTCACATTACAAATCGCATCCGATTGTCGATCTTTTCAAACAGGCGACGGATCAATCGGGTAATCCCTTGTCGATCGTGCGTGCGGTGGACGCCGCCCAATACGGCATCGAAACGCAGCAATTCTTCCTCTCGTCCGTCTGTTCAAAGTTATTGGGTCATTCCCGAGGTAAGTGACCGTTGAACCCTATAGCCGCGCGCAGGTTCCCAGACCATTTATCGCACGCCGCAGACCACGATTGTCTTCCCTTTCACTTGAATAAGATCCTGTTGTGTGAAAATCTTTAATACCCGTCCGACAACCTCCCGTGAACAGCCGACGATACGGCCCAGTTCTTGACGCGTAACACTGATCTGCATCCCATCGGGATGCGTCATTGCATCGGGTTCCTTGCAAAGGTCTAACAAGGTCCTGGCGATGCGGCCCGAAACATCCAGAAAAGCCAGATCTCGTACCTTGCGGTTAGTTTTCAAGAGCCGCGTGGCTATTTGCGTCACCAGCAAGTGTACGATGTGAGGGTAGATCGCGGGAAGATTACGCAGGCGGTCGTAGCTGATATGCGCCACTTCGCACTTTGTTCTCGCCCGAACAAACGCGGTCCGCTTTATGTTCTCGACGAAAAGCCCGGTTTCCCCGAAGAACTGGCCGGAATTCAGATAAGCAAGAACGATTTCGTGCCCGCTATCATCCTCCAGTATGACGGATACAGACCCCTTGATAATGTACAGTAGTTCGTCGGCCGGATCCCCGCGTGTTATGATGAGCGCTTTGGCGGAATACTGCGCGCGACGGCAGTGACCTAGAAACTCTTCTATCAGTGGATCACTAGTGCGCTTAATGGGACCGAGGATGGACAAGGGTTACCTCACGGTATAGAACGATACGCTCGAAGGTTGTTTAGCAAGGGGGCGTGTAAGGGCGTAACCGCGTAAAACGGTTTTAGGCACAATTATCTCGGAAAGCGCCATGCGTGCGGTTATAAGATGGGCGGAAGACGCCTTGTTCGTGGCCGAATCGGGCAGCGGCCACACCGTCGTGATGGACGGCCCGCCAGAGTTCGGCGGCCGAAATGTCGGCATTCGGCCAATGGAGATGGTGTTACTGGGCATGGGAGGCTGCACGGCCTACGATGTTGTGTCAATACTACGGAAGGCTCGTCAAGACGTCAGGTATTGTAGAGTCGAGATCGAAGCCAAGCGCGCAGATGGCCCACCACAAGTATTTACTTCGATCCACGTGCATTTCCTAGTGGGTGGAAAAGGATTATTGCCACAGCAAGTTGAGCGAGCTATTCGGCTGTCAGCGGAGAAGTACTGCTCGGCCTCGATAATGCTCGGGAAGACAGCTGATATTACCCACGAATTCGAGATTGTCGAAGCCGACTAAACCACATTGATTTTCGCGGCGCCGTGTGGGGGATCCCCGCTTACGTTAGAGGCTCGGTTAGTTAAGCTGACGGCATCGTCCCCTTTTTTCCACGCCGTGACGCCCAAATCTATCGCCCAGCCTTCGGCTGCGGGGTCACGAGCCCATTCTAGCAGGTCGGATTTATCCATCTCCGCGCGTAGTTTTCCGGCAAGTTGCGTCGCCGATTCGAGATTGGTCTCAGGCAAAACCACGAGTATGCTGTTTCCCTCCCAGCGGCCAATGATGTCAACCCAGCGAAGCCTGTCCTTAAGGAAGCGGGCGGTCTGATTTAGCGCCGTTGCGCAGTCGGTTTTTCTGCTTGAACTTTCGGGCGTTAGCTGGCCTAGATTAATCATGAAAACCGTAAGGTCGTTGTTATAGCGCCGGCTTCTCGATACCTCAGAGACCAACTGCGCCATCACCGACTGGTGCGTAAGCAACCCCGTATCCGGATCAGTTTCGTTCAGCGCCGCAGAGATTAAGTTTACGTGCTTGCGTTTTCGGACGATCTCATAGTGGGTGACATCGACGACGCAAGCCACTTCGAACGCCTGCCCGGGTTCCATTTGCACGTGGCGGGCAATGAAATTCAACCAACGTTCTGGGTGGCCGGGCGTGGCAGGGAGTTGATAGGTCTCAACCGTTTTGAATAAGGTGAGGATCCGGTTCACGGGCAGCTCGTCTCGGGATCTTCCGATGGTGGATTGGTACGTGACGGCGAGTTGCGAACATAGAGCGTCGTTTGCCCAGATTATCGTTCCGCTGTCGTCGGCGACGAATATCCCGATGGGAAGAGATTCTAGGATTTGCAAAGCTACCGCTGGGGAAATTGGAGTTTCTGCCTGGCTCATTGGGTTCGGTTTGGAGAAGATTGTTATGAAGCGGAGAGGTCGATTACTTGGCGGCACTTTGTGCTTCAACTTTAGTATAGATCCGCGAGTTCCACGCGCAAACGGAGGAGGGCTTACGGCGTTGCGCCGACGCAATTCAGATAAGCTTCTTCTATGCCGGTGGCGCCGAAGTGCTCGCAAAATGCCGCGGGTGCGCCTTGATAAAGGATCTGTCCCTGGTGTAATACCGCCATTCGGTCGCATAGCGCACTGATGTCGGCAAGCATGTGGCTGGTGAAAAACAACGTCAGGCCCGCATTCTTGCGGACCAACAAATCGCGTTTAAATAATGCACGGGCTTTCGGATCGAGACCGCTCATCGGTTCATCGAGAACATATAGATGTTTGTCACTCAGTAGAGTTGCTGCAAGACCGAGTTTTTGCGCTGTCCCTTTCGACAGATGTCGCACCGGTTTTCCCAGCACCATTGGATCGAGGTCCAGCGTGTGTAGAGTCGCCTCAATGTTGTTCAATTGCCACGGCTGGCGGTGAAGTGCGTTCATGAAACGGAGAAATTCGTTGCCTGTGGCGAAATTCGGCGGGATAAACTGCTCCGGTAGAAACGCGAGCCGGGATCGTGACGCAGGTTGGGAGTGCGGGAGACCAAAGATGTCGATGGACCCGCCGTTGGGAGCACACAGGTCCAAAAGGCATTTGATTAAGGTCGTCTTGCCGGCGCCGTTGATCCCCACAAGGCCGAGGAACTCGCCTTCGTGGACATGGAGATCAACGTTATCGAGGACCTGCAGTTTTCCGAATCGCTTCGATACGCCCTTGAAGTGTATTGCCGCGCGATCCACGATCTGTCCAAACGGACGCGTAAGCGGAAAAACCCGCCGGTAGGCGGGTGTAAATTTCTATCCTACCTGCCCGATTGGATATTAATAAAGGAAATATCCGTTACAGTCGGCAGAAGCACCATTAATATTCCAAATCGAGGGAGTGGTAGCAGTACCTGCAGTGACACAAAGGGTCGTGTCGTCCGAACCACCCACATTTCCAAAGGATGTCGATGTAACGGTTAGCGGTGCCGACCGCAAAATCCCGCTATCGGGCGAGCTATCGTCCACCTTCACATCCATCTCCCGCATAACATTGACCGGCACGTAACGTCCGCTGATGAGGTGTAAACGAGGTGCCTGACCCGCGGCAGCAGGCCGGTAATCGTTGGTGCGCGCAAGAAGCAAAAACCCGTTCCAAGGATTTCTCGGTGCAGCAGGTGTTACCGTGTTTACATAAGCGGCTTCAGCAGTGGCAGTCCCTGGATAGTTACCCTGCAAGAATCCTGCGAACGTCATATGTGACCAGGCTGCGGCGGCTTCGCTCCAAACGGTAGCGTCTATTTGCCCATTGCCGCCCGGCGCGGTAGCAGCACCGCCCACACCGGTTGGACAAGTCCATGCCGGATTGTTACCAAGGGCGCCGCAGACCTGGCTTGCCAGCATATCCCCCGGGACCGCCCGGTAGCGGTCGATGAACCCGTAGTAGGCAGCTTGCACGCTCGCGGATTGGTCGGCGAGATTTCGCACGCGCGCCGCGGTTATCAATTCTTGACCCTTCAAGATACCGCCGAGAAGCAGTCCGATGATGACCAGCACGATGGCGATTTCCACCAAAGTGAAACCGTGTTGCTTGTTTATCATAATGAATTTCTCCGTTAGGACGATAGTGTTGTGCAGACCCTATACCATGTTGACATATCGTTGATCTTGAAACATATTGTTGCTTCCTCTGCGACCCGATTGCCCCTTCGGTGTCGGTTCCTCAACACAATCGTCGAATGATCCACAACGTTTCGATTGCGCAGGATCATCGCTATTGCTTACTTGTTCCTGGGCGGAGGATCACGTTGGGGCGATTGCAGTAGATTTAAGCGCGAAGTAAGGAATTGGATTTCATCGGGATCGGTAACTGTGCCGCTGTCGAGCAAGGCCCCAAGTAAGACTTTGGCGGTTTCGATTTCGCCCATGTCTTCGAGAACGAAGATATGCATCTGCTTGGCCCAGTGCGGCACATCCTTGCGGGTGGCATAGTGCGCGATTGCCTGGGCATAACGCAGGGCCAGGGGCAGGTCCGCGAGACGGTGTTTCGCCAGCACCACGGCGTGCGCGAGCCAGGGCCAGCGCCGATTGGGATCGTCTAGAAACCGTTGATATACGAATTCGAGCATCTGCCGCTGTTTGGCGGGCGCTGGAACCTCGGCGTACAACCGGCTCGCGGCCAGCATCGGGTATTGGGAGCGCGGCGCGAGCGTTAAAATCGCATCGAGCCAACCGATGACATGGCCATAGTTCAAGTTTCGGAAGGGGATACTAATGCCCGGTTGGTTATCGAACGCCTGTAGCCAGAGCATGAGCATCCGTCCGAGCGCCTCCGGCTCCCCGACGCCCGCAACTTTCAAGACGTCGATCCGCGGAGGCGACGGCAGCGCGCGGCCGATCGCTTGTGAGGGAGGCTGTTCGGTTTGCCAGAGGATCTGCAAGGTAAGGCCGCAACACAGTGATAATAATACCGGCACAGGCACCTCACGCACTGGACGTTCTCTCGCCATGACATGCGAATCCTAGAAGTTCTTGCGGTACAAGTCGAATAGACCCGCGCCGATGAGCAGGACGAGGTATATCATTGTTTGTCCGATGATCGCGACAAGGTCCGGTCCATCGGGGGCACCGTAGATGAGCCATTGGCTAGAGGTGTAGCGATCGAGATCGGGGAGCAGGAAGGCAAGGGTGTCGATCACGCCACTCATAAACCGCTGTGATGGGGCTGAGGGATCGGCCAGCGGACCATGACCGATGAGCTGAATCGCCCCGATGGTACGGGCGAGGACATAAAAACCGACTACGCTGCTCAAGGCGAGCGTGGCCTGACGGAAAGTGAATAGGCAAACGATGCTGACACTCGCGACGATGAACAATTCACAGGCGAGGGATAGAGCCCACGGTACGACGCGCTGGGCGGGTGAATACAGCAGCAGGCATAATCCGATCAGCGCTGCTACCACTATCGCGGCGCCGGAGAAACCGAGAAGCCTGCCGAAGTAATAGCTTGCTCTCGAGATCGGGAGGGACAGCACGAGATCTAAACTCCTTTCGTGTTGTTCGCGCAGCATGCTCATCGTCACGAATAGGCTGGTAACCAGCACCGCGAAGAAGCGTAATGCGCTGCTCAGTATGCTGACCTTGGTTTCCGCGCTTTCCGTGATCGCGACTTCCCCGATAAATTCGGCGAGGCCGAAAAGCGAAATCAGGGCCGCTAGCACGAGCGAAATGAGTCGATTCTGAATCGCTTCGCGAAGCGTAAACAAGGCTATAGTTAAGATTGCGCGAAAATGCATACGCATTTCGGATGTTCGAGCGCTAAGGGTTTGTGAAAAAACCGTCGCGAGCGAAGGGAGGTCGTGTTCCGCCGGCGCGCAGGAACCGGAGTGTATGTTCATCAAATACATGAGGATTCCGAGCACCGCCGGAACGCGAGATCCCGAGCGCAGTAGGTTTTTTCACAAACTCTAAGCTAATCAGCATCCTGATCGTCTGCGGAAGGCTTATGAATCAAACGACCCTATAATTCTATTCTAACCCCGACACCGCGCGAACTTCACGTGGCTGCCTTGCTAACACATGTCTCTCGCAAAAACGAGCACCGCATCCTCTCGGCGATGCTCTTTCTCCTCCATCTCGCCGTGTGGTGGGATTTCGGCAGCTCGAAATCGCGCTCGCTGTTATTGGCGCATGCGGGGGTTTTCCTTATTTGGCAGCCGTTCTGGCGGTTAGAGAAGCGGTTTGGTTTAAACGATACGGTGCTATTTTCGCTGGTCTCGATCGGTTTGGCTTATTGGTTGGACCGCTGGATATTCTTCTGTTGGTTCATAGTGCTGATCGGGCTAATGAGCGGACTTCCAAGCTATCGCCGTTCCGGCCGCCTGGTTTATATGCCTATCTTGTTTTTCCTCGTGTCCGATCTGCTCATTGGCTGCGTTCCTCACCTTTTTCGCGTTGAAGCACTGCCGCCTGCCGTGACCACGATGTTTAAATACGGCTTGCTCGCCGTGCCCGCATGGGTGTTTATTGTGCGCCCGGATCCGGGAGGCGGCGCATCTTCGTATTCGGTCGACCTACTGAGAGCTATCACCGCGTCAATGATGACAGGCATGCTTGCGGTTGCGAGCATCGCGATTACCTACCATCTGGGGGTCGATTATCCTGTTGCCTTGTTCCAATCCTTGCTCGGATTGGCGCTTTTTCTTTTCATCATCAGCTGGCTTATGTCTCCACGGATGGGATTCATCGGTTTGGCCCAATTGTGGGAGCGCTCGCTGATGAATATCGGCACTCCTTTCGAGCAATGGCTGGCGGAACTGGCGAAACTAGCGGACCAGCAGCAGTCCCCGGACCAATTTTTCGAGGTTTCAATCAACAAACTCATCCGCTTGCCGTGGTTTGAAGGCGCCGCGTGGGCAACCAAGACGGCGAGCGCCGAGATCGGGCGCGTGTCGGAGCATAGCACGACGTTTAGGGCAGGCGACGTGAGCGTCATTTTGTATGCGCGCGGGCCGATGGGGCCGGGCCTATTGTTACATTGCAAGCTGTTGGTAGAGGTGTTGGTCCAGTTTCACCTTGCGAAACTCCGAGAGCTGGAGCTCGCGAATCGTACTCACATCCAGGCCATTTATGAAACGGGGGCGCGCGTCGCGCACGACATCAAGAATTTACTGCAGGCGCTGCATACACTGACGAGTGCCCTGAAGCTCGATGATAACGACGCTGAACAAGCCGTATCGGCGCAGCCGCGGACAACATTGATTCTAAAAAAGCAACTACCGCTCATCATTCAGCGCCTGCAGCGCGCGCTTGACAAGCTGCAAGCGCCTGAGAAGGCGGGTTTGGAGCATGTGGATGTGGCGGATTGGTGGCACCAAGCAATCACCCGCCATGGGCACAACGGTGTTCAGTTTCGAGCAACAATCAGCACGCATTCGGCGATCCCAGCCGATCTATTCGATGGCGTGATCGACAACTTGCTGGAAAATGCCTACGTCAAACGACGTGCGGAAACTGGCATAGGGATTACCGTGACTCTTCAATCCGACGTGGGACGTGTTTGTCTGAGGGTGTGCGATCAAGGTAGCGCTATTGCTACAGCCCGAGCCAATGAACTTTTTAAGCAGCCTGTATTATCATATAGTGGACTGGGTATCGGACTTTACCAAGCCGGTAAGCAAGCGGCACTCTCTGGATACACACTTGCCCTGAGTGAAAACAAACCTGGCCGGGTATGTTTCTCGCTGTCCGCCAAGGCTACAGCCTGGAGCTAAAAGCCAAGGCTCGAAAGCAATGAATCCACTTCGTCTTGAGTTGAAGCCTTGCTTTCCTCGCCCGCCATGGTGGGCGCGGGTCCTGCGGCATGAACGCCGTTGCTTTTTTTAACACGGACTTTGCGCCGCGTGCTCGATATTCGGATCAGATCCACGAAACTACGTTCGACTTCTTGTACAACTTCAATGACGCGACGTATGACTTGCCCGGTAAGGTCTTGGAAATCCTGTGCCATTAAGACTTCGGAGAGATTCTTGTGCAGTTTCTGTGAGTCGGCTTTGACCTTAGCGATGAAATCCGTGCACGGATGATCGTCTGTACCGGCGATATCGAATTGCGTCGTTTCGCGCGTCTGGCGGCGATAAAGATCTAGGATCTTATCCGCGTTGATCGCCATGGCGTCTACGATGGGCAGCAACTCTTCAACGGCGTTAAGGGTTCGATGCGCTGCTTGCTCGGTCTTTGTGATAACGGCGTTTAGCCGCTCTTTGGCGTCAGGGATGTCAGTCCTGGTAATTCCGATCAAGCGCGCGTCAAGCCTTATGGTGAGCATTGCATTGTGCAGTCCACGCGTGAGTTTACCGATCTCCACGAACAGACTTGCCTCGCGGCTCGCGGCGATCCTCTCCAAGATTCCATTCGCCTTGACATCGTTGCCCTGTTCGAGCGCGGTTACAAGGCTACGTGCCTCGCTCAAAAGTGCCTTATCGTTCACGGCGTAGTTCCTTTCCAGTACGCTGTCGCGGTTTTAGGCCTTAACGCGTTCCCATATCTTCTCAATCTTTTCTTTTAGCGTATCCGCCGTGAAGGGTTTTACGATATAGCCGTTGACGCCGACCTGCGCCGCCTCAACAACCTGATCGCGCTTGGATTCCGCGGTGACCATGAGCACCGGCAAAGTGCTTAGATGCGTGTCTGACCGAATCGCTTTCAGTAGATGAAGGCCGCTCATACCAGGCATGTTCCAATCGGTGATCACGAAGTCAAAACCGCCGCCTTGGAGCAACGGTAGCGCGCTATTACCGTCATTCGCCTCGTGGGTGTTCGAGAATCCAAGCTCTCGCAATAGCATCTTAATGATGCGCCTCATGGTAGAAAAGTCATCAACTATCAGAATTTTCATTTCCTTGTTCATGTATACCTCCTAACGCACCGCGCCGACGATCGCGGCTGCTGAAATCTACTCGTCGTTAAGGCACTCACTCATTCGAGCTCTCAACCTGATCAATGCCTGAGCGTGAATTTGACAGACGCGTGATTCGCTTACGCCCAACACTTCCCCAACCTCTTTTAGATTGAGTTCATCGTCGTAATAGAGAGACATGACTAAGCGCTCTCTCTCGGGCAGGCCAGTGATCGCGTTCGCCAGCGCTTGCAGGAAATCTTGGTTCTCCGCGTATTCATGTGGTATCGGAAATTTCTGCGTCAAACCTTCCGTCGTCCCCTCCACTCTCAATGGCACGTCCTCGAAGCTGAATACCTTGTGCGCTGTGGCATCATGGAGGATCTGATAGTATTCATCGAGCGTAATGCCTAGCCGCTCGGCCACCTCCGAGTCGCGCGCATCGCGCCCTTGCTCTGCTTCAATTTCTTGTACGGCTTTGGCTACCTGTCGAGCCTTGCGGTGCAGCGAGCGGGGGGCCCAATCGCCCTTACGGATCTCGTCAAGCATCGAGCCGCGGATGCGGATCCCGGCGTAGGTCTCGAAGCTTGCCCCTTGCGAAGGATCGTAATTTCGCGAGGCTTCCAGCAAGCCGATCATTCCCGCTTGAATCAGATCATCGATTTGCACGCTGGGCGGCAGCCGACTAATGAGATGATGCGCAATCCGTTTAACGAGCGGGGCATACCGGGTTATTAGATCATCAGTATATGGCTGGCTGGCGCTTGCTTGAGCAGTTGTCCTGGATACTGCCAATTCGTTCACGTCTTGACTGTCCCCGCCGCCTGGCCAGAGTGAATAAGTCGTTCAACAAAAAACTCGAGTTTGCCGCTTGCCGCTGTCGGCGTGGGCCATTTATCGGATTGGATGGCAATATTCTTGAATGCCGCCGCGGTGGCGCTCTCTGGATGCGTCTCATAGAGAGCGCGCCGGTGCAGAGCCAGGTTGGTGATGCGATGGTCGTATGGGATCGTACCGATGAGGTCAAGAGCGACGTCGAGGAACTGTTCCGTGATTACTACAAGCTTTCGGAAAAGCGCCTGTCCTTCTTGGGCGCTGTGCGCCATGTTCATGAGCACCCGAAACCGGGATAGCCCGTGATTGCTATGCAATATCTTGATCATCGCGTAGGCGTCTGCTACCGAGCTAGGATCATCACAGACGACGATAATGACCTCTTGGGATGCCGTACAAAATCGTATGACGTTGTCGGATAATCCAGTGGCTGTGTCAATAATCAGTACATCGGTCATATGTGCGAGCGCGCTGAATGCATTGACCAGCCCGGCATGTTCGGTGACGCTCAGCGCCGTCATACGTCTGATCCCGGAGGAAGCCGGAATGACGTTAATTCCGTAGGGGCCGCGTAGCACAATATCCTCAATGCCGCAGCTACCCTCGATGACATGCGATAGATTTAACACCGGTTTAAGATCCAGCAGAACATCGACGTTGGCCAATCCGAGGTCAGCGTCGAGCAGGGTCACGGCCTTCCCGAGGGCGGCAAAAGCGAGGCCTAGGTTTATGGCGACGGTGGTTTTACCCACGCCGCCCTTGCCACTGGTAACAGCCAGGACGCGTATCGGGGATCGACTTCCCGGGCGCGGAGTGCGGCTTAGCACGGAACTAGGCTGCGCCGAAACCATCGCGCACCTCGCCGTGTGATTGCCGTTGATCACACATTTTCTTCAGCCCTTTGAGCATTTGATTTTATAAATAGGATTCGATAGGGATACCCTCTCGGGCATTGGCTCGACGGAAGAAAGCAAAGAGTGATCCAGTAAACTATTGCCTGGCATGGCAGGCGTTTCTTCCATTGAGACCAATAAGTTAGTAAGCCATGAGGGCGCGCAGGCCCGACTCAGGCGCCTTCGTGAGCTTCACGGGTCGCGCGTTAATCGCGTTATTCGCCAGAATCTCGACGAAGGTACGTAAGCCGGTCCACACGGTCCGCGCCGGGGTGGATTCTATGAGCACCTGGCGATGTTTGATGTTTGGAACCACACACGGGAGCGTAAGATTTGGGCTATTAAAGTAATTTTCCGTATTAACGATAATCGAGATGCCTAAAGGCGGGGTGCTCCGTATTAATCGCGTCATGGCTCGTGGAGAAAATCAAGATGCAACGGTGTTAACGATCTTGGCGGTCGATGACTCGCGTTCCGTGCGTGACATGGTGTCGTTCACCTTGAGAAACGCCGGCTTTGACGTCATCGAGGCCGTCGACGGTGTAGACGCATTGAATCGGGCGCAGAGCGGTAACGTCAATCTTGTCTTGACCGACATCAACATGCCCAATATGGACGGAATCGCACTCATCAAGGAGCTGCGCAAGCTACCCGGATACCGGTTCACCCCCATCCTCACGCTGACCACGGAATCGTCTCCAGAAAAAAAGATCGAGGGTAAAGTGGCAGGCGCCACGGGCTGGATGGTGAAACCGTTTAATCCCGATCAACTCATCGCCACTATCAGGCGGGTGATCGCCTAGCGCGTATGCCTTCGGGCGCGCTCGCGGCGAATTACTGCATACGGCACGGCGCGACCAGCAAGCTAATCAGCAGCGAGCCTCGAGAATAGCGGGGCCTACGAGGGAACTCTTTATGGCGGTAGATTTATCCCAGTTTCACCAAACCTTTTTTGAAGAGAGCTTCGAGGGACTCGGAGTGATGGAGTCCGGGCTCCTAGCCTTGATCCCCGGGAATGCCGATCCTGAATCGATTAACACCCTTTTCCGGGTGGCACATTCGATTAAGGGCGGCAGCAGCATGTTTGGGTTCACCACTATAACCGAATTTACCCATGTGATCGAAACCCTGTTGGACAGGGTAAGGTCAGGGAAGTGCGCGGTCACGCAAGCCGTTGTCGATCGTCTCCTCCAAGCCGTCGACTTCTTACGCGACGTGCTTGCGACGGTGAGGGACAACACAGGCCACGACGCCGAACGCGGCGGCAGGCTCCGGGAGCAACTGGAAGAGATACTCGAGAACGGCAATCGAGGAAGCGTCACGGCCAGCCCTGCCCCAAAAAAAGTCGAGGGTGCTGTCACGGACAATGCGGCGCACGGGTGGCATATCAAATTTAGCCCCCATCGGCACTTGCTGACGACCGGGAATGACCCGCTGCCGATGCTCAGGGAGCTGTCCTTACTTGGGGATCTAGATGTGTCAATCGATGTCTCCAAGCTTCCGCGCTTCCAAGATCTCGACCCCGAGGCGTGTTTCCTCGGCTGGGATCTCATGCTGCACGGGGCGATACCGCGTACGCAGATCGCGGAAATATTTGAGTGGGTTGAGAGCGACTGCGACCTCGAAATAACACCGATTGCGCGAACTACTTTGCCGCCGAATGCCGGAGTTAGCGGCCAGATCGTTCCGATGCAACCCGAGGATCCCGCGCCCCATGCTAGCCGGTTCTCCGCGCCGGTGACTGGACCGGCGCCGGGCGCGGACAAAGCTTATACCTTCGTGGAGCGTAGGAAAGATCCATCGGCCGGGGATGCATCTTCAATCCGCGTCAACATCGAAAAGATCGATGCGCTTATCAACATCGTGGGTGAGCTCGTTATCACCCAGTCCATGCTGAGCCAGATCGGTGAGGACTTGGCGGCCAGCAAGATCGACAAGCTCCGCGACGGTCTGATCCAGTTGGCCCGTAACACGCGCGAGCTCCAAGATAGCGTGCTCGGAATTCGCATGTTACCGATCAGTTTCTCGTTTAATCGTTTCCCGCGTCTCGTGCGCGATATGAGCCGGCAGCTTTGCAAGAAGATCGATCTCACGGTCTCAGGCGATCAAACCGAGATCGACAAGACGGTGCTCGAAAAGCTCAGCGACCCGCTCGTGCATCTCGTCAGGAACTCCCTCGACCATGGAATAGAGCTCCCCGAGGTACGCAAGGCGTGCGGCAAGGACGAGACCGGTCGCGTGCATCTCCACGCTTATCACCAAGGCGGAAACATTGTGATCGAGGTCGCGGACGACGGCGCGGGATTAAATAAGGAGAAGATTCTAAAGCGCGCCCGTGAGCAGGGGATCGCTGGCGAGCACGAGGCGCTTGCCGAGGATAGAATCCACGAGCTTATCTTCCAGCCTGGGTTTTCTACCGCCGATACAATCACGGACATCTCGGGCCGCGGGGTCGGCATGGACGTCGTCAGACGCAATATCAAGGATCTCGGCGGGAGCATCGAGATCAAATCCGAAGAAGGCCTGGGATCGACTATTACGATCCGCTTGCCGCTTACGCTGGCGATCCTCGATGGTCAACTGGTTCGGATCGGGCGGCACATTTATAGCATCCCGCTGGTCTCGATCGTGGAATCACTTCAAGTTGTTCCGAGGTGCGTCAGCCGGATCACCGGTAAGGGCGAGATCTACAAGCTGCGCGCGGAATACCTGCCGATTATTAGGCTTTATGAGGTGTTCAATGTGGTTCCCGACAGCGAGCGGATCGAGAGCGGGATCTTGGTCGTCGTCGAAGACGATGGCCAACGCGCGGGTATCTATATCGATGAGCTGCTCGCGCAACAGCAGGTCGTTATCAAGAGTCTGGAAACGAACTATACACGTGTGCGGGGTATTTCCGGGGCAACGATACTCGGCGACGGCACGGTGGCGTTGATCCTCGATGTCCCAGGGGTGGTGGAGTTGTCAAGGAACGTTGTAGCTGTCGGATTTAGAACCGATACCCATGAAGCGGTGGTAAGGGCCGCATAGGAGCGCAGCATGAATCTAGGACATCAGTTAAACGAGACTACCCGATCTATATCTACGGCAGCGGGTCAATATTTGACCTTTATCCTCGCCGGCGCGGAATACGGCGTCGATATCCTCCGTGTACAGGAGATCAAGGGATGGGATACGGCCACGGAGATCCCTAACACACCGGAGTACATTCGCGGCGTCATCAATCTCCGCGGCACCATCGTGCCCATCGTCGATCTGCGAAAAAGATTTCATATGGAAGCGGTGGCCTATGGCAATACCACCGTGGTGGTGGTGCTCAAGGTCAAGGGCGGGGGCGGGGAGCGTACCATGGGATTCGTCGTGGACGCCGTCTCAGATGTCTACAATGTAACCGTTGACCAGATCAATGCGGCGCCCGATTTCGGCTCTTCGGTGAACACCGAATTCGTTAAAGGGCTCGCCACGGTCGAGGACAAAATGGTCATTCTGCTCGATATCGACCGGTTGGTCGAGGCGGGCGTCCCGACGGCGGAACAACCGGTTACCCATTAAGGCGGATCGCAAACCCGGGGTGAACCCTAGAAGTCGTATAAGCCGGTTCGATCCGGAGAGGACAAGACCATGAGACTGAAATTCTACGATGAATTATCGTTTGGGAAGAAGCTATTTATCCTGGCGGCGGTGTTCGCCCTGCCCTCGCTTTATCTTCTGTACGAGCAAGCGTCGGCTCAGCACTATGCTGTCGCCGGCGGCATCGCTTTCTGCATGGCCCTGGGCGCGTGGCTGTACATTCACTTGATCGATATCTTCGTCAGGCCCTTCGAAGGCGCGATCCGGATCCTGGAGAAAGTCGCGAACGGCCAGCTTGACAACGAATTTGCCATTGACACTCGTGACGAGGTCGGTTGGCTCCTACACACCATCAAGACCACGCAGAGGGGCTTGGCGCAGCTGGTTTCGGAGGCGCGGTCGGTGGCCCCTGCCGTCCAGAAGGGTTCCCAGGAGATCGCCCAGGGCAATACGGATCTGTCCCAGCGCATCGAAGAGCAGGCCGCCAGCCTCGAAGAGACCGCATCCAGCATGGAAGAGCTTACGAGCACGGTGCGCCAGAATGCCGATAATGCCCAACAAGCGAACCAGCTCGCGGTCAGCGCGCGCGAGCACGCGGAGAAAGGCGGGGAGGTGGTCGGCAAGGCCGTGGCGGCGATGAGCGAGATCAATA
>JBOIDL010000073.1:0-17578 GCA_050740435.1 Gammaproteobacteria bacterium
GCATTTGTCACGGCTGGGCCTGCCGGTCACGCCCGCTTATCTCAATGGCCGTTACCAACGCTGGAGCGGGGATGCGCTCGAGATGAACCGCGGCGAGGTGTTGCTGCTCAGCGGCGAGGCCGCGTAGATCGGCGATGCGCGCCCTCCAAGCCGGAATACTAAACCACTTCCACTGCGTCGCGAGGAGATCCGAATGACCACGATCGTAACCGAAAATTGCCTCCGGTGCCGCTTCACCGACTGCGTCACGGTCTGCCCGGTGAACTGCTTCCATGGGGACGATGACATGCTGTATATCGACCCCGAGGTCTGCATCGACTGTAGCGCCTGCGTGCCCGAGTGTCCGGTACATGCCATCCATGAGGGGGAAGACATTCCCGACAACCTGAAAGACTGGATACAGATCAATGCCGAACGTGCCCCGAACTTACCCGTGATCGATAACAAACAAGATCCGCTGCCCACGGCCGAGGCGCGCCGAGCGGAGTTAGGGTATTGATAGAAATATGTTGCGCGTGCGCAGAGGATAGATGAATACCTTAGGAACCCCTGAAAACCCATTACAGGTTGCCGTCGTCGGCAGCGGCCCGAGCGGCTTCTACGCCGCCGAAGCCCTGATCAAGTCCGGACCCGCCGTGCGCGTGGACATGTTCGAGCGGCTCGCCTCGCCCTTTGGGCTCGTGCGCAGCGGCGTCGCGCCCGATCACCCCAAGCTCAAACAAGTCATCCTCGTCTACGACAAGCTCGCGCGTTCGTCCGAGTTTTCATTTTTCGGCAATATCAACGTGGGCAAGGACATCACGCTCGGCGAGCTGCGCCAGAACTATCATGCCGTCCTGTTCACCTGCGGGGCGGAAACGGACCGGCGGCTCGGGATCCCGGGCGAAGATCTCCGCGGCAGCCATACTGCCACCGAATTCGTCGGCTGGTACAACGGTCATCCCGATTATCGCGACCGGGTGTTTGATCTCTCGCACGAGGTCGCGGTCATCATCGGCCAGGGCAACGTGGCCGCGGATGTTTGCCGTATCCTGGCCAAAACGGCGGACGACTTAAGACATACCGATATCTCGGAGCACGCGCTCGATACGCTGGCCGAGAGCAAAGTGCGGGAAATCCATGCAATCGGACGCCGCGGACCGGCGCAAGCGAAATTCACCAGCCGCGAATTGCGCGAGTTCGGTGAACTGGGCGATTGCGATCCCCGCGTCGACCCCTTGGAGTTAACGCTGAATCCGGAAAGCGAGGCAGAGCTTGCCGACAAGAATAACGTGGTCAGCGCCAAGAATGTCGAGATCTTCCGTGAATTCGCCCGGCGCACGCCGAGCAAGCACCGCCGCTGTATTTTCCAATTCCTGCACAGTCCCGTGCGGCTCGAAGCCGAGGGGCGGCTTGCGCGTGTGGTGCTGGAACGCAATCGGCTGCAAGGGGCACCGTTTCAGCAATCCGCGCGAGGCACGGGAGAAATCAGCACGCTCGAATGCGGGATCTTGTTCCGCAGCATCGGCTATAAAGGGGTGGCGGTTTCCGAGGCGCCCTTCGACGAGCGCAACGGCGTGATGCCAAACCGCGCCGGGCGCGTACTCGACAGTGACGGCAGTGTCGTTCCCGGTCTCTATTGCGCGGGCTGGATTAAACGCGGTCCGACCGGGATCATCGGGACCAATCGCGCTTGCAGCGTGGAAACCGTCGGTTCGCTGCTTGCGGATCTCGACGCACTCGCGACACCGGACCCGAAAAGCGGCAGGGACGGTGTGCTAGCGCTCATCGAACAGCGCGGTTTGCGCTCGGTCAATTACGACGGTTGGATAAAGCTCGACGCCGCCGAAGTCGAGCGGGGTAAACCCAAGGGAAAACCGCGCGAAAAATTCACCCGGCTGCATGAAATGCTGGCGCTGCTCGGATAAAGCTCGCGCGGAGCGGAGTTCGCGATCTGCGGCAACCATCGGCGTTGATGAGGATGTAGGCCAGGTCTTGAAAGATGCAGTTACCACCGATTCCAAAGTTCAACTGGGGCCGTGACGCTCGTCCCGAGCGAAGCGATGCGCAAACTGACTTTTCGTTTACCGCCCGGCCACTCCTCGCTTCTCAAACCGTCGCCGCCGGCAACTCGGCTAGCAGTTTCGTAAGGGCGGCGTAATCCACCGGCTTGACCATGTGGGCGTTGAACCCGGCCTCCTCGGAGCGGCGGCGGTCCTCTTCCTGACCTCACCCCGTCAGGGCAACCAGCACCAGACTCTTGTCGCTCTGCTGTTCTCGTATCTTGCGCGCCGCCTCGAAGCCGTTCAATTTCGGCAAGCCGATGTCGAGCAGGATGACGTCGGGCCGGAACGTCGCCGCCGCTTCCACCGCATCGAGACCATCATAGGCGGTGTGCGTCTCGTAGCCGGTGAGATTCAACAGCATGGTGAGAGACTCTGCCGAGTCGCGGTTGTCATCGACAACGAGGATGCGGCGGGCGGTCATGGGCGTCGGCGCGCGGGCGGTCGGCTCGGGCGGCAGTTCGGGCGTTTCCACCACGATCGGCAGACGCACCCTGAACTCACTCCCCTGACCCAGACCGGCACTGTGGACTTCCACCGTGCCGCCGTGCAGCTCCACCAAGTTTTTTGCCAGCGCCAGGCCGATGCCCAGCCCGCTTCTCGAACGTTCCAGCGAGGTATCAAGCTGGGTGAACATCTCGAAGATCCGGGGAAGCTCCTCGGCGGTGATACCGATACCGGTGTCCCGCACCCGGACGACGGCCTCTCCGTCCTCGCGCTCGACCGTCACCCCAATGCGACCGCCCCGTTCGGTGAACTTGCCGGCGTTGTTGAGCAGGTTGCCCACCACCTGAGTCAGCCGAATGGGGTCGGCGTTCAGGTACACCGGCTCGGGCGGCAAGGTGACCGTCATCTCGTGGTCCATGCGCTCGCAAAGCGGGCGGGCGGCTTCGACGGCGTGGTGTACGGCGGAGGCCAGCTCGCTCCGCTCCCTGCGTAGCTCGATCTTGCCCCGGCTGATGCGGCTCACGTCGAGCAGGTCATCCACCAACCGGACCATCTGGCCGAGTTGCCGCTCCATCATCGAGCACGCCGATCGGACGGCCTCGTCCTCCGATCGCTGACGGTTGCGGCGGCGCGCCTTGAGCCGCAGGACTTCCAGGGCGTTGCGGATCGGGGCCAGGGGGTTGCGCAGCTCATGGGCCAGCATCGCCAAGAACTCGTTCTTGCGGCGGTCGGCATCGGACAATTCGGCGGCGAGCTTCCGCAACTCAGTTGTCATCTGCATTTGCTCATGAATCTCGGTGTTCGAGCCGATCCACATCAGCACTTCACCTTCGGCGTTGCGCATCGCGTGGGCGCGGCTCAAGTGCCAGCGATATTCGCCAGGCTCCGCGAGCATGCGGCCGCGCTCGGCCCCCGGGCGATGGTCCTCGGCGTGGAAGTGCGGATACTGCCGCGCCGCCGTCGTTTGCTTCACGTAGATGCGATGCGACTGGTCCACGACACCGAAGAGATCGGTGAACGCGCCCACCGTCTCCGAATGTCCCAGCACCAGGAATCCGGCCGGGTTCAGGGCGTAGTGAAAGGTCGGGATGACCCGTTTTTGCAGCGGCAGGGCAAGGTAGATCAGCAGGTTGCGGCAACTGATGAGATCCAGGTGCGAGAACGGCGGGTCGGATGCCACGTTCTGCTTGGCGAAGACGACCATCTCCCGCAGGGTCTTGCTGACCCGGTAGCGGCTGTCTTCCTTGCTGAAGAAGTGGCGCAACCGTTCGGGCGATACCTCCGCCTCGATGTTCTCCGGATAGATGCCTTCCCGCGCCTTGGAGAGCGAGACGGTGTCGGAGAGATCGGTGGCGAAGATCTGGATCGCCGGGCGCACGGGCTTGTCTTCCAGGAACTCCGAGAGCGCGATGGCCAGAGAATAGGCTTCCTGGCCCGTGGAGCAGCCCGGTACCCAGATCCGGATGGGTGTGTTCAGCTCCTTGCCCTCGATGATCTCGGGAAAGACGCGGGTCTTGAGCGCCTCGAAGGTCTCCGGCTCGCGGAAGAAGCCGGTGACGTTGATGAGGATATCCTGGTAGAGGGCGTCGAGCTCGGCGGGGTCCCGTTCCAGGTGCTGGGCATAGTCGGCCAAGCTCTCCTTGGTGTGCAGCGCCATGCGGCGCATGATCCGCCGCTTGACGGTCGTGTCCCGGTAAGCGCTGAAATCGACGTTGAAGGCGGAGCGCAAGAGGGCCAGGATGTTCTTGAAATGATGCGCCTCGGCGACCGCTTGCGGGGCGCGGGTTTCGGTCTCGGCCGGGGCGAGGTAGGGGTGCTGGCCGATCCGCGCTAGCTCGCGGGCGATCTCGGCAGGAGACAGGACCCGATCGATGCAGCCGCTGCGGAGGGCGCTTAGCGGCATGCCGGCGTGCTTGGCCGTCTGCTCGTCCTGGGCGAAGGTGATGCCGCCGGCCGCCTTGATCTCCTGGAGCCCCAGCGTGCCGTCCGTGCCGGTGCCCGACAGGATCACGCCGATGGCACCCGTCTGCCGCTCCTCGGCCAGCGACTTGAAGAAGTGGTCGATCGGCAGGTGCGGGCCGTGTGCCTCGCCGCGCGGCTCCAACCGCAAGACACCCGCGGCGATGGAGAGCGTCGTGTTCGGCGGAATTATGTAGACGTGGTCGGGCTCGACCGGCAGGCCGTGGGTCGCTTCCTCGATGGCCATGCGCGTGGACTTAGCCAAGAGGTCACCGAGCCTGCTCTCGTGCTTGGGGTCGAGGTGCTGCACCAGCACAAAGCCCATGCCGGTATCGTCCGGCAGGTGCGCAAGGAACTGGCTGAACGCCTCCAACCCGCCCGCCGAGGCCCCGATCCCGACGACCGGAAACTTCCCGTTCCCCGGGCGTTCGTCTTCTTGTGCCGCCTCCGCGTCATCGGTCCGTCGGTCGGTATTTCGCATAGCGCATGCCCCAGACGGTGGCTTTTTCTGGTCCTTCATTATACCCGGATACGGATCCGGGAACATCGGCATGAGGCGATACGCCTGTCTAGAACCCGCCTCCCAACGGGTCAAACCGGAGGTCCGCTGGGGGACGCTGCTGGCCACCCAGCACTATCCCGATGATCGAGCGCAATCTCTTGTATACTGCCGTCACGCGCGGTAAGTGTCTGGTGGGGGTCATCGGCCAACCGCAAGCCCTCGCCATGGCCGTCAACACCGTCAAGGCGGCCCGGCGGCTCACCCGTCTCGCGCAACGGTTTGTCTCCTTGAGGCGCTAACCAGTACGTTGATGAAGCGACTCGTTGCTATCTTGACTTATGCCCTGCTGCCTCTCAGCTACGCCGCCGGGGGGAGTTTCGATCATAGCCACCGCGCGTGGACTGAATTGTTACGCCAACACGTCGTCTTGATCGACGGCGGCAGCGCCTCACAGGTGCGCTATGCCGAATTTAAAAACAAACGTACCGAGCTGAAGGCGTATTTGGGTACGCTGTCCTCGGTGATGCTGCCGGCGTTCGAAGCTTGGAGCAAAGCGCAACAAGTCGCGTTTCTCCTTAACGCTTACAACGCCTTCACCGTCGAATTGATCCTCACGCGTTATCCGCACCTCGAGTCGATCCGGGATTTCGGACGGTTTATCGACAACCCATGGAAAAAGCGCTTCTTCAAACTCTTGGGCCAAGAGCAGCATTTGGACGGCATCGAACACGGCATCATTCGCGCCCCGGGCGTCTATGACGAACCTCGCATCCACATGGCGGTTAACTGCGCGTCCATCGGCTGCCCGATGCTGCGCGAGGAAGCCTACCTCGCCGATCGCTTGGCCGCGCAGCTCGAGGAGCAAGTCGTGCGGTTTCTCTCGGACCGCTCGCGCAATCGCTATGATGGCGCGACCCAGACCCTTGAAGTGTCCGAAATCTTCGACTGGTACCGCGAAGATTTTTCGAGCGGTTTCCAAGGGATCCGGTCCCGAGAACAGTTTTTCGCCCAGTACGCGCAGCAGCTGACCGACGATCCCGGCGGGCAGATCCTGATTCGGAGCCAAGAGGCAAAGATCAAGTTTCTCGATTATGATTGGGCCTTGAACGATTTCAGAGGTAGCCGGGGATATGAACACGCTCGGGCGAAATGAGCGCTCGCCGCTCGCGGAGCCTATGAGCCCCGAGCTTCGCGACAGGGCGCCGGCTGGGGCGCTCGGTGCCGCCGAGGGTCTTGAAGTCAACTACTTGAGCCCCGAAGAGATTCACGCATGGCCGCCCTACACGAGCCTGCCGCAGCCCACCCAGCGTCGCGAAGCCCTGCGCGGGCGTCTGCTGGACATCGGCTGCTGGACGCCCGAGCAGATCGCGGGCAAGCGCTGGGCCATCGGCTGCGTGGCGCTCGAAATCACTCAGCGCTGTAATCTCGACTGCACGCTGTGCTATCTCTCGGACACCTCCGAGGCGGTCAAGGATGTACCGCTCCAAGAGGTCTTTCGCCGCATCGAGATGATCCATCGACACTACGGGGAGAATACGGATGTGCAGGTGACGGGCGGCGATCCGACGCTCAGGAACCGAACCGAGCTCATCCAGATCGTGCAGCGGATCATCCACTACGGCATGCGGGCTTCGCTCTTCACGAACGGCATCCGCGCCACCCGCGCGCTGCTCGCGGCGCTCTGCGAGGCGGGACTCACCGATGTCGCCTTCCACGTCGATTTGACCCAACAAAGAAAGGGTTATGGCTCCGAAGTCGAGCTTAACGGGATTCGAGAGCAATACATCGATCGCGCGCGAGGCTTACCGCTTTCGGTGTTTTTCAACACCAGCGTCTTTGACGGCAATTTTCATGAGATCCCAGCCCTGGTCCGCTTCTTTCGCCAGCACGCCGATGTGGTGCGGATGGTCTCGTTTCAGCCACAAGCCGATACCGGCCGCGGCGTGCTGAGAGCGCGCGGCGCCGGTATCACTTCGGACACCGTGATCGATCAGATCAACCAAGGCGCCGGCGCCGATCTGCGCTTTGATACGTTCATGGTGGGTCACCCGCGCTGCAACCGCTACGCGATGGCCTTCGAAATCAACGGCAATCTCTACGAGTTCTTCGACGTCCCGGCCTTTATCGTGCCCGTGATGAATCAGACCGCGGAGGTACGCTTTGACCGCAGAAATCGCCGCGCCGCCGTGCATGCCGCGATCAAGGCCTTTGCGCTCAGCCCAGGACTTTGGTGGCAAGGCGTGAGCTGGCTAACCCGGACGTTATGGGCGGCGAGATCGGATCTCTGGGCCGCCCGCGGCCGCATCAATAAACTGTCGTTTTTCATCCATAACTTCATGGATGCCTGCCGGCTCGAGCGTGAACGGGTGCACGCATGCGTTTTCATGGTGGCCTCGGCCGACGGCCCCATCTCGATGTGTCTGCACAACGCCAAACGGGACACCTACATCCTCCGTCCCTTGAAGCTAGCAACCGCGGAAGGCGAACGGCTGTGGGATCCCTTGACCGGCGCCACGGCCGGCGAAGCCGCCAAAGTCTCCCTGCAAGGCCGCGACATCGCTCCGCGGGATCTCCCTCGCAAGTACCTCAGGGGCAGGCAGCGGCAGGCCGTCCTGGACAACACTGTTAAACCGGCCAGCCTGTAAGACCAACGCAGTGCCTGAACAAAGGACCAGGCAAGGGACAACTCAACGCCCCTGGGTTACGGTCCTCTTAGTGCAAATGACCCTCTCGGGTTGCGCGTCGCTGGTCAAGCTACCGGAGTTAACCGATGATATTCGAGGCGAATTGCCGATCCAGGCATACGCTCGGGTGCTGCACAACTACGTCAATGATCGCGGCGAAGTGGATTTCCCAGCGCTGCGGCGCGATCGAGCGGACCTCGAGCGTTACGTCGTGTATATCGCCCGTACCCCGGCAAGCGCGTTTTCCCATCCACGGGAGCGCCTGGCTCATTACATCAATAGCTACAACGCCCTGTCCATGTACAACGTGATCGATCTCGGCATTCCCGACACCCACGCGGGATGGCGAAAGATTCGCTTCTTCGTGCTGCGAGAGTTCAACATCGGCGGCAGACCGATGTCACTCTATGCTTATGAGAACGACGTCATCCGCAAGCTCGGCGAGCCGCGGGTCCACTTTGCGCTTAACTGCGTCGCGCTCGGCTGCCCTATCCTGCCTAAGAAACCCTTCAGCGGAAAGCTGCTGGACGCGGAGCTTGAGCGCGAGACCGGCAAATTCTTTTCGGAGAATCGAAACCTGCGCGTCGATCACGCAGACAAGATCATCCATGTCAGCGAGATCCTGGATTTTTATACGGAAGACTTCACGCCCGCGCACGCTCCGAGCTTGATCGCCTACATCAACCGTTACGTCGCGGACTCCATACCCGAAGACTATGCGCTGCGATTCAGCGACTACGACTGGACGATCGCCAATTCGCGACGCCAAGACCGGCCCGCTGGAACTGCACTTGCTAACTAGGCGGGTGCGGCGAGCCGCTCTCGTGCTCATTGTAATCCGCTGCTTTCTCGGAGTGCTTTTCGTGGCCACCGGGGTGGGTAAGCTCCTCGACAATCGCGCTTTTGCAGAGATCATCGCGACTTATCAGCTCCCGGTTCCAGAAAGCTTGTTGCTGCCGCTGGCCCTCGGAATCGCGTTGCTGGAATTTACGATCGGTCTCAACATGCTGTGGGGGCAACGGCTGCGGACCTCCGTGCTTGCGACGCTGTGCTTTCATATCGCTTACACGGCGCTTGCAGTCACGACGCTCTTGCGCGAAATTCCGATCGAGAACTGCGGGTGTTTCGGCGCGTTCCTCGCCCGCCCCCTGCGATGGTCAAGTGTCGCTGAAGATATGGCGTTCGTCGCGGTGAGCGGCCTGGGCCTTAGATTGCTGAAGAGCGTAGAGCCGAGAGGTTGACCGGTGATGCTGGCTAATGCATCGGCCAGGCGCGATACTAAGATACCGTAACCCCTGGGTGGTAACACTCCCAGATGCAGCCACATTCTCGGCGTTGAGCTTATATCTGGCAACATCGTTCCGATAGGGAAACACTTCCATGCACCCCACGTTGCAATTGCTTGAAACCACGGATTTTCCCGCCATTCGCCGCAAGCGGCCGGATACCCTGCAGGTAAACCTCGGCTATCGATGCAACCAGACCTGTGTCCATTGTCATGTCAACGCCGGTCCGAATCGTACCGAAGAAATGAGCCGCGAGACCATCGATGAGGTGATGGCTTTCTTAGAGGCGTCAACTATCAAGACCCTGGATGTGACCGGTGGTGCGCCGGAGTTAAACCCGCATTTCCGTGACCTGGTACGCACTGTGCGCCGGCTAGGGGTACAGGTCATCGATCGTTGTAACCTGACTATTCTGGAGCAACCCGCCCAGGAGGATCTGGCCGGCTTTCTCGCCGCCCAGGGTGTCGAGATCACCGCCTCGCTGCCTTGTTACCTTGCGGAAAATGTGGATCGGCAGCGCGGCGCAGGAGTATTCGACGCCAGCATACGCGCGTTGTTGAAGCTCAATGCCTTCGGCTATGGCGTGCCCGACACCAATCTCATACTGAATCTGGTCTATAACCCGCAGGGTCCCAGCCTGCCGCCCCCACAAGCGATGCTGGAGGAGTCTTACCGCAAGCATCTCGGCGAGAGATTCGGGATCGTCTTCAACCGGCTCTATGCCTTCACGAATATGCCTATCCAGCGTTTTGGCAGCCTGCTCATCTCCAAGGGTCAGTTCACGCCTTATATGCGATTGCTGCGTCATGCGCACCAGGACGCAAATCTGGAGGCGGTAATGTGCCGGTCGCTCATCAGCGTGGACTGGCAGGGCTTTGTCTATGATTGCGATTTCAATCAAATGCTGGGCCTGCCGCTGCACGTGGCCGACAAACGGCGCCTCCGTCTGCATGAGCTAATGGAGATCGATCTCGAGGGGAATCCCATCCGAGTGGCTGACCATTGTTATGGATGTACCGCAGGGGTGGGCAGTAGTTGCGGCGGCGCTTTGAGTTAAGAAAGGACCGCGACGGTCCCTGTGACGCGCTTGCAACATATCCTTGAAACCTGTTGCAACAAAGAAACGAACCCGATTGGTGCGGTTTCTACTGGCTGCGCACACCTTTGGATCACTACCTAAGCATGTCTACCCCGGGGCATCTGGAATGCCAACAGATGCTTGTAGAAGTTGCGATTAACTATATATGTTTACGGAACTAATTAATATCATACCAGCTTAGCTCCTTAGCCGAAAGTAAACGCCATGTCGTGGCATCGTTGTTGCCCCCACTCCCTTCGTTGACGCGTCCTATCCTAGCGGGAATTCCGTGAGGGTGTTGCATTTAACGTACAGTACTATTAGAGTAATGTGCGTTTGTACAACACTAACGCGTTTACGAAAGTAACGGGGAGAAAGTCAACAATGAACCTAAAGACATTACGAGTCCTTCAAAGCCATCAGCGGCTTGCCGGTGCCATGCTGGTCGCCGGTTTATGTACCAGTCCACTGGCGCAGGCCGGCGCCACCTTCAAGATCGACGAGACGAAGTGGATAAGCGTCGGCGCTGGGCTTAGAACAAGCTTTGCGGCGACCGAAGACATCGCGGGGCGCGACGGCGGGAAGTGGTCGAAAGACTTCGACCTCAACAACATCCGCCTGTACCTGAACGGGCAGCTCTTCGAGTACCTCAAGCTCGAATTCAATACGGAGTGCGAGAACTGCAGCGACGATGGAGATTTGCGGATGCTCGACGCCATCGGCAAATTTGAATTCAACAAATACCTCAACGTCTGGTTCGGCCGCATGCTGGTAGCCGCCGACCGTGCGGAACTGAACGGCCCTTTCTACCAAAACGTTTTCGAGTTCAACAAGACGCCCTTCTACCCCTCGGATTTCTCGAGCGCGAGCAATGAGGCGGGGCGTTTTGGCCGGGACGATGGCGTACAATTTTGGGGCACACTCATTCCGAGCGGCAGATTGACGTATGTGGCCGGGGTGTTCGACGGGCTCGACGACTCGCGTGCGAACCAGGACGACAATCTGCTCTATGCCGCGCGGCTGAGCTTCAATTTTTTAAACATCGAACAAAACCCGGGCTACTACACGAGTAGCACCTACTACGGGAAGGCCGGGGACATCCTCACGCTCGCCGCGGCCGCACAGTATCAGGAGGACGGGGCCGGAACGATAGTCGATCCCGCCGATTTCTTCGGGACCAGCGTCGATCTGCTGTTCGAGAAAGTCCTGCCGAACGAGGGGGTGCTCACGCTCGAGGGCGAGTACAAGTACTTCAATCTCGAAGACATCAGCACTTCCACGCAGGTGAATGCGGCGACGAATGGTTGTTTCTGCATGTTCGAGGGTGATTCCTACACGGGGACGGCGCTTTATCTGTTCCCGCAAGAGATCTGGATCGGCCAATTCCAGCCTTACGTGCGTTACACTAACGTCGACCCCCAGAATAGCTCGGAGCGCGACGAGATCGAGGCCGGGGTCAACTATGTCATCGATGGCCACAACGCCCGCGTCTCCTTGTTCTATGAGAGCGGGGACATCGCGACCGAGGGACTCGACTATACCCCCGGCTTGCGCAGCGACGAGGTGAGCGCCGTCAAGCTCGGCGTCCAAATTCAATTATAATATGCGGGGGGAAGGCTGTGTTTACAAAGCTCAATCACAAGGTTTGTTATTTGACCGTCCTCGTTGCCTGCACGTGGCTGACATCCGTTCAGCACGCCTCGGCGGGCGCGCTGGACGAGACAAAGAAAGCCCTGGAAGCGGCGGCCGGCGAAGCGAAGAAAGCCGTGGCCGGCGCGGTGGGGCTTGAGGGTACGATCAAGGTCGGGGTGCTGCACTCGCTCTCGGGGACCATGGCGATCAGTGAGACCACGCTCAAAGACACCGTGCTCATGATGATCGACGAGCAAAACAAGAAAGGCGGTTTATTGGGCAAGAAGATCGAGGCGGTGGTGGTGGACCCGGCATCGAACTGGCCCTTGTTCGCCGAGAAGGCCCGGGAGCTGATCCAAAAGGAGAAGGTGGCGGTCGTATTCGGCTGTTGGACCTCGGTGTCCCGCAAGTCCGTACTACCGGTTTTCGAGGAGCTGAACGGGCTGCTTTTCTACCCGGTGCAGTACGAAGGCGAGGAGTCCTCGAAGAACGTGTTCTACACCGGCGCCGCGCCCAACCAGCAGGCGATACCCGCGGTCGATTACTTGATGAACGACATCGGGGTGAAACGCTGGGTGCTGGCGGGAACCGACTACGTCTATCCGCGCACGACCAACAAGATCCTCGAGGCCTATCTTAGAGCCAAGGGCGTCAAGGACGCGGATCTCATGATCAACTACACGCCGTTCGGCCATTCCGACTGGCAGAGCATCGTAGCGGAGATCAAGAAGTTCGGATCGCAAGGCAAGAAGACGGCCGTGGTCTCGACCATCAACGGTGACGCCAACGTCCCGTTCTACAAGGAGCTCGGCAATCAGAAGGTCTCGGCGGCCGACATCCCGTCGGTCGCATTCTCGGTCGGCGAGGAGGAGCTCTCGGGCATCGATACCAAACCTCTGGTCGGCCATCTCGCGGCCTGGAACTATTTCATGAGCGTGGATACGCCGGAAAACCAGGAGTTCATCAAGCAATGGCATGCCTTCATCAAGAACCCGAAGCGGGTCACGAACGATCCGATGGAAGCCCATTACATCGGCTTCGAGATGTGGGTCAAGGCCGTCGAGAAAGCCGGCACCACGGATACCGACGCCGTGGCCAAGGCGATCATCGGGATCGAGGTGCCGAACCTCACGGGCGGAAAAGCGGTCATGTTGAAAAACCATCACCTGACCAAACCGGTGCTGATCGGTGAGGTCCAGGGGGATGGCCAATTCGCCACCGTGTGGCAGACCGAGGGTCCGGTCGAAGGCGATGCCTGGTCGGATTTCCTCCCGGGGAGCAAAGACATCATCGCCGATTGGACGCCGCCCATCACCTGCGGAAACTATAATACCAAAACCAAGAAGTGCTCCGGCCAAATTTACGAGTAGCCGTCGTGCGCGCGGGGGTGGATACAACCCGCGTGCGTGTTCTTATCACCAAGCACTTGCCTCGCGTATTAGCGATCCTTCCATGGATCCTCAGCGCCGGGCTGCCACTTTTGCCTCGTGCGTTCGCCGCGGAGGTGCAGGAGGACCCGTTCGGCGCGGCGGTAGAGCTATTAAAGGACGCAAGCTTCCTCAAGAAAACCCAGGCCGTCGAAAAACTGCAAGGATTAAATGACCCGCGTGCCCTGCCGACGCTCAGGGCTCTGCTCCAAGACGAACTGCATTACCGTGCCAGCGACAAGAGGCTATTCATCGCCCAACCGCGGGGCGAAACATTCGATCTCCGTGATGTGCTCAGCGGCGAGGTAGAACACGCGGATGGCAAGGATAAGCTCAAGAAAGTCATCATCAATAACCAACTGCGCCTTACACTGCGCGGCGCCATCGCCCGTCTGAGCCTATCTCATGACGATACGGCGGTGCGCCTGAAGGCGGTACACGAGATCACAAGTGGTCTCGACGAATCATCGCGCGCCCTCCTCCACATGGCGCTGGCCAAGGAGAGCGACACCGGCGTCCGCGAGGCCATCCAAACGGGGCTTGCGCTGATCGAGCTAGACAGCCCCGACCCCGGGACTCGCTTGACCGCGATCGAATCGTTAAAGAGCAGCCTCAATCCCGCGGTGCGCAATCGGCTGACGGCCTTGTTGCACGATCAGGCGCAGGATCGGCAGGTGCACACGGCCGCCCAGCGCGCCTTGAGCGCGATCGAGTTCCAGCTTCAAATCCATGGGCTCATAGAAACCATCTTCTTCGGACTGAGCCTGGGATCGGTGCTCGTCCTGGCCGCCATCGGCCTCGCCATCACCTTCGGGGTGATGGGGGTCATCAATATGGCCCACGGCGAGCTGATCATGCTTGGCGCCTACACCACCTACGTGATACAGCAACTGATGCCGGCGCACCTGGACTTTTCGCTGTTCGTCGCGATCCCGGCGGCATTCCTGGTCGCGGGCCTCGTCGGGATCGCGATTGAGCGATGCGTCATTCGCTTCCTCTATGGCCGGCCGCTCGAGACACTGCTCGCGACTTTCGGCATCAGCCTGGTTTTGCAGCAGACGGTGCGCAGCATCTTTTCGCCGTTGAACCGATCGGTCTCCACGCCCGCTTGGATGAGCGGCTCGCTGGAGATCAACGACGCCCTCTCGCTGACCTACAACCGGTTGTACATCACGCTCTTCGGCCTGCTGGTGTTTCTCGCGCTTTTAGGGATCCTGAAACACACGCGGCTCGGCTTGCAGGTGCGGGCGGTGGCGCAGAATCGGGCCATGGCCAAGGCCTTGGGGATCCGCACCGAGTGGGTGGACGCCATGACCTTCGGTTTGGGCTCGGGGATCGCCGGGATCGCCGGCGTCGCGCTCAGCCAGCTCACGAACGTGGGGCCGAACCTCGGCCAGGCGTACATCATCGATTCCTTCATCGTCGTCGTGTTCGGCGGCGTGGGCAACCTATGGGGCACGCTGGTCGGGGGGGTGTCGCTCGGGATCGTCAACAAATTCCTCGAGCCCTACGCCGGGGCGGTGCTGGCCAAAATCCTGGTGCTGGTGTTCATCATCATCTATATCCAGAAGCGGCCGCGAGGCATGTTCCCGCAGAAGGGCCGGGCGGCCGAGGGTTAGCGCATGGCCGGGGTGCTCAAGCGCGATCTCGGCGGAACGCTATTACTGACGCTCTTGGGTATCGCAATCCTCGTCGTGCCGGTGCTCAATCTAGCGCTGCCGGAATCCTCTTCGTTACACCTCTCGACCTATACGGTCACCTTGCTGGGAAAATATCTCACCTATGGCCTGCTCGCCGTCGCCCTGGATCTCATCTGGGGTTACTGCGGGATCATGAGCCTCGGGCACAGCGCCTTCTTTGCCTTGGGCGGGTATGCCATGGGCATGTATCTCATGCGCGCGATCGGCCCCCGGGGGGTCTATGGCGATCCGGTGCTGCCGGACTTCATGGTATTTCTCAACTGGAAAGAGCTCCCGTGGTATTGGTACGGTTTCGATCAGTTCTGGTTCGCGCTGCTCATGGTGATGCTGGTGCCGGGGTTGCTGGCGCTGGTGTTCGGCTGGCTCGCGTTTCGCTCGCGCGTGACCGGCGTTTACCTCTCGATCATCACCCAGGCACTCACCTATGCGTTGATGCTGGCTTTTTTCCGCAACGACATGGGCTTCGGCGGCAACAACGGGCTCACGGATTTCAAGACTCTCCTCGGTTTCGATGTCCACGCGGACAGCACCCGGGCCGGGCTCTTCGTCGCCTCGGCGCTGGCCCTCGGGCTCGGCTACGTCGCTTGCCGCGCCGTGGTAAGCTCCAAGCTCGGGCGGGTGGTCGTGGCCATCCGCGACGCTGAGGATCGCACCCGCTTCCTCGGCTACCGGGTCGAGCTCTTCAAGCTCTGGGTGTTCGTCTTGTCGGCCGTGCTGGCCGGGATCGCCGGAGCCTTGTACGTGCCTCAGGTCGGGATCATCAACCCCAGCGAGTTCTCGCCCTTGAACTCCATCGAGGTCGTGATCTGGGTGTCCGTGGGCGGGCGCGCGACCCTCTACGGGGCCGTGGCCGGGGCCGGGCTGGTCAACTACGCCAAGACCTATCTGACCGGGGCGCTGCCGGAGGTTTGGCTGTTCGCATTGGGCGGTCTGTTTGTCCTGGTGACGGTGTTCCTGCCGCGCGGGCTGGTCGGTTTACTCCGCGGGCGCAAGGAGCCGCCCTGATGGAGTTTGAGCCGCAGCGGCCGCGCAAACCCGTGCGCCGAGTGGACTTGATGACCTATGGCTTCGGAGCGGCGAGCGAGCCGGCCCCGGATGGCTCGAGTCTGCCGATCCTCTATATCGAGGATATCACCGTGAGCTTCGACGGGTTCAAGGCGCTAGACGGCCTATCGCTCTATGTCGATGACGGCGAGCTCCGCTGCATCATCGGTCCCAACGGCGCCGGTAAGACCACCATGATGGATGTGATCACAGGTAAGATCCGTCCCGATCAAGGAACGGCTTTCTTTGCCCGGAGCGTCGATCTCTTGAGCCTTAGCGAACCCGAGATCGCCCAAGCCGGCATCGGCCGCAAGTTCCAAGTACCCACCATCTTCGAGCACCAGAGCGTCTTCGAGAACCTGGAGCTGGCGCTCTACACCGACAAGGCGGTGTGGCCGAGCCTTTTCGCCCGGCTCAACGGCGCGGAGCGGGATCGCATCGAGGAAGTTCTTGCGATCATCGGCCTCGCGGAATCCCGGTACGGCCGGGCCGGCGTGCTCTCCCATGGCCAAAAGCAATGGCTGGAAATGGGCATGCTGCTCATGCAGAGCCCGAGACTCCTGTTGCTCGACGAGCCGGTGGCCGGGATGACGCATGAGGAGACAGAGCATACCGCCGAATTGCTCCTCTCCCTCGCCGGCCGGCACACCATTATCGTCGTCGAGCACGACATGGAGTTCGTGCGTTCCATCGGGCGCCGGGTCACGGTCTTGCACGAAGGGCGGATGTTGGCCGAAGGCAAGATGCAGGAGATCCAAAACCATCCGCAGGTGATCGAGGTCTATCTGGGGGCGTGATTGGAACAGGCTCACATGCTACGCGTCGCGCAATTAAACCACTATTACGGCGAGAGCCACACCCTATGGGATCTCGATCTGGAAGTCGCGGCCGGTTCGTGCACGTGTTTGATCGGCCGCAACGGCGTGGGCAAGAGCACGCTGCTCAAGTGCATCATGGGACTGTTGCCGCTCAAGTCCGGTGTCATACGCATGCAGGCGACGGACCTGACTTCACTTGCGGCGCACAAACGCGCGGCGCTCGGCATCGGCTACGTCCCCCAGGGGCGCGAGATCTTCCCGCTGCTCACGGTCGAGGAAAACCTCAAGGTGGGCCTCGGAGCGCGCCGCAACGGAGCACGGCGGGTGCCCCCGATCGTGTTCGAGAGCTTTCCGGTGCTCAAGGACATGCTGCATCGTCAGGGCGGTGATCTCTCCGGCGGCCAGCAACAACAGCTTGCCATCGCACGCGCCCTGGTCCTGGAACCGCGGCTGTTGATCTTGGATGAGCCTACCGAAGGAATACAGCCCAATATCGTGCGCGAGATCGGCGACATCATCCTGCGCCTGAATCGGGAACATGGGTTAACGGTGTTGCTGGTCGAGCAGAAGCTCCCGTTCGCCCGCCGCGTGGCCGACCATTTTTGTATCATGAACAAGGGCCGTATCGTCGCGGCCGGCGCCACGGCCGAGCTCACCGACGCGCTGATTCAGCGCTATTTGGCGGTTTGACCCGCATGCGCCGCCGCCCGCCCCGGGTTTACCAAGATCTCACGGTCCTGCGGGAGCGGGGGAGTCCAGGGCTGCACTTGGGAAGGCTTGCGGCTCATCAACCGCGAACGGGCGCTTTGACAATAACGCCGGCTCAGACTAGTCCTTCCAGTTGCATAAATTCTGGGGTAAGCGGCGGGAAATGGCGTCGGACATAGGGTTTAGTGAGTGTTTTGCTTTTCGCTGGATCTCACCGCTGGTGAAGTCCAGCCCTTCGGGACTCTATCTGA
>JBOIDL010000074.1:0-16595 GCA_050740435.1 Gammaproteobacteria bacterium
GCGGTCGCATCAATTTGATTGAGCACAAACAGAAACTTGTTGGAGTCGGGTCTGCTAATGGTCTCGGCGACCAGATGCTGGAGGGTATCTTTCATTGCCCCCGGTTCCGGATGCCGGGCATCGAAAAACACCAGCACCAGATCGGAGAGGTCGATGATATGGTTCGTGATCCGCAAGGTCGAAGTCCGTTGCAGATCCGCGTCGAATCCGGGGGAATCGATCAATATCTTGCCTCGGAGGGCTTCGCTCGGACAGGTCTTAAGCTGCAGATAGGCATCCACACGCCGGCCTTCGCCGTGGGCCACCGCCTCGATGTCGCGGCTGATGTTGTAAAACGGAAAGCGTGGATCGGCGTCCAGTGCGAGGCCCGGTAAGATCCGGGGCGTAGCGTCGCTGCTGAAACAGATGACGGTAAACTTGTCGTCCACCGCCTGATTGCCGGTGAGTTGCAGCTTGTAGCGTAGATAATCGTTGATAAACGTAGACTTGCCCGAGGAAAACGTTCCTAGTACCGAAATCAAGGGCCACCAAGGCACGCGAGTGGCGTAGGAGTCCCCAAGATCGAGCAGACCCATGCGGTAAGCGACGGCGTCCAACGCCCGAAAGCTCTTGACCACATTGAGCAGGATCGGGTTCTCTTGAGCTAAATGGGTTTCTAAGCGCTGCAGACGTTGTGCTAGATTTAAACGGACATTGCCGGCCATGGGTGTTCCTGCCTTACACGCGCGGCGCTTGAGAATGCCCCTTCCGGCGCCGCGGGTAAGTGTTTTGCGTTCTGGTGCGTGGCAACGATGCCAGGCTGAGCTTTATGTGCTTAGATTAGTATAACACGCGCCACTTTTAGGGGCAGATCCGTGGTCCCTGGGGTAGGCGGTCGCGCATGGCAATGAAGGAAGGATGACTGTGGGAGAAGACTTGCGATCGAGTCCGCGTCAGCGTGCGGCTGAGATCATCGCACGCAAACTGCCGTACGCTCGCGGGCATCATCGCGATAAACTCCTCGGGGGGCGGCGGATCGAGGAGTGGTTTAGCGGTGAACATCCTGATATCGAGGGATTACTGAGCGCCCTCGCGGAATCACCCTATGTGAATACCGCAGCGCCCGAAAGCAGCCGGTTGATTTCAGATCTGGTCTCGGCACGCGGCCCGATGTTTCGGGTATTTACCGAGGAAGAGATCGGAATTGTGGTCGAATGGATCCGCACATTGGGATCGACGGGCGGTCCGGTCCCCCGAGGCAACGTAGAACCGCAGGCGCCGGATGGCCGAGGGGACGACCCGTGGCCTGGGACGGGCGTGGGCGAGCCTGAGGGCGCGTCGGCGAGCCCGGCCCAAGGCGGACGATCGCCGCGCCTCGACAAACGGCTGCTTTATTATCACCTGGTCAACGTGGAACGCTATCCCGAGTCTTCGCGCCCGGCGAAGCACTACGTCGAGCGCTGTCTCGCCCGCGCACGACGGGCCATGTGGCTGTCCCGGCTTTTTCCGGAATTACGTTCTTTCGAGTACAGCCGCGCTGCCTTCGAGCATAGGATCGAGGTGAGCTATCGCCAGGCCGTGGACGCCTATCGGCCCTTTATCCCTCCGCCGCGACTGTCCAGAGACGAGTATCTGTGGCTATTCGTGCAACTGGCGCCTTTGATCCTCGTCGATGGGTGCTGGCTGCGCAACGTCGGCTGCCTGTACGCACGCCACCCGGAGATCGCGGCGGGTTTGGTTAAGATCTACGCCGATGAGGTGGGTGGCGGGGACCCGGATGCGAGTCACGCCGCTATTTTTCGCGAGCTGTTGCGATCGGAAGGCATCGATCTTCCGGAAGTCTCATCGGATGAGTTCGTTCGCTATGGTAAGTTTACTTCGTCGGTATTCGAGCTTCCGCTGTATTTGTTGTCCATCTCCCAATATCCTCGGACGTTTCTGCCGGAGCTGCTCGGCCTCAATCTAGCCATCGAGTTGAGCGGCCTCGGCGCGTTTTATATGAAGCTCGTCGATGAACTGAGCTATTGGCGGATCGATGCGCGCATCATCAGCGTCCATATCGCGAGCGACAACCTCGCGAGTGGTCATGCGGCACTGGCCAAGGCGGCGATCGTCACCTATCTCGACGAGCTGGGCGCGGGTTATGGAGGGCGAGAAGTGCAGCGGCACTGGCGGCGGGTATGGTGCGGTTACGTATCACTGCGGGTCGTGGCCTTGAGCGCGTGGCTCGACCTCTTGATCCGCTTCGTCTCGCGGTTCGGGCTCAAGCGTGTACACCGGCGGTGGATCACTTAAGGAGCCGCATCGCGTCGTAGATGAAGCAGTATTACATCGGATTAGCGACTACTTTCCACGATCCCGCCCTGGCCATCGTGGATGCGGAGGGCGAGATCGTGTTCGCCGAGGCAGCCGAGCGTTTTCTTCAGAGCAAACGCGCGATCAATGCGGAGCCTGATCATTTATTTAGGATCGCCGATCTAGTCAAGGAGTATTGCGAGCAAGACGCCGAATTTACGATCGCCCGCTCGTGGAGCGCGAGCGGCCTCCCGTTTCTGGCCAGCGTGGCAAGCCGGCTCGGCCTGCTGAGTCCAGACTGGCTCCCCCGCCCCCCGCTCGATGGCTGGGCGCGTGCGCTGCTGATGCGGCGCTATCAGCTTTATCATTTTATACTGTGCGTGCGGAGCGCGCATCTCAAAGCCGGGGCTAACCTGGCGCTCGTCATGCGGCATCGCTTTGGAAATCGCAAGCTTTGCTTCTTGAATTTCGACCATCACCTCACGCACGCGGCCTATGCGTGTTACGGCAGCCCGTTTTCGGAGGCCGCGTGCATGATCGTCGATGGCACCGGAGAGCAGGGCTCGATAAGCTGCTACGCCTATGGGAACGGGCGTCTGCATCCCTTGTCCCGCCACCGAGGCCCGGAAAGCTTGGGCGGGCTTTATATGCTCATCACGGAGTTATGCGGTTTCTCGAGCTTTGGCGGAGAGGAGTGGAAGGTGATGGGCCTCGCACCCTATGGCCGCACCGACGAAGAGATCTATCGCGTGCTGAGGCCGATGATCAAGGTCGCCGGATGCGGCTTGAGCTACCCACCGATGCGTCAGCTTCGCGCAGCGCTTACGCGGCTTTGCAGGTATCGGCGGGCGGAAGGCGCATCTGCATTAGAAGCAGCCGATCTCGCCCATACCTGGCAGCGGGTTTTTTCCGAGATCATGGATGAGTTGTTGCAAAATCTCTATGAAGAAACCCGCGTCGACAACCTCGTTCTGAGCGGCGGCTGTGCGCTGAACTCATCCTATGCGGGCCGGGTTTTTGAAAGCACACCGTTTAAGCGTTTGCATATCCCTAGCGCACCCGCCGACGACGGCAACGCCGTGGGGGCGGCTTTACTCGCCTATGAGAAGACAGCGGGGCCGCGCAAGATTCGACAGCAATTGTTCTCACCCTATCTCGGATCTCGGGTGTCGGCCGAGACCCTGACGAATGTGGCAAAGTGGAGCGGTCTACGGACATTGCGCCATCTTCCGGAAACGGTGCATTTGGAGGCGGCCAGGCGGCTTGCCGCAGGAAAAATTCTCGGCTGGATCCAGGAGCGTGCGGAGTTCGGTCCGCGCGCGCTCGGCAACCGTTCGATCTTGGCCGATCCGCGCTTGAGCGAGATGAAGGATCGATTAAATCGGGAGGTGAAATTCCGCGAGGAGTTTCGACCCTTCGCGCCGGCCATCTTGCACGAGTACGGCGAGGAGTATTTCGAGAACTATCAGGAGTCCCCGTACATGGAGCGAACGCTGCGCTTCAAGCAAGAAGTGCGCGCTAAAGTGCCCGCGGTGGTTCATGTGGATGGCACCGGGCGCTTGCAGACCGTGAAACGGGAATGGAATGCCCGTTTTCACGCCCTCATCGAGGCTTTCCGCCGTTTGACGAACATACCGCTCCTGCTCAATACGTCATTTAATATCATGGGTAAGCCGATGGTCCACACCGTTGAAGACGCATTGGCGGTTTTTTTTACCACGGGAATGGATGCCTTGGTGATCGAGGATTATTTGCTGGAAAAATAGAAGGATGGGAGACTTGACCCGTATTTCCCCGCTACTCACACTCCACTGACCACGGTGATGCACCCCATCACTCGGCGCCAGCCCCGCATGAGGGTTTCGCCCGGCTGCTCAAACGGGTGTTCGACATCGAGCAGTGTTCCCAGTGCGGCGGCCCCTTGAAGATCATCGCCGCCATCGAAGATCCCACCGTGATCGCCAAGATCCTCACCCATCTCGGCTTGCCCGCCCGTCATCTTCGCTACGCTGTCCCTGCTCCGCTTGCTGGTCAGCCAGCACTTCCTTGTGCCGGCGTTCGCGCGTCCTTTGCCCGGCACTCACCCACCGCGATCACCGGCACGGGCATTCGAAACTTGCGCGATGACTTGGCCGTTATGCAAGTCGACGGCCGCGAGGATGGACAGGGTCCCATGGCGCTGGTACTCGTGGTCCCGGTTCCAAGTGCCGTGCTGCTCCGGCACGGGCGGCAAATCGGGCGCGGTAGTCTCGATCGCCTGAACACCGGGTTTCTCGTCCCGGCTTCCGGTGATGACCGAACCGGCTTCCTCCGCCAAGGGGCGCGCGGTGTTTTGCAGGGCGACTTCCTGGTAGACCATCAACACCTCGCGCATCTTCTCTTCAAACTGCGGATCGCGGCGCTCCAGGTAGTACTCCACCTCATGCGGCTTGATCTCACCGGCGTGCAGGATGCGCCAGATCGTGGCCTTGCCCGCCTTGGTCAGGCTACCATGCCCCGCGGCAGGGGCGTGCTCGCGGGTATAGCGTGCGAGCGGAGCGCGCATCTCAAAGCCGGGGCTAACCTTGCGCTCGTCATGCGGTATCGCTTCGGAAATCGCAAGCTTCGCTGCTTGAATTTCGACCATCACCTCACGCACGCGGCCTATGCGTGTTACGGCAGCCCGTTTTCGGAGGCCGCGTGCATGATCGTCGATGGCACCGGAGAGCAGGGCTCGATAAGCTGCTACGCTTATGGGAACGGGCGTCTGCATCCCTTGTCCCGCCACCGAGGCCCGGAAAGCTTGGGCGGGCTTTATATGCTCATCACGGAGTTATGCGGTTTCTCCAGCTTTGGCGGGGAGGAGTGGAAGGTGATGGGCCTCGCACCCTATGGCCGCACCGACGAAGAGATCTATCGCGTGCTGAGGCCGATGATCTCGTGCGCCGTGCAAAGGCACGGTCTTTCAGCGGGTGCGAATCCCGCCCGGCAACGTTCGCTCCAGCCGGTAGCAATCGGAGCAGTCGCGGAGGTAACGAAGCGGCTGAAGCTCTTCAGCTTGTCGGTCATCATCAACCTTGGCGATCGACCTTGGTGCTTCAACATCTTACGGAAGAAGCGTTTTGCTGCTTGTTTGTCTTTACGTTTCTGAACCAGAACGTCGATGACGTTATCGTCTTGGTCAACAGCACGCCAGAGACAATGGTGTTTCCCTTGGACCGTGACGATCACCGCCTCATCCATAAGCCACGTGTCCCCCAATCGACCTTGGCGTTTGCGAAGCTAGTTAGCATAGTTCGGACCGAACTTCATGCACCATTGTCGAATGGATTCATACGTAACGATCCCCTCGCTCAGCCAGCAGATCTTCGATGTCTCTAAAGCTCAGCGTGAACCGATGGTATAGCCACACTGCATGGCTGATGATTTCGGGTGGGAAGCGATAACCACGATAGCTTGATTGACGGTTCATGCCAGGATTATGGACGATTGCCACTCGAGTTGACAGAACCGGTGGGGCGTGTCTCGCCATCAACAACCGGTTAATGGTAAGGTGTCCGTTATGAAAAACGTTCATCTCATCCTGTGCGCGATTGTCCCGTGTTTCTGTTTCATTACTGATTTGAGATCTGAGCCGCGATCCGGTGACGAATCCATAACCATGGGGCGAGTAGAATACGTCGTTATGGAAGACGTGCGAATGAAGCTCAAGGCGCGCATAGACACCGGCGCGGGGATCTCATCGATCGACGCGAAGATTGTTGAAATCAAGCCGGCTGCCGGCGGCTCGGGAGAGAAGGTTGTGTTTCAGATCAAGGATGACGAGGGAAAGATAGAAACCATTGAGCGCACAATCGTGGATTGGGCGGAGATCAAGAGCAGAGGCAAGCGAGCCGAACGGCGGCCGGTGGTAAGGTTGGATTTCTGTTTAGGCGGGAAACGGCTTGAAGGGAGAATTAACCTGGCGGACCGGAGCATGTTCGTCTATCCCGTACTCATCGGGCGAAACCTTCTCGAGACTGGAGATTTTCTCGTCGATCCGCGCAAGAAATTCACTGAGAAGCCTGGCTGTTCGGCCGATTGAGGTGAAGCGCGTTGTTATAAGATGATTGCTCGCAGCACCCGATCAATACCATCAGGACAATAATGTAATAATGACTAGCTATTGACGTGCTCGTCGACGGCACTGAGCGATATTGCCACCCCACCTACGCTCCCCGACTACTCGCCGCCTTCGGTGAACAACGGTTTGTTGAAACGGCCTTCTTGCAGCCGGCGAGGCAGTCCGAACTCGAAATCTTTTTGTTACGTCCGTATCGTGGCCTTGAAAGGACGGCGACGGGGCAAACTAGTTCAACGCTTTTTGAATATCCGTGACGGATGCCTTCGTAAGAGTCTTCGGATACCAGTCGATCCTGAACCTCCTTATGCAATGTCGGGCGGATTTGGCCCAATGTCTGTGGGTCGGCGACGAGGACAAGGGCCGCAAAGTCTCCGCTGTGGGCACGGCGATATAGCTCTTTTGCCAGCTGTTTCGCGAACGTGGCCTCGTCAGTCTCCTGGTTTGATGACTCTGTTAGGCGCTTTCCTGCGGGGCCGTCATCGAGAAGATTGGTGGGGTCAAGCTCGCTTCTGTCGCTGTCTTCCATAAACATCACCGAGAACAGCCTGCGCGATAGCACAGATAAATTCTACATAGGGATATTTAACCGCTTAGGTTTTTCACAGTACTTCGAGCCGCGCGCGTTCCATCCCCTGCCAGGCGGCAGCCGGGTCATCGTAGGGAAGAATAGGCAGCGCTCCCAAGCAGAAAGGGTGTTGTTGATTACTTCCATATTGGCCTCCGGCAAAGCCCAGGTGCATTATCGATGCTCAACCCCTTGCTTCGCTCATCGCAACCATCCCTTCCGCTTGATGTAGATGAGCGGCAATAATGCGGCGAGCAAAGTCAGTAACATCGAGAAACTAAAGCCATGCTTCCACGAGAGTTCCGGCGTGACGGCAAAGTTCATGCCGTACAACGTCGCCACCAGCGTCGGCGGGAGGAATACGGCCGTGATGATCGTGAAGACCTTGACGATCTGGCTCTGCTTGATATTGAGGATACCGGTGACCGCGCTCTGCAGATAGCGAACCTTGTCGTGCTCGAACGCCGCGCTGCGTCGGCGGCCAGCTCGTCGACGAGCATCTGCAGATGTGGCTCGGTCGTGCCGTCCACCTCGCTGTTGAGGTAGCGCACGACGCGGGTGAGTGCAAGCTGGCATTCGAGACATTTCGAGATCAATTCTTCCTTTTCGTTGAGAGCCAGCATGGTGTCCTCGAGATCGCTCACGCCGAGCTCCTTGCCTTCCTCGTTATAGCCGTCGGAGATGGCAGAGATCTGGTCGGTGGTCTCCTCCAGCGAGTCGGTGATGTTCTCGATTACGAGGTCCGCCCCGTCGTTAGCCGCCTGCAGCAGCACTCGCAGCAGCGCCTTTGCGCTGTCGATCTGGGCAGCGCGCCGCCCCCAGCGCTGCGTCGCGGCACCGAACGGCGCAAAATCGGGCGCATCGCAGATCGTAACGATGATCTTTTCGTCAAGCACGAATGCGGCCCGTCCGAATTTCGCTGCTCCGTCAGCTCCGGAAATGACGAGATATGCCCGCATATAGAGATACTCGTTTTCCTCGACCACGCTTCCGTGATGGGCCCCGGGATCGATCCGGTAATGCTGGCGCAGTTCGGCGAGTTCCTCGGGTGTGGGGGCAGCGATATCGATCCACACAATTTTGGTGTCGAGCTCTTGAGAGGGCGGAAAGCCGGTTAGTGTGACGAGTTTGTTTTCCAGAACATAGGTGGTGCGAATCATGGTCATACTCCTCATTGACAATTTCAAGGCTGTTTTTGAGCGCCCTTAGGCCTGACCTCCGAGCCCTTCTTGCTTTGCTCAGCATGGGATGGCGAAGTGGAAGAGGTTACGGTCTCCTGCCCCGCCGGCTGCAGATGGTGCACCAGCAACATTACTGTGGCGATCAGCAGATACAGCACGATTGCCATAGGTCACGTCCACCTGTACGCGATTGCTCGTCATCCAGACCAGTGGCGAGACTGGCCCGCAACAGGCCGATCGGAGAGTTGGGAACGCAGACAGCAGCGCGGAAGCTTGGGTGAAGGAAAGCAGTCTATCTATGCTACGGCAACACTGCCGAGTATTTTGTGTTGCTTGCAAAAGGTGCGAAAGATACGTGGACCATGCTGCTTGAAGATACGGCGTACCGGTCGTGCTTAAGACCAAGAGCGAAGGCTGGCCCGACATCGAATCCGGCGGACCGGGCTTCGGGAAGGTTCCGGTCTACCGTTACAACGGGAAGAAGTATGCTCTTAAGAAGTAGCCCTCGTGTTTATATGAACATTCTGTAGTTAACGCGACGAACTCTCGCGCACCGACGCACGACGCGGCCACGGCCAGCTACGCTGTCGAGACGCGCTCTTACGCGGCAAATCGTATACAGCGATGCTGTACGCCACCAAGATCGGGGACTCGGTGAGATTTGTGCGCGATCTGCCTCATGAACAACTCATTTGGATTCGTCGTGATCTCAGTGACATTTTAACAACTCTTAATTGATTGGGCAGAACTCCTGGGAGACGTTTCTCAAAGCCCACTGGGAGGTCTTGGCTGCGACAGATTTCTTCACGGTAGAAGTCTGGACGCTCCAGGGACTCCTCACACACTACGTGCTCTTTTTCATTGAACTTGCGACACGGTCAGTCGATGGGTTCCTCTTAGATAAGCGTTATCTTATCCTCGACCGCGACACCAAGTACTCACAGGCCTTTCTAGAACGCGAAGACATCGACATCATACGACTGCCGCCAAGATCTCCCAATTTGAATGCCTACGCCGAGCGCTTCGTCCGCTCCATAAAGGAGGAACTGATTAATCGTATGATCTTCTTCGGTGAAGCTTCGCTGCGCCGTGCCATCCGCGAATACATGGTGCATTATCACACCGAGCGAAAATCACCAAGGCCTGGGTAACCAACTGATAAGTCATCCAAAGTTGACTCTCCCCAGTAGCGTTATTCATCGTAGAGAGCGGCTTGGTGGTATGCTCTCGTATTACCACCGGGAAGCGGCCTGACTCCGCAAGCCAATATTTGGACCATACGGGCTCGATGAACCGTACACATCTGATCGCGCGAGCGGTTATGCTTGCGCTTCAGCGAAAACCATAACAAAAAGTTTGTCACCGATTCCGATCACCTGATCTTGCATGCACCACACTGACGCCCTGTCTGTCGCGCAGGGACGCTTTTGGCGTCTTGGATTGAGCGCTGTGGGCGTGGCGCTAGCGCTGGGCTCGGTGCTTGGCGTCCACACCGGCGCCTTAGTCGATGGTGTTCAGCCTTGGTTGCTGGGGGCTCTCGCTGGCCTATTTTGGGCGTTTGCATTAGGTGACCGCTGGTCGCCTATCGCCGTGCCGGTCGCGGCGGCGATCGCCACCGGCTTGTTCAGCGCCTCCGTCAGTCCGGAGGCGAAGCTATGGCAGGCTCCCGCCTCCTGGGCTGAGTTAGCTGTGCTGACTCCGCAGGGGGCGGTGTTAGGCTGTCTCTTGTATTTTAGCGTTGCGCTGTGGTGCATGGTCCGCTTCGGGCGGTCGCTCTCACTCATCGCCAATCTCTCGCTACTCGCCACACCTTATCTCTTCAATCTGCTGCTGGTGCTGGCCGCTCACGGTATCACGCTTGGGCTGGGACGTACCGTTCTGGGGGCCGGTTTGCCCGATGCGATCGCCTCTGGCCTGGGCCGCACGATGATTCTGTTTGCCTTCAACGAAGCCCTGTTGCTGGGTCTGGGTTTGTTGATGGATCGGCGCTGGACCCGATCCTGGCGTCTGCATCTGCTCGTCCTGGGCAGTTCCGCTTTGGCGGCCTTCACGCCCGTCGTCGCGGACTTAGGCTCCACCGAAACGCTCTCGCGCTGGGCAGTGGTTGCGCGCCTGGGTCCGATGGTGTTAACCGAGGCTCTGGCGCAGGCGGGCTTGTGGGCGCAAGTTTTTTTTGTCACCGGGATGTTGCTCGATACGCTGCGTGGACGGCGCCCAACCTGGGTCGCAGGCTATGGGCACTGGTATGCCGGCCTGGTGCGGGGGGCAATCTACGGCGGCCTGTTCGTGCTGCTGGTGCAGTTGGGTGCGCTCATTTGGGGCTCCCCGGCAGTTGTCGGCTGGCTGCGCAGCTACCCTGTCCTCGGGGGCGCGGTTCTGGGCCTACTGCTATTTCCACTGGCCAAAACCATCCTCGAAAGTTTCGACGGTAGCGCGCCTTTCTTCGCCCGCTTTGCGGGAGCGATGCGCGAGCCGCTCAACTATCTGAGCGGCTTGATTGCCGGCTTAGGGCTCGGACTGGCCCTGGCGCACGATTTGCCGACGCTCTCTGGCGGTTTGCGCTTTGCGCTCGGCTTTGTGATCGGAGCGGCGGCGTATGCTGGGGCGGACGCGCTGCGGGACATCCATTCAGTGCTCGTCTATCACCGCCAGCGCATGCAGTCTTGGCGGGTGTACGGGTTGGGCGCGGTGCTCGGGGGATTCGTGGGTGGGGCGCTCGCGTGGTATTTCGATGCCGCCCAATTACAGGTAGTCGCCGAGAAATTCGTCACCTACGCCACGGCCTATTTCCCGGCAGCCGGCAAGGCAACTACGAGCTTTGTGACTTATCCGCTGTTCAGCAAGTGGGGTGCAATCGATCTGGGAAGCGTCTCGGGGGGCGTCAAACTCCTGTATGCGGAATCCCTGTCGGGCGTGATCAACTGGTCGATCGCCGCGCCGCTGTTCAGCATCAATCTGGTGCTGCTTACCGCGCTGTTCGAGCGCAGCTTCGGCCCGCTCAAGGGCTTGTTCAGCGCCGCCGGATTCGTGACTGTCGTGGAACAGGCGGTGCGCGTTCTGCGCTGGGGCCTGTGGATGGCGCCGATCATTTATTCCTTCCTGCGCCTTGCCGCAGACCCGAGCTGGTACAACCAGGATGGCGCGGTGCGCAGCGCGTTGGCGAGCGTACAGTCCGTGCGGTTTTCACCGGAAGAGTTCCGTGCCTGGAGCCTCGAGTTGTTTCTTGGGCTGCTCGCTTATGATTGGCTGCGGGTGCTGATCTGGTTCGACCATATGGGGTTGCGGGTGGCGACGCTGGTCAATCTTTCCTTCGTTGGCGGCGATGCATTGGATGAAAAAGCGTCGCGATTTCTGGGCCACTCGGCGCGCACGCGCTGCATACCGGAAGCCATACGCCGTTTTCTCACTTGGGCACCGCTGTTGATTCCTTTCTATATACCGCGCGGCGGCGAATGGGACTATGTATGGGATCGAGCGGCATCTTTGCAGGCTGCTCCACAATCCCTGCTGCCTGCGGTCGCATCTTTGCTGCTCGTTTATCAGTTGGCCGCTGTCGGCGCGATTTTGGGGGTGGCAGCCGTGTGGCGGCTGCGCCAGAGCAAAAAGGAATTAGTGCCGTCGCCAGCCGCGACCGACTCATACTTCATACTCGGCAACGGGCAATACACGGCGGAGTGCGGCTGGGATGGCCGCGGCTTTAGCCACGTGACCAGCACGGTGCGCCCTGGCTTCGAGATCGACCTCTCTCGAAGGCCGGACGATCCGTTGCAGTTGCGAGGCAAGTTCTTCTTCCTGCGCGAACTGGACGCCGAAGGCAAGGCCGCTGGCGAGCTCTGGTCACTCGGGTCCGAGCCTATGCAGAAGCGCGGCCCCGACTATTCGGTGACGCAGCCCTCTCCCAGTACGCTGCGTATCGTCAACAGCTACGGCGGGCTGCGCGCGGAAGCTTGGCTGACTCTCGATGCCCGTGACCCCGCGGAAAACTGGACTATCTATCTAACTAATCTTGAGCAGCGTGCGCGCATCGTCGAAATTACGAGTTACCAAGAGCTCGCTGTGGGGCCAATCGATGGCTACCGCCGCTCGCCCTTCTTTGCGGCAATGCACGTGGGTACCTGCTTCGTGGCCCCATTAAACGCGATCATCGCGCGCAATCGCCTCATGCGGAACAATGCAAAAGATCCCGCCTTGCAGCGCATGTGCCGCGAAGTCGGTTTTCATGCGGTGCGCGCGAATGCAGGCGTGCGCCTCGTGGGTTACGAGGACTCCCGCACCCGTTTCATCGGCTTGGGCACATTGAGGCAGCCGGCCGTATTCTCTGGCCAGGCACTTCGCGATGCTGCCGATGAAGGGTTGCTCTACAGCTTCGATCCGGCGGCAAGCTTGAGACTTAGAGTGGAGTTGCCCCCAAGTGCGACCGTCGAGGTACCTTTCGTGGACGGTTATGCCGAGGACGAATATCTGGCCGCCGCTTTGATTGCCCGGCATCTCAAGGTTGCGAAGCCATATGAGGCCACTCTAAAAGCGAGCTTCGCACGCAGACGTAGGCTGCACGTCGCTCCCAGGCGCACCACGGAGCACAGTGGGTTCTCTGAGGATGGGCGTGAACTTTCGGTGCCTTTCGACGCACAGCGTCCTTGGGCGCATCTCGTCGCCAATCCGCTGGGCCAAGGCTTTGTCGCGGGTAGCGATGGAGAGATCTTTTCCTTCGCCGGCAATGCGCAGCAGAACGCGCTGTCGCCTTTCAATCTGGACAGCATGCCGGCGCAGCTCCCTGGACAGGCGATTTATGTCGTTGATATCAAAACCGGGGTCGCCGAGACCGCAGGCTTTGTGCCTTACCGCAGGCACGATACCAGGCACGAGGTCTTGTTCGGGTTGGGTTATGCACGTTACCGCAAAGAGACCGTTGGACTTGCGTTGGACCTGACCGCCTTTGTCCCGCCTGACCACCCGGTGGAAATAAAACTCCTGCGTATCCACAACCGCGGCAAGGCGGCGCGCCGGTTGCGGGTCGTTCCTTACGTGGAAATGGTGTTGGCGGAAGTGCCGGTAGATAGCCGAGGCCGCATGCGCGCCTGGGCGGATTCGACGCCCGGCGTGCTCTATTTCGAAAATGCCGGTAATGATTTTCGTAAGGGTGTGGCTTTCGCCGCCGTGAACCTTAGATGCCAGACACACGAAACCGTCCGCGAGCGCTTCGTGGGCGGCGAGGGGCGCGATCTCGCGCGACCGTATATGGTCGAGCATGGCCAGCCCGATAGGGGACGGGTTGATGACGGACGCCGCATAGCGAGCTTTGTCGCCGAGCTGGAGATTGCCGCGGGAAAGGAGGTGACGGTGGTGCTCGCGCTCGGTCAGGCCGCCGACCAAGCGCAGGCGACTGCGCTCGCGCGCGCCTATCTCGAACCGCGGGCGGCAGAACTAGCGCTGGAAAAAACTAAGGCGTGGTGGAACGAGACGCTATCCGTCTTGCGCGTCGAGACGGATGAACCGGCTTTCGACCGCTTGGTGAACGACTGGCTGCCGTACCAGCTCCTGTGTGCACGATTATGGGGGCGCACCGGATCCAGCCAGCGCAGCGGCGCCTACGGCTTCCGCGACCAGTTGCAGGACGTGCTGCCACTCACCTTCCTCAAGCCCGAGTGGGCGCGCAGCCAGATCGTGCTACACGCGGCGCAGCAATTTATCGAGGGCGATTGCGTCAAGTGGTGGCATTCCTCGTGGGAAGGCAAGACCGGAATCGCGGTTCGCACCCGCGCGTCCGATCCGCATCTTTGGTTGCCCTATGTGGTGGCTCGCTACGTAGAAGCCACCGGCGACACTGGCGTTCTGGAGGAGCAAGTCGCCTTCCTGGAAGGCAGCCCGGTGCCGAAGGGTCATGAAGGATTCTTGTTCGCGCCCAGGCCCTCGCGCGATACCGGTTCGGTTTACGAGCATTGCCGGCGCGCGGTGGAATACACTCTCGCGCGGCGCGGCGCGCACGATCTCCCGCTGCTCGGCTCTGGCGACTGGAACGACGGCCTCGATGTGCCCGGTATCAAGGGCAAGGGGGAAAGCGTATGGCTGGGCTTCTTCTTGCACGATGTGCTTGTCAGGTTCGCGAGTCTCGCCGAACGCTGCGAAGGTCAAGAGGCCAAGAGCCGCTATCTCAAGGAAGCGAGAAACCTATCTGCGGCTCTTGGGGCGATGTGGCGCGAGGACGGGTATCTACGCGCGATTACCGATGAGGGCGAAGAATTCAAGTTGTGCAGCGCCCTCATGGCCGCTTGGCCGCTCCTGTCCGGGGCAGTGGATGCGACGCGCGCCCACGCGGTGCTTGAAATGGGACTCAAGCGTCTGGAGAAGAGCAACCGCGTGCTACTGCTGACCCCGCCTTTCACGGAGCACTCGCTGCCTTATCCTGGACGTATCGCGGAGTATCCGCCCGGGGTGCGCGAAAATGGGGGTCAGTACTCGCACGGCGTCTCGTGGCTAGTGGATGCGCTGCTGCGCTGCGCCGAAGAGACGCCCGAACTAGCCGAACGCTGCCGCGCGTACGCCGTGGATTTGTGGATCAAGATATCGCCGCTCAGCAAGAGCGATCAGACAGACATCTACGGACTGCCACCGCATCAGCAGCCGGCGGATGTTTACGACGGTCCGGGCTACGAAGGTCGCGGTGGCTGGAGTTGGTACACGGGCGCGGCTGCGCGCATGCTCTCCACCGCCTACGAACTGCTCGGACTGCGGATCGAAGGCGGCAAGCTCAAGCTGGCTCAAGACCTTTTCCTGCGCAAGGGGCGTTTGCAGGTCAAGCGCCTCTGCTATCGCGGGCGGCAGATCGAGCAGGAGGGGTCGAAGGCGACCGAAAGTAGTCGACTGAACTGAATCTTAACGAACGTAGCCTCGGTCTGAACTTATTACGCTCGAAATGCGGCCGGTTGCAATTTACTGGATGAGCCTCGTTGCCGGGTGCATGATTTCGGCGCCGGCTTTCGCTTTAGGACTCGAAGACGTCACCGCCGTGGCTCGCGCCCTCGCGGAAAAGCGTTTTGAAGCGCCGCGCGAGAATCTGCCTCGCGAGCTCAGGGACATCACCTACGACCAGTATCGAGACATCCGCTTTCGGGACGAAAAATCGCTGTGGCAGTCCGCCAGTCTACCGTTCGAGATTCGGTTCTTCCACGCGGGACTCAACTTCCGTCATCCGATCAGGGTCAATGTGGTTGAAGCGGGAGGCGTGAAGCCGTTTCGCTTCGATTCCAGTGACTTCCATTATGGCAAGAACACCTTTGACATCAGCAAGTTCGCGGATGCGGGTTTCGCGGGTTTCCGCGTGCACTACCCGATCAACAATCAGGCGTACAAGGACGAGGTAGCGGTGTTTGCGGGCGCGAGCTATTTCCGCGCCGTGGGTAAGGGGCAGCGCTACGGACTCTCGGCGCGCGGGCTCGCGGTGGACACAGGGGAAGACACGGGCGAGGAAATCCCAGCTTTCAGAGAATTCTGGCTCGAGCGTCCCGCGGCGAACGCCAAACATCTGGTCGTGTATGCGCTGCTCGACTCCAGACGAGTAACCGGCGCCTATCGTTTCATCATCCACCCCGGCGAAGAAACCTACATGGACGTGCACGCGAATATTTTCCAGCGCGAAAAGGGAGCCAAGCTGGGAATCGCTCCGCTGACCACGATGTTCTATTTCGCGGAGAACCAGCCCGCCCCTTCCCACGAATACCGCCCCGAAGTGCATGATTCCGACGGGTTGCTCGTCCAGACTGATCACGGCGAGTGGATCTGGCGTCCGCTGGTCAATCCGAAAAGGCTGTGGGTGAGCAGCTTCGGCGCGCACAATCCGCGCGGCTTCGGGTTGATGCAGCGCGACCGCGATTTCCGGAATTACCAGGATCTGGAGGCGCGCTACGAGCTGCGCCCTAGCGCCTGGATCACGCCCAAAGGCGACTGGGGACCGGGGCGCGTGGAGCTGGTGCTTCTCCCGACCCCGGGTGAGACCAACGACAACATCGTCGCCTACTGGGTTCCAAAGCACGTCGCGGAGCCGGGCCGGGCGACGAGCTTTGAGTACCGTCTGTCTTGGCAGCACGATAAGATCGCCGAGCCTCCGCATTCCGCGGTCGTGCAATCGCGCGGCGGACACGGCTTCCGGACACACGCCGACGACTCGCTATTGTTTATGATCGACTTCGAAGGGGCTGCGCTGAAAAAACTCAAACCGGACGCCGAGGTCAAGGGCCAGGTATGGTTAGGTGATACGGGTGAGCTTCTCGAGCACCAGGTGTTTCGCAACGATGCGACCGGAGGCTGGCGGGTGTCGCTGCGCATGCGCCGCAAACAGAGCGACCAGCCGGTCGAGATTCGCGTCGGGCTCCGTAGCGACGGCAAAGATATCTCTGAAACCTGGAGTTATCTGCTGCTCCCGCCGTAACGGCTGGCGGCTTCCCGCTTCTTGCCGACGCCGCCGAGATTAACCCGC
>JBOIDL010000075.1:0-16580 GCA_050740435.1 Gammaproteobacteria bacterium
CCTATTGACGCGATGTCTGGATTTCACCCACAGTGATATCCACCAGAAAGCGAAAACCCACAGAAACCCTATGCCCTACGCCATTTTCAATCGCTAAACGCCAATATTTATGCAACTGGAAGGTATATGGTCTAGTGTTGACTACCCCCTGGGGAGACGGATCGAAGAAGCATGGACTAAACCACAACTATCGATAGGTGGAGCCTATGACAACGATAATCGGATTGTTCGATAGCGTGAGCGAGGCGGAGAAGGCGGCCCGCGATCTAATGAGCACCGGATTCTCCCGCGAAGATATCGGTGTCATCGCTAGTGACACCACCGGTGAATGGTCTCGCTACAAAGTCTCTACGCTCGAAGGCGCTGCGCCAAGCCGGAAAGCAGTCGGCACCAAGATGGGCGCCGGCACTGCGCTGGGTGGTTTGGGCGGATTGGTCATTGGCGAGCTTGCGATCCCGGGAATAGGTTGGGTAGCCGCCGCCGGTACCGTGGCAGCGACCCTGATCGGCGCCGGTTTGGGGGCGATTGCCGGCGGTTTCGCATCCGCGATTGGCACCTTGGGAGTGCCTGAGGATCGGGCCGGGCGGTACGCCGAAGCAATGCGCCGCGGCGGCACTTTGGTGTCCGTGCGAATCGCGGAAGATCGGGCGAAGGAGGCCACGGAGATCATGCAGCGCCACGGGGCGGTGGACATAGACAAGCGTACTGCCGAGTGGAGGGCAGCCGGATGGCGAGAATAACGGCGAAGACAAGGTCTGATAGCTCAGCGGCGCTGTTTGCCGGTCGGTATATGTGGCGCCGACGCTAGTCACCTGTTCGGCTTTTTGTGATCTCGGTGTACGGAGGGATCTTCCTTTTTGGCGTGCTTCCGCCCGGTTTCCTCGGCGTGCTCGAGATCCGCTTGGGAAAGGTTCGTCGTTTTGCGGGGATGCTTCGCTTTGCCCGATTTGACGAAGCGACGGGTTGCCTCGTTGTATTTTCGCGCGGATTTACGATCGCCTTCACCCTGCATGCGATCAGTATCGTCAGTTTTCATACGGTTCATTCCTCTCAACTAAGCGATTCACTCATACTCCACCGGCTGGAACGGATGCAAACACGGCGGCTCCTCGCAGCTTAGGCTGCCTAGGAGCCGCCCTTGACTCATTTCATCGTGCCCGCCGGGGCTCCTCCTCAGCTTCGCACTTCCCAATAAGGTTGTGTGCCATAGAAAGTGTGGATCTCCGTTCCCCAGCGCTGATCGGCCATCGATGGCCAGTGATCCTTGTCGAAGCCGGGTGCGGAGTCGAGACGCTCTTTGGGAACATCGAGAATGAATCGCTCGTTCTCCGCGTCTAGGGTCAAGGCGTTCCACGGAATGGCGAACAGCTTGTCCCCCATCCCGAGAAAGCCCCCGAACGACAGGACCGCATAACCCACTCTGCCGCTCGGTACGTCTATCATGATGTCCTGGATCTCACCGAGCGTGTCGCCTTGACGATTGACGACCGAATCACCTTGTAGTGTATCGGCGGCCATCACTTGAGGTCCCGGGCCATCGCCGCGATGCCCGCCTACGATCTTAGCGCCGCTGCTACGCAGCGTTGATCGACTGGTGGTAGCGGAACTTGCCATCTTCTCGCCCATTTGCTCACCGACGTGCGGGTCTGAGGTTGATCTATAGGTAGTCATACTCCTCCTCCTCCTGGTTAACTAAAGGCACTTAACGCGGGATCTGTTACCGCGTCATGTACTAATCGGCAAGAACTATACCGCGATGCGTGACCCCGCGAGCGAGCAAAATTAGCAGGTCCTATCTGAAATTCATTTACGTTGGGACGGCCTGATATGCGTCCTCGATACCCCGCGTTTCGTCATACCGGCGAACCGGTATCAAGGATTCGCGCCGGTTGCCTGGCTGCCGGCTTGCGCTGGCACGACGATGGTTTTGCAACCCGAATGCGTGCCGGTTCATCGCAACGCTACAAGGGGTCACTCGCCTGAGAGGAGGGAGAGATTTGGATATGTAAGAATTTCCTGCCGGCGGTAATAAGTACCGATCCTCGGCCAGCTCGATAGCAATCGAGCCGTGGCCGGGCCCTATCGTTCCTCTCCCTTAGCGTCTTGACGTCTCGAGCTACGTGACCGAATGGATATGAACTCGAAGGATTTCCTTCACCGCATCGATCAGCTCGCTAATACTCCGGCTCCTTAATCCTGTCCCGCTTGCCAGTGTTTCGCGAGCCAGGCGCGCAGCGCGCTCGGTTCGATCGGTTTAACGAAATGATGGTCGAAGCCCGCATCGCGGGCGCGTTGGCGATCCTCGTCCTGCCCGTAGCCGCTAAGCGCTATTAACAGCGCGTCTTTCGTTGCGGGGTCGGCGCGCAGCCGCCGGGCCACGTCGTAGCCGTTCATCTGCGGGAGCCCGATGTCCAAGATCGCACCATCGGGGGGGTTCGCCCGGGCCCGCTCGATGGCCGACGGACCATCGTATGCCATCTCCACGATGTATCCCCACATTCCTAGCATCACGGCTAGACTCTCGGCCGCATCCATGTTGTCATCTACCACCAATAAACGCCGCTCCCGAGTCGGGACGGTCCGAGCGGCGTCGGTCGGGGTCGTCGGGGTCGGTAACTCCGGCGACTCGGCGAGCGCCGGAAGCCGGACGACGAACTCGCTACCCCGGCCAGCCCCTGCGCTCGCGGCGCGCACCGTGCCCCCGTGCATTTCCACGAGTGTCTTCACGAGCGCGAGCCCGATGCCGAGCCCCCCCTGGGATCGCTCGATCGAGGTATCCACCTGGCGAAACGGCTCGAAGACTTCCGCCAACAGCTCGCCTGGGATCCCGATGCCGTTATCGATGATCTTGATTACAAGCTCGCCGGCTGCGCGCGCTGCGCTGAGCGTGATCGCGCCGTCCGGGGCGGTGAACTTCGCGGCGTTATGCAGCAGATTTGAAAGCACTTGGGTGAGGCGGGAAGGGTCGCCTTCGAGCCACACGGGTTCCTCCGGTACGGTAGCGACGAAACGATGTCTATCGAGCCACGGGCGTACCTGCTCAAGCGCCTGCTCGAGTATGGCGGTAAAGGCAACCGGCTCTTTTTCGATGTTGATCTTGCCGGTCGAGATGCGCGTCACATCGAGGAGATCATCGATCAACCGCACGAGGTGCTTGACTGAGCGCTCCAGCACCTGACTCGCTTCTCGGATCGCGACGGGATCATCCTGACTATGCAGCAACCGTTCGGACAGGGTAAGCAGCGGCGCCAGAGGATTACGCAGTTCGTGGGCGAGCATCGCCAGAAACTGGTCCTTGGCACGGGCCGCTTGCTCGAGTTTTTGATTGGCCGCGGCGAGTGCTTTGGTGCGTTCTTCGACCTGCCGTTCGAGTGTGGTGTTGAGCCGCACGAGCTGCGTCTCGGCCTGTTGGCGCCGGTGGATCTCCGCCTGCAATTCCGCGCGCTTGCGGCCGAGCTCGATGAACGAGCCGACCTTGGTGCGCAACATCAGCGGATCGAAAGGTTTAAGGATATAATCGACGGCGCCGATCGCATAGCCGCGCTCCCGATGCGTCTCGTTCTTATAAATCGCGGTCAGGAAGATGATCGGGACATCGCGGGTTCGGTCGCGCTCGTGGATCAACCGCGCGGTTTCGAAGCCATCCATCTCGGGCATCTGCACATCGAGTATAATCAGCGCGAAGTCCTCCTGGAGCAGGTGCTTCAGCGCCTCATGACCCGAATGCGCGTATACGAGGCGCGCGCCCAGATCGGCAAGCAAGGCTTCCAGGGTCACGAGATTCTCGCGATGGTCATCGACCAGCAGCACGTTGACTACCGGCTGGCGAGAGCCATTCCCGCTATTCGCTATAACCTGCATCCGTAGCACTCCCACGCAAGTTTCTAGCTGGACCACACTCTTAGCATGGACAGCAGTTGCTCGTTGTCGACCGGCTTCGCGATATAGTCCGAAGCCCCCGCCCCCATGCACAGATCGCGATCGCCCTTCATCGCCTTGGCCGTGAGCGCGATGATGGGCAGGGATTTGAAGCGTGCATCGGCACGCAGCCGGCGCATCGTCTCGTAACCGTCCATCTCCGGCATCATCACGTCCATGATGACGAGATCGATTTCGGGCGCCTTTTCCAATGCCTCGATCCCGGCCCGACCGCTGTCGGCATACAGCACCTCCATATGGTGGCGTTCGAGGAGGCTGGTGACGGCGAAGACGTTCCGGGGATCGTCGTCCACGATCAGCACCTTCTTGCCGCTGAGCTCCGGATCGCTGCGCACGACCTCTGCGAGCAGCTGCTGCTGCGAAGCCGAGAGCCCGTCTTGGTGGCGGTGCAGCAGCAAGGTGATCTTGTAGACCAAGTGCTCCAAGGTCGTGACGCTGTCGATGAACAGTGTTTTGGCCAGCCGTTTGATTTCGCCTCTCTGGCGTTTGGTCAACGGCTTGCGCTGGTAGACGAGAATCGGTATCCGGCGGAGGTCCGGGGATTCGGCGAGGCTACCCAGGAATTCGAAGGCGTCCTTCAGGCCGGTATCGATTACCAGGCAGTCGTAACGCTCCGCATTCAGGGCCGTGATTGTCTCTTCGGCGCCCTGGGTCACGCGGGTTTGCACGTCGCTATTGCCCAAGAGCTCGACGATGCGCCGCGACTCCTCGCTGTCGTCCTCCCGGATCAGCACGCGCTTCACCGGAAGCTCGACGAAGCTCTTGATCGAACCGAGCGTATCGTCGAGTCCCTCTGGGTCGACCGGCTTTTGGAGCCAGGCGAGTGCCCCGAGCCTCCGGGCCCGCTCGGCGGCGTGGTCCACCGAGATGATCTGCACCGGGATATGCCGGGTCTCGATATGGTGCTTGAGACGATCGAGCAGGATCCAGCCGCTCGTGTCCGGGAGTCGCATGTCGAGGGTGATGGCGGCCGGTTGAAAGCGCCGCGCCAGATCGAGGACCGGTGCGCCACGGCTGGAGACGATGGTCTTGAAGCCTTGGAGGTGCGCCCGATCGTGCATGATCCGCGCGAAGGCCGGGTCGTCCTCGACGATGAGCAAGACCCGATCGGCGGGCGTGAGCCGCTCGCGGTCGTCCTCGATGGCGTCGCCCGCGGCTTGCGTGAGATCCGGGGATGACAGCGGCTCGGCGCCTGCGCCGTCGCCGAGCAGCGAGCCGGCGCCGATCATGGCCTGCTCCGCGGCTACCTGCAGCCGCTCGCGATACGACCTTGTGTCGCGGGGCGCCCGGTGCTCGGGTCGGGGGACATAGTTGAGCGGCAGGTACAAGGTGAAGGTGCTCCCTTTCCCGGGCGCGCTGACCAGCCCGATCTCTCCACACAGGAGGGTCGCGATCTCGCGGCTGATCGAGAGTCCGAGGCCGGTCCCGCCGAACTTGCGGCTGGTGGTGCCGTCGGCCTGCTGGAAGGCCTCGAAGACCAGCTTCTGGCGATCGAGCGAGATCCCGATCCCGGTATCGCGGACCGAAAACGCGATGACCGTCTCGGCGCGGTTCAAGATCTCCTGATCGTTACTCCAGCCGGCGCGGGCGATGCCGATCCGCAGGACGACTCGACCGTGCGCCGTGAACTTGAAGGCGTTGGAGACCAGGTTACGCAGGATTTGCTCGAGCCGTTGCGAGTCGGTGTACATCGCCTTCGGCAGCGCCGGGTCGAGCTCGACGGCGAACTCGATCCCCTTCTCGCGCGCCGGCTCCCGGAAAGTCCGTTCGATATAGTCATGCAGTGCGCTGAAAGGCACCCCGGCGATGTGCACATCCATGTGACCGGCTTCGATCTTGGCGAGATCCAGGACCTCGTTGATCAGGGTCAACAAGTCGGTGCCGGAGGAGTGAATGGTCATCGCATACTCCTTTTGCTTCTCGCCCAGATTCCCTTCGCTGTTCTCGGCGAGGATCTGCGACAGCACCAGCATGCTGTTGAGCGGGGTGCGCAGCTCGTGGGACATGTTGGCGAGGAACTCGGATTTGTACTTGGAGCTCAGCGTAAGTTGCTCGGCCTTCTCCTCGAGCTCCTGGCGGGCCACTTCGATCTGGCGGTTCTTGTGCTCGACCTCGCGGTTCTGCTCGGCGAGGAGCTTGGCTTTATCCTCGAGCTCGACATTGGTTTGACTCAGCTCCTCTTGTTGCTCGCGCAAGCGCTCTTCGGAGACCTGCAGCGATTTTGCCTGTTGCTCCAGGCGCTCGTTGGTCTGCTGCAGCTCGAGCTGGCGGTTTTGCAATTCCTGGGTGAGGGATTGCGATTGTTTGAGCAACTCCTCGGTACGGGAATTGGCCTGGAGCGTGTTCAGCACGATGCCGATGCTCTCGGTCAGCTGATCCAGGAAGGTCAGGTGTACGGGGCTGAACTGATCGAAGGTCGCGAGCTCGATGACCGCGAGCACCTGACCTTCGAACAAGACCGGAATCACGACGATATTGCGCGGCGTGCCCTCCCCGAGGCCCGAGCCGATCTTGATGTAATCCTCGGGCACGTGAGTCAAGAGGATTCGTTGGCGCTCCAGCATGCACTGGCCGACCAAGCCTTCGCTCGCGCGGAAGCGGCTCGCCAGGTGCTTGCGCTCCTGGAAACCGTAGCTCGCTTGCAGCTTCAAGACCGGCTCCTTTTCCTTGGCCTCCTCGAGGAAATAGAAGAGACCATGCTGCACCGACACCAACGGCGCAAGCTCGGAGAGGATCAAACGCGAGACCGTCAATAAATCGCGCTGTCCCTGCAGCAGTCGCGTGAAGCGGGCGACGTTGGTCTTGAGCCAATCCTGCTCGGTATTGATGCGGGTCGTATCCGCGAGATTGCGGATCATCTGGTTGATATTGTCCTTCAGGACCGCGACCTCGCCGGCGGCCTCGACGTTGATCGATCTGGACAAATCCCCGGTAGTCACGGCGGTGGCGACCTCGGCGATCGCGCGCACCTGGGTGGTCAGATTGGCGGCCAGGCGGTTGACGTTGTCGGTGAGATCGCGCCAGGTGCCGGCGGCCCCCGGTACGCTGGCCTGGCCGCCGAGCTTGCCCTCGATACCGACCTCGCGCGCCACCGTGGTCACCTGGTCGGCGAAGGTCGCGAGCGTATCGATCATCGCGTTGATCGTATCGGCCAGCTCTGCGATCTCGCCTTTGGCTTCTAACACCAGCTTGAGCCGCAGCTCGCCGGTCGCGACCGCGGTCACCACGCGGGCGATGTTGCGCACCTGGCCGGTGAGATTGCTAGCCATGAAGTTCACATTGTCGGTGAGATCCTTCCAAGTGCCGGAGACCCCCTTGACCATAGCCTGGCCGCCGAGCTTGCCCTCGGTGCCGACCTCGCGCGCCACGCGCGTGACCTCGGAGGCGAAGGAATTGAGCTGATCCACCATGGTATTGACGGTGTTCTTGAGCCCCAAAATCTCGCCGCGCACATCGACCGTGATCTTTCTCGACAGGTCGCCGTTGGCGATCGAGGTCGCCACCTCGGCGATGTTGCGCACCTGGCCGGTGAGATTGCTGGCCATGAAGTTCACGTTGTCGGTGAGATCCTTCCAAGTGCCGGACACGTCGCGCACATCGGCCTGGCCGCCGAGCCTGCCCTCGGTGCCGACCTCGCGCGCCACCCGCGTGACCTCGGAGGCGAAAGCGTTGAGCTGATCCACCATGGTGTTGATGGTGTTCTTTAGCTCCAGGATCTCGCCGCGCACATCGACGGTGATCTTGCGTGAGAGATCGCCTTTGGCGATAGCGGTAGAAACCTCGGCGATGTTGCGCACCTGGCCGGTGAGGTTGCTGGCCATGAAGTTGACGTTGTCGGTGAGATCCTTCCAGGTGCCGGCCACTCCCTTGACTTCGGCCTGGCCGCCGAGCTTGCCCTCGGTGCCGACCTCGCGCGCCACGCGCGTGACCTCGGAGGCGAAGGCGTTGAGCTGATCGAGCATGATGTTGATGGTGTTCTTGAGATCGAGGATTTCGCCTTTGGCATCGGCAGTGATTTTCTTGGAGAGATCCCCGGTCGCAATGGCGGTCGCGACCTCGGCGATGTTGCGCACTTGGCCGGTGAGATTGCTGGCCATGAAGTTCACGTTGTCGGTGAGATCCTTCCAGGTGCCGGCGACCCCGGGCACCGCGGCCTGGCCGCCGAGCTTGCCCTCGGTGCCTACCTCGCGCGCCACCCGCGTGACCTCGGAGGCGAAGGCGTTGAGTCGATCGAGCATGATGTTGATGGTGTTCTTGAGCTCGAGGATCTCGCCCTTGGCGTCAGCGGTAATCTTCTTGGAGAGATCCCCGGTTGCAATGGCGGTCGCGACCTCGGCGATGTTGCGCACCTGGCCGGTAAGATTGCTGGCCATGAAGTTCACGTTGTCGGTGAGATCCTTCCAGGTGCCGGCCACTCCCTTGACCTCGGCCTGGCCGCCGAGCTTGCCCTCCGTGCCGACCTCGCGCGCCACCCGCGTGACCTCGGAGGCGAAGGCGTTGAGCTGATCCACCATGGTGTTGACGGTGTTCTTGACCTCGAGGATCTCCCCTTTCGCATCGGCCGTGATCTTTTTAGACAAATCTCCGGTCGCGACGGCCGTGGTCACCTCGGCGATATTACGCACCTGGCTGGTGAGATTGCTGGCCATGAAGTTCACGCTTTCGGTGAGATCCTTCCAGGTGCCGGCTACCCCTTTGACTTCGGCCTGACCGCCGAGCTTGCCCTCGGTGCCGACCTCGCGCGCCACACGCGTGACCTCGGAGGAAAAGGCATTGAGTTGAGCCACCATGGTATTGATGGTCTTGGCGGTCCGCAGGAACTCTCCGGTCAGCGAACGGCCATCGATATCGAGCGCCATCGTCTGATTCAAATCGCCGTTGGCCACCGCTCCGATGACTCGCGCGACTTCGCTCGTAGGCTGCACCAGATCGACCACCAGCGTGTTCACCGCATCGATGCAGGATGCCCAGGACCCCTGCAAGCCGTCGCGGGCGGCGCGCTGGCCGGTCTTGCCTTCTTTTCCGACAACCGTGCTGATCCGGTGGATTTCCTTTGTCAGGCGTTCGTGCCGATCGAGCACATCATTCAAGGTGTCGGCGATCTTGCCCTCGATACCGGTATGATCGAGCGGCATGCGAACGGTGAAATCTCCCCGCTTGAGGGCGATGAGCGCATTCAGCAGTTGCGGGTGGTCAAGACCGCTAGGCGAGACGGGGGCAGTTCTCATAGGTCTCCTCCTTGACAAAGGGGGCAGGGTATCTGCTGGGCGAGCGAATTGTCAAACACGCTCGTCTAGAATTGGTGACTTTCCGGGCGAGTGCATCCTCGGCTGGCCAAGCAGGCCGCCTTCGGCCCGGCGCGAGGCCGGCAACATCCCAGTAGCGCGCTTTCGCTGGCGCTCGGGTACTCGTCCCTGGGCCTGGCTTTGGGCGCAAGCACGCCCTCGGCAAATGTGTCTCGGGTCTTTATAACCCGGTCAACATAAACGATCTCCGCCGCACTTGGCGGAGATCGTTTATCCTAACTCAACGCCCGAGGCTCTAGAAGACGCCTAGCAACGCCAGAATGATAATGACGGTAAGTGGTACGCCCAGAAGCCATAATATAATAGGCATTTTATCCTCCTCTTTTGATAAGACGATAGCTGCGCTTGTGTCTTCGGCCAAGCCGAGACAGCTTTAGGAGGTCATGTTGTGTGCCAAGAGCGGGGCCGTGAAGGAAACACGCAAATATCAGCAAGATAGTCAATTGGCGGAGGAGCCCTGATCGGTAATAGTTGCCGCTGCGCGCGGAAAATCTTGCAAAAGAGCTATCTGATCCAGCTTCTAAGCGACATTGCGGTCAATCACCTCGAACCCGTCGCAGATCGCACCATGACGCTCGTAGCCCTGCCGAATCGAAGGTTCAGCGCTGTAACGCGGCGAGCCGCTGCTTCTCGTCGTCAGGGATGAGCGCGGCGGTCATTTGGAGGTCTGCGGGGGCCGCGAGCTTGGCGAGCTGCGCCACCGCGTCGGCGAGCGTCGGTTACTCCTTTCGACATATCTACACTCGTACTATGAAGGAATATCACCGCAGGTTATAGTACCGGACCCACAATAAACCAGTGTCTGTCGAGACCATTAACCAATTTGCGAATCCACAATATGGCCATTAAGGCTAGCCGGGTTGAACCTATGAGACGCCGCGATAGATAATGGAACCAATAATGGAACTCAACGCTTCTAAACCTGCCGCGCACGCGCATATGATCAAGCATTTAAGAATTGCATGTTTCGCCCTGCTGCTGTCCGTAATGTCCGGCTGTGGGGTCATCGGGGACATTTTTGAGACGGGTATGTGGACCGGCATTATCATTACGGTTGCCATAATTGCACTCATCGTCTTCATGCTTCGGAAGAGTCAAAGTAAATAAGTCTTTTACCCCGTACTGGGTAGCGTCACCGGTGGAGCGCTTCAGCCTGATCACGGTTCTCAAATATCTGGCGGGGATCCTGCTCGCCCAGGCCGCCGCCGTTGTCATGGCGATTGCGGCATTTGAGGCGCGGCTGATGGAGCATTGGGGGGTGTTCGTCGTGTTCGCGTTGCTGATCGGCGTTTTCGCCGCACTTTGGTTCGCAGCGATCGCCAACGGTACCAGGCACCACGCCGTCGCTCGCGTGAAGGACGATTTTGCCCGGGAGCGGGAAAAGATCCGTGTACAATCGGAAAAAGACAAGAGCAAGCTGATAACAGAGACCCATCGCGAGACCCTCAAGACCATTCGCCGCATGCAGGCCGGAGCGAGCTTCAAGGTCGGTCTGGGTTTCGCGGCGCTGCTCGGCCTGGGTGGCATCATGTTGTTGAGCCAGTTCGTGACGGTCGGTCTACTGACCCTATCCACGGCGGGTGGCGCGTTGCTCGGCTACGTGGTGCGGGCCCGCCAGGTGTATCCCGGCAGTCAACAGGTCACGGGAGGGCGAATGTTCCGCAGGTCCGGACGATCGGAGATCATCGAGGGTCCGGCGTTACCGCTGACCCTGGAGGGTCGGGTCCAGAAGCACCGCCTCCCTTTGGAGGATTAAATGAGCGAAATGTTCAGCGCGGAGAACTCAGCATTGCTACTGATCGATCATCAGGTCGGAACAATGCAGTTGATCAAGAATATTCCTCTGGAGGTAGTGAAGCGCAATACCCTGGCGCCGGCCAAGACAGCGAAGATTTTCAAAATCCCAGTTGTTCTAACGACTAGCCAAGAGGAGAACGTTCAGGGGCCACTCATCCCTTTCAGCGATGCCCTTTCCGCCCGGCCGGAGTGAAGCCGAGCTCGAGCGTCTTTCCCGGCGACAGCGAAATGGCCGGCCGGATGCGCGGGTTCGACTGGGCGGCGACGCCGGTTGGCCCCGAGAAGAGCTGGCCGCAGAGCCTCAAGACCGCCGTGCGGATCATGCTCAACTCGCGCTACCCGATGTTCGTCTGGTGGGGGCGGGAGCTGACGAACTTCTACAACGACGCCTACATCCCCGTCCTCGGCGAGCGCCACCCTATCGCCTTGGGCGAACCCGCTGCCGGAGTCTGGTCGGAGATCTGGGGCACCCTCGGCCCACAAACTGAGGCCGTGCTGTCCGAGGGTCGGGCGACGTGGAGCGAGGAACTGCTGCTCGTCATGGAGCGGAACCAGTTCCTCGAAGAAACGTACTTCACCTACTCGTACAGCCCGATCCCCGACGACGAGGGCGGGGTCGGGGGCGTGTTCTGCGCCTGCACCGAGGACACCCACCGGGTACTGAGCCAGCGCCGCCTCCGCACCATGCGCGACCTGTCCGCCCGGTCGCTGTCGGGGGCGAAGAGCGCCAGGAAGGCGTGCGAGGTCGCCGCCGCCACGCTTGCCGAGAACGACAAGGACGTGCCGTTCGCCCTCATCTACCTGGTAGACGCGGACCGGAAGACGGCGCGCCTGGCAGGAGCGGCAGGCATCGAGCAGGGCACGGCCGCGAGCCCGCTGGACGTCCCCCTAGCGCAGCAGTCCGGCGGAGGGGTGTGGCCGTTGCACAAGGTCGCGTGCTTGAACCAGGCCGAACTGGTCGATACGACGCATTTCCCAAACCTGCCCGCCGGCGGCTGGGACGAGCCCCCCCGCTCGGCCCTTGTTCTCCCCATCATCGCACCGGGCCAACGCCGGCGGGCGGCCCTGCTGATCGCCGCCGTCAGCCCCCGAAGCCTGCTGGACGAGGCTTATCAGAACTTCTACCACACCATCGCGGGGCACATCGCCACGGCGATTGCCAACGCCCGCGCCTACGAAGAGGAGCAGCGGCGGGCCGAACTGTTGGCCGAGATCGATCGGGCCAAGACGCTCTTCTTCACCAATATCAGCCACGAGTTCCGCACCCCGTTGACCTTGATGCTCGGCCCGCTCGAGGACATTTTGGCGAAGCCCGAGGGCGGCATTCAGCCGGATAACCGGGAACTGCTCACCGTCGTTCACCGTCACGGGCTGCGCTTGCTCAAGCTGGTGAACACGCTGCTCGACTTTTCCCGCATCGAGGCCGGCCGGATGCAGGCCACGTACGAGCTTACCGACATCGCCGCCCTCACGAGCGAGTTGGCGAGCATGTTCCGGTCGGCGGTCGAGAAGGCGGGGCTCTCGCTTATGGTGGACTGTCCGGCCGTTGATGCCCCGGTGTTCCTCGACCGGGACATGTGGGAAAAGATCGTCCTCAACCTGCTGTCCAACGCCTTCAAGTTTACCTTCGAGGGCGAGATTGAAGTCCGGCTGCGGCGCGTCGGGGAGGCCGCCCGGCTGACCGTGCGGGATACCGGCGTCGGCATTGCCGCGAAGGACGTGCCGCATGTCTTCGAGCGCTTCCACCGCGTTGAAGGGGCGAAGCGCCGCACGCACGAAGGCACAGGCATCGGCATGGCGCTGGTGTACGAGCTGACCAAGCTGCACGGCGGCGAGGTCAGGGTCGAAAGCATCGAAGGGCAAGGAACGACCTTCACCGTGTCCCTCCCCACCGGCTCCGCCCACCTGCCGCAAGATCGCATCGGCGGGACGCGCAGCCTGAGCTCCACTTCCCTCGCGCCCGGCCTTTACGTCGAAGAAGCGCTGCGGTGGCTACCGGATGACCAACAGCCCGAGACGGTCTTTACGCACCTTGTGGACGCCGGGGATGTGGCCGCGGCCTTTCAACCATCCGAGAACGGCCCCCGGCCCCGCATCGTGCTGGCCGATGACAACGCAGACATGCGGGAGTATGTGCGGCGGCTCTTGAGCCAACGGTTCGACGTGGAGGCCGTCGCCAACGGCAGGGAGGCGCTGAGCGCCAGCCAGCAACGGTGCCCCGACTTGATCCTGACGGACGTGATGATGCCGGAGCTCGACGGTTTCGGGTTGCTGCACCAGGTGCGGGCTGACCCGAGCCTTCGGGAAATCCCGATCATCATGCTCTCCGCACGGGCCGGGGAGGAAGCCCGAATCGAGGGCGCCCAGGCCGGGGCCGACGATTACCTGGTCAAGCCGTTCAGCGCTCGGGAACTTTTGGCCCGCGTCTCCGCGCACGTCGACATGGCGCGGGTTCGCCGGGAGGCAGCGGACCACGAAAGGCTGCTGCGCGAAGAGGCGGAACTGGCCCGCAGCCAGACCAACGCTATCCTGGAAAGTATGACGGACGGCTTCATCGCGATGGACCGCGACTGGCGGTACACCTACATGAACGCCGCCGCCGAGCGCATCAACCACCGGCCCCGGTCGGCGTTCCTCGGCAAGACCAACTGGGAGCTGTTCCCGGACCTTCTCGGCACGGACATCGAACGGCAACTGCGCCGTGGCCACGAAGAGCGGACCTTCATTGAATTCGAGGCGTTCTACGAGCCGTGGGACCGCTGGTTTGCGAACCGAATCCACCCTACCCCAGATGGCGGCATCGCGGTGTTCTTTCAAGACATCACCGAGCGCAAGCGGGCGGAGGAGGCGCTGAAAGAGGCCGACCGCCGCAAGAACGAGTTCTTGGCGATGCTCGCCCATGAGCTTCGCAACCCCCTCGCTCCGATCCGCAACGCCCTGGAAATCGTGCGGCTCACGGAGGGCAACAGGGGCGCCGTCCAATCGGCGGCCGAGATGATGGAGCGGCAAGTCGGCCAGTTGGTCCGGTTGGTGGATGACCTGCTCGACGTGAGCCGCATCAGCCGGGGCAAGATCGAACTGCGCAGGGAGCGGATGGAGCTCGCCTCCGCCGTACACCACGCCGTCGAAGCCGTCCGCCCGCTCTGCGAGCGCATGAACCATGAGCTGACGGTCACCTTGCCGCCGCAGCCGATGTACCTGAACGCCGACCCGACCCGGCTGGCTCAGGTCGTGGGCAACCTGCTTACCAACGCCTGCAAGTTTACCGACAAGGGCGGCCGCATCTCGCTCACGGTCGAGCGCGAGGGCGGAGAGGCCCTTCTCCGAGTGCGGGACACCGGGATCGGCATCGCCACCGAGCAGCTTCCCCGTATCTTTGAGATGTTCGCGCAGCTGGATACGTCGCTGGAGCGGACGCAGAGCGGGTTGGGCATCGGCCTGGCGCTGGTGAAAAACTTGCTGGAGCTGCACGGCGGCACGGTGGAAGTCGACAGTGCCGGTCTGGGTCAAGGGAGTGAGTTCATGGTGCGTCTGCCGATCTTGGTTGAAACGCCGAAGCCGCCGCCAGAGCCGACCGTAAGCGAGCCGACGCCAACGACTGCCCGCCGCATCCTCGTTGTCGATGACTAGGCATTTTATCCTCCTCTTATGATCAAATAGCTGCGCTTGCGCCTGCGAACCGGCACGGTTGCCCTACAGGCATAATTCGCTATATCGCCGCATGAGGGCATAGGGTTCGGTGAGAGGACTATTTTGGATCTGGAATTGATACAGCGGTTCGCCGTGACGCTAGCCATTGGGCTCTTGATCGGCATCGAGCGCGGCTGGGATGACCAGGAGACGCGCGAGACACCGCGCATCGCCGGTGTACGCACCTTCGCGCTGATTGCACTGCTTGGTGCACTGTGGCAGTTGTTCGGCTCACAGTTCGGTCCACTGCTACTCGCCGTCGGCTTCTTCGGCTTCGCAGCGCTGTACGTCTCCGCATCCTGGCTCGAGGCACGCGGGACCGGTCACTACGGCATCACCACCGAGGTGGCGGCCTTCATCACCTTTACCCTCGGCGCCATGACGATGCACGGCTACGTGCTGCTCTCCGCCGCCACGGCGGTGATCGTCACCATCATACTGAGCGCCAAACCGATACTGCACCGCTGGCTCGAGCGGCTCGAACGCCGCGAGCTCTACGCGATCCTCAAGCTTCTGCTCATCTCCGTAGTGCTGCTGCCGGCACTGCCCGATCGCGCCTTCGGTCCATGGCAGGCGATCAATCCGTACGAGGTGTGGTGGATCGTGGTGCTGATCTGCGCGTTATCGTTCATCGGCTACTTCGCGCAAAAGCTCGCGGGCGCGCGCCGCGGGGTCATCCTCACATCGTTGTTCGGCGGACTGGTATCCTCGACGGCGACCACGCTCAGTTTCTCGCGTCAGGCGCGCGCGGAACCCGCGCTCGCACGCCTCTATGCGGTGGGAGTCATCATCGCCTGCACAGTGATGTTCCCGCGCATACTGATCATCGTCGGGCTGATCCAGCCACAGTTGCTGCGCGCTCTCGCCTGGCCGGTGGGCATCATGGCGGTCATCGCCTGCGCATCGGCGCTGTGGCAATGGCGCGCTCTGAAGACATCGAAGGATGTCGAAGCGCCAATATTGCAGAACCCCTTCGATTTCAAGATGGCCTTGCAGTTCGCCGCCTTGTTGACGTTGATCATGATCCTCGCTCAGGCCCTGCGGCACTGGTTCGGACAACTGGGTGTCTACCTGCTCGCCGCCGTCGCCGGCCTCAGCGATGTGGACGCCATTGCGGTCTCGCTCTCGCGCATGGCGCCGGAGGAACTGGCGCTCGTTGCGGCGGCGGGCGCGATTACCGTGGCCGCATTGGTGAACACGGTGGTTAAAGGATTGATGGCTGTGTTCATTGGCGGCGGCACGATCGGTCGGCGCGTCGGGCTCACTAACGCCGTCGCCGCAGCAGGCGGAATAATCAGTTTGCTGTTCATGCTCTGACCGACCTCGCGTTTGTCCCAAGCCTTACACTCACTTTTGTAACTCTTACCTATGGATGAGGTGTTTTGAGCGCTGGATATATCCCATATAGACTCGTAAGCTATTGTAAAGACATAATATATCGCGCTACTTCTTTTTGAGCATGGATGCTGCGTTGGGCCACTACGTAGCGTAAATCGGAAAACTCATGGTAATAGATAATGGAACTCAACGCTTCTAACCTGGCGCGCATATGATCAAGCATTTAAGAATTGCATGTTTCGCCCCGCTCTTGTCCGTAATGTCCGGCTGTGGGGTCATCGGAGACATTATTAAGACGGGTATGTGGACCGGCATTATGGTAAAACTGAGTTCGTCAGCGTTGTCCCATCCTACCTGACCTTGTTGATATAGTGAGGCGGTTATCCTAGCGCGGGCTTACGCCCGCAACCCAAGTTGAAACGGCGTCCTTCCCGGTGTACGTAGGTGGTACCAACCAACCTGCGCTTCGAGGAGGACGCCATGGAACAATTCATAGCGCGTTACCGACCG
>JBOIDL010000076.1:0-16480 GCA_050740435.1 Gammaproteobacteria bacterium
TTGCCGTTGTGCATCTGTAAGCTCGATAACACTGGCTGTTCGCATGCTCGCCTCCTCGTTCGATCTCCAGATCAGATCGACCGGAAGGCATATAGTTCCATCAATTACGAAGCGCTACACTAGAATGCTCTGCAAAACCTGGATCCCGGCTTGCGCCGGGACGACGACGCTCGGGAAGAGCCCACGTAGTCCGGAGGAAGCGGGGTACCCTCAGGCCCGTTCATACACACGGACAAATTCCGCTCGCGAGACCCGGCCTGTGAGCAGAGTGTACGCCGGCCCGGCTTACAGCAGCTTCACCAACGTCGCCATCGCGCCCACGGCCACCACCAGCAGCGCACCAAGCTTGATGGTCATGCGGTATTCCAGCTCTTTCATGTCCCGCTTGAGATCGGCGCGGAGCCCTTCGATGTCCCGCTTGACGCCACCTCGAATCTCCTCGATATCCCGTTTGAGGGCAATCTCGAGCTCTTTAAGATCCCGCTTGAGCGCCACCTCGATCTCCTTGAGATCCCGCTTTAACGCCACTTCGAGCTCTTTGAGATCACGCTTGGCGGCAAGACTCTGCTCGATAAACTCGGCCTCCGCCTGTGCCAACGCTTCCGCCTGCTGATCGGTAAAACCGCCCTCCTTAAGGCGCTTGGCGAACTTCAAGGTATCGAAGGCAATCGCCGTCATTGCTGAGATCGGTAGCTAATGCACAGCCTTGAGCATAGCCTATTTTCTCCGACGGTCATAACCAGCGTAGAAAACCCCAAAGCCCCGCCCGCAGCGGCTTTTTATTCGCCTCGAGTGTAGCGTTGTGCGCACGCTACCCCCGCAATCGGTCTCACCGGATAACTCATTTCGCGAGCGAACCCGGGATGTTCGGACTCTCGGGGTTAACGTCGATGGTTTGGCGGCTCGGCACCACTACCAAATCCATATCTTCCATCGGAATCGCTCCCAGCAACGGTTCATCGCCTATCACCATCGCCCCGGTGAAGCAGCGCCGGTTCTTGAATCCGACCTCGATGGGGCCGACGTAAGGCACGGCAACCCTGTGACCATTCGCCAGCGTCACCTCCCGCTTTTCAAGCTCGCCCAGGTCAAGTTGAATGGCCAGATGCTCGGGAATACAGAGATGAACGGCGCCGGTATCGACGAGTGCCTTGACACGGACTGGCTCTAAGCCCTCCCTAGCCGGATTCCTGAGTGTTAGCTCGGTTCGGATGATGCCCATGGCGCCCTCCGTTAATCACGAGGCCGTATAATAGCGAGACTCATAGGTTAGTTCTTAAGGAGCGCTGTAAAAGTGTTGCAATTGAAGTTTGAGGTGTCCGGTTTTCGTGTCACGCTTGGGTCGGGCTGATGGTGGTGAAGCGACCGGGAAACTCTTCGGCCAGCGTGTCTTTCAGTGCGAACGAGGTGCCGTCCTGGAGACGAATATGCCGGAACCGTGCGAAAGGGCTCTTCGGAGCGAAGCGCAACACATCAATGACCAACTCATTCATCAGGCGGGTGAGCAACCGCCCCATGAAGGTAGGAAACTGGCGCTTGGCGGGTTGATTATGAAAGGGCTTGTATTGCACGCTCTGGTCACACAGCGCGTTGAAGGTTCGCTGAAATGTCGGCAATCGTCTCGATATCCCTGCTCCCAAAGGGCCTCGATCATGCTCACGGCGAGACGACGGGGCGTCACGCGGCGCTCACGATGGCAGAACCGAGTGAGTCTGCCAAGCTCGTTCAGTTCGGCTTCCGAAAACGAACCCTTGAACTGATTACTCATGGTATGCACGTTGATGTTCTTCACTCGATCGTTCCCCAGTGATCATGTCGGCATTGACATCCATGAGATCTGATCGATAGCGATCGAAAAAGTTCATGCAACAAATCAACGAGTTAAAAATCCTACCTATGTGGCGAGACTAGTGTGTGCTGTGCGCAGGCTACGGGTGCCCATAATAGCAGAGTCGCATTGGAAGGAGGCGCATGGCGCGAAGGCGGTGGTCCATCCTTGGACCTGATCCGCATCCGTGCGCCGCATGCAGGCTTCCGGCAATTCCCTTCCGGGGCTACCTAGCATACGTTAACCTTATCGGACTGTCGGTGGCGTATCTTTAACGCCCTGGCCCATGCCGGGACGGTCATGACAATAAGTGTGAACGCTGTTTCACCCCGGGGCGCGGGCGCGTTGACCGGAGCGCATCCGGCGTGGTAGCGCTTGGGCTCCGTACGTGACAGACGGGCGGGTCCTGCGGGTAGTAAATGTCAAACGGCGGGAATATTCGGGTTGGGCACGATGAAGGGTTCGACGGTCGTGAGGATTTCCTTGTGCACCTTCGGCCCGCCCGCGACGACGTTTCCGGAACCGAGATAGCCTGGACCTCCTTCCAGATCGCTAACCATGCCTCCGGCTTCGAGGATCAAAAGCGCGCCGGCGGCGATGTCCCATTGTTTCAATCCGAATTCCCAAAAGCCATCCAAGCGCCCGCAAGCCACGTAGGCGAGGTCGAGCGCCGCCGATCCGGCCCGGCGTATTCCGGAGGTCACTTCGATCAGAGCCTTGAGCATCGCGAGGTAGCGGTCGAGGTGCTGCAATTCCCGGAACGGGAACCCGGTACCCAACAAGGCTCCCGGCAAGTTAGGGTGTTGAGTGACGCGGATGCGGCGATCGTTGAGGAGCGCCCCCTCCCCGCGGCTCGCCGTGAACAGCTCCTGCCGCAGCGGGTCGTAAACTACGGCCTGGTCCAGCCGCCCCCTATACTTCAGGGCGATGGACACGGCGAATTGCGGAAACCCGTGGATGAAGTTGGTCGTGCCGTCCAACGGATCGACGACCCACTGGTATTCGTCGCTCCCGCGAGTGCCGCTCTCCTCGGCCAGGATGGCATGGTTAGGATAGGCCTTGAGGAGGATCTGGATGATCGCACCCTCGGCTAGTCTATCAACTTCCGTGACAAAGTCATTCTGCTGTTTGGTATCGATTCTCAAGCCTTGAACGCGGTCGAGGTGCCTGACGATAATGTCACCCCCTTTGCGCGCGCCGCGAATCGCGATATTAAGCATGGGGTGCATCGGTGGGTTGCCTCGGGGGTTGCGTAGTGATGAATCAGGTGAAATTCTATCCAACAATGTGCGTGGAAGCGAAATGGTCTTGAATCCCGGATGAATAGTGGCGCATTGGCGAAACTGCGCTTTGTGCTGGTGCGACCGACGCATCCCGGCAATATCGGCGCCAGCGCGCGCGCGCTGAAGACCATGGGACTCAGGCGTCTCTTCCTCGTGGCGCCTAATCGCTATCCTTCGGCCGACGCCACGGCGATGGCCGCCGGAGCCGCCGATGTGCTGCGAGACACAGTGATCTGTGGATCGCCCGCCGAGGCCGTGCGCGAATGCGCTCTGGTGGCCGGTGCCAGTGCTCGGGACCGCAGCATCCCCTGGCCGACTGTCTCGGCGCGCGAAGGCGCGTCACGAATCATCGAGGCGACCGCGCGCGGGGAGGTTGCTCTGCTCTTCGGGCCGGAGCATTCCGGCCTCAGCAATACCGAGGTCGAGCTTTGCCAGCTCTTGGTCAAGGTGCCGGCCGCTCCGGAGTATTCCTCACTCAATCTCGCGGCCGCGGTTCAGATCATCGCCTACGAATTGCGCCAAGCCGCGATCCCTCACGATGCCACAGCGGATCTCGTTATCGAACGCGCCGCGACGGCCGACGAGATGGCCCGGCTTTACCTGCACCTCGAAGAGACCATGATCGATGCCGGGTTCCTCGATCCGAAGAAACCGCGCCGGCTCATGCGGCGCATGCGGCGATTGTTTAGTCGCGTTAGCCTCGATCAGAACGAGCTAAACATCCTGCGCGGGTTTCTCGCAGCGGCGCAGGCCAAGATTAAAGCCAAGTCGCCTGAGAGTTTGTGAAAAAACCTACTGCGCTCGCAACACGATCTCCCTTGGCTCGCGACGGTTTTTCACAAACTCTGAGAGGTTTTGAATACGCGAGCAGTCCCGAGCGCTAGCCGGCGTCGATGACCACCTGCGCATCGCCCTCCGCTGCTCCTTCCACCCAACCGATCCGCCAAGCGGACTCGCCGCTCTGCCGGAGGTGTTCGAGCGCCGCGCCGGCATCGTCCGGGCTCACGATCACGACCATGCCGATACCGCAGTTGAATGTCCGGTACATCTCCCGCGTTTCGATGTCGCCGGCATCCCGGATCCATTCGAAGATCGGCGGCCGCGGCCACGCCGCCGTTGTAATCACCGCACGGGCGCCGGGAGGCATGACGCGCGGCAAATTGTCGATAAAGCCCCCGCCCGTGATGTGGGCGATAGCCTGGAGGCGAACGCTACGGAGCAAGGCGAGGATCGTCTTCACGTAGATGCGGGTCGGTTCGATCAACGTATCGGCGAGGCTGCAGCCGCCGAGATCCATTGTCAGATCCGTGCCGGAGTCGGTGATCAGTTTTCGGATCAAGGAATAGCCGTTGGCGTGCGGGCCGCTCGAGCCGATGCCGATGATAGCGTCGCCCGGGATCACCCCACGCCCATCGATGAGCCCATCTTCCTCCACGACGCCGACACAGAATCCGGCCAGATCGTAGTCCGCTGTTTGATACAAGCCCGGCATCTCGGCCGTCTCGCCGCCGATGAGCGCCATCCCGGCCAGCTCGCAGCCTTGGGCGATGCCTGCGACCACGTGCTCGGCCGTGTCGAGGTCCAGTCGGCCGGTGGCGAAATAATCGAGGAAGAACAGCGGTTCCGCGCCGTGCACGACCACGTCGTTCGCGCACATGGCGACGAGATCGATGCCGATCGTCCGGTGCCGGTTGAGGTCGATCGCGAGCTTGAGCTTAGTGCCCACGCCATCGGTCGAGGAGACCAACAGCGGTTTGCGATAGTTCAATCCGGCGAGGCTGAAAAGCGCCCCGAAGCCGCCGATTCCGCCCACCACCCCCGACCGGTGGGTCGCCTGCGCATACGGTTTTATGCGCCGCACGAACTCGTTGCCAAGCTCGATGTCGACCCCCGCGTCCCGGTAAGTCACTCTCTTTTTTTGGCCGTTTCGCATCGGCTTATGGTAACGGCGCGGGATTCGCGCGGCAAACCTTGACGACGGCCGCTCTCTTAGCATAGGTTCCGCGCATGCGCTGGGTGCGATATTTTCTGCTGGCCGCGGGATCGGTCCTCGCCTTAGCGAGTGAAGGCGCCCAGGTCCGTGGGCTTTACGAGGCGGAGATCCCGACGGCGGGCGGCGAGCCGGCCGCGAAGACCGAGGCGATGGAAATGGCGCTGCGGGTCGTGCTCGTCAAGCTCACGGGCGATCGCAACGCCGCGCAGCGCAAAGGTGTCGCGGGACTATTCAAAGAGCCGCAGGTCTACATACAGCAATACGGATTTAGCACCTCCGAGGCCGGCCACGGGAACGCGGGCGGCGGCGGGCGTGTGCTGGCGGTGAAATTCGACGCGAAGGCGCTCAGTGGCGCTCTCCGTCGCGCGGGTTTGAATCTTTGGGGCCGCGAGCGCCCGCTGGTGCTGGTAGGCGTCTCGCTCGGCGCCGACGAAAAGCGCGTTATGGTCAGCCGCGACGACGCTTCGGGCTACACGCATGCCATCGAGTATCAAGCCCGGCAGCGCGGGCTACCCATCGTGATACCGATCATGGATGAGCGCGACCGGGCATGGCTGTCCGATCTGAAAACGCCGCCGGCAACGGCCACCGGCGAGGTGTCGAACCCCTACGGGGCCGATGCGATCCTGACGGGCCATCTCGACGAAGTAGCCAGCGGTTTATGGGAAGCCAACTGGAGCCTATTCTATGGCGGACAAGTTCAACGCTGGCCGTCCCAAGGCGATAGCGCGGAGACGGTATTGGAGGAAGGCGTCGACCAGGGCACCGACGCTTTGGTCGCGCTATTGAACGCTCCCTCCGACCGGTTGTCGGAGGATATCGTCAATCTCACCGTGCATGGTGTGGCGGCGCTCGACCACTATGCGCAATTACAGCGTTACTTGGAATCGCTCGAAGCGGTCACCCATAGCAGCGTGGTTCGGGTGCAACCGAATAGCGTGGAATTTGTTGTGATCGCGCGTGGCGGCGAAAGCGCGCTCGGCCGCGCCATCGCTCTCGGCAAGTACCTGGAGCCGATGAGTGGGGAACCGGCGCCCGGGCATTACCGACTACGCTTGCAATAAAACCTGGGATCGGTATCTCCGTGACGCAGCAGAGACAACTCCCGTTTGTATTCCCCGAGGGCCGGACCCCGAGCTTCGAGCTTTACTATCCGGGGCCCAATCGCGAGGTTTTCGAGCATGTCCGGCGGCTCGGCAAGGCGCCGGCGAGCCTCTATTTGTGGGGGCCTAGCGGTACCGGAAAGACCCATCTCCTACAGGCCGCTGGTCATGAGTTTACCGCCTTGGGGCGCCGGGCCTGTTACCTCGCACTCGCGCAAAACGCGGAGCTATCCCCAAGGATCCTGGAGGGACTTGAGGGTCTGGACTTGGTCTGCATCGACGAGTTGCACAGCGTCGCCGGGAACCGCGAGTGGGAGCGCGCGTTACTTTATTTGTACGAGCGGTTGCGGGATTCCGGGCGCTGCTTCGTCCTCGCCAGTCTGGAAAGCCCCGGATTCATCAACATCGATCTGCCGGATCTCAAATCGCGGCTCGCCTGGGGTTTGGTATTCCACCTCCGGCAACTCGACGAGTGTGATAAAGTCCGCGCCCTGCAGTGGCGCGCAAAGCTTCGCGGCGCGGATCTTCCCATTGAGGTGGCGAAGTATCTATTGCGGCGCAGTTCGCGCGCGATGGCGGAGTTATGCCGGGTGCTCGATGAGTTGGATGAGTCATCGCTGGTCATGCAGCGTAGGCTCACACTACCGTTAATGCGCGCTGTGTTAGATCGTCGATGATCACGGAGGCAGGTTATGACAACAACAACGATGGGGCCAGGCAAACAAGCGTGGTCTTGGTATAAAGCGGGCTGGCGGCTGTTCTTAATCAACCCTTCGACGTGGATCTTGTACACGTTCCTGTGGGTGCTACTGGCGATTTTTCTTTGGCAGATCCCGATTCTCGGCCGCGTCGCTTGGTTGATGATTAATCCCGCGCTTTACGCCGGGTTTCTATACCAAGCCGCCGAGATGGAACAGGGACGACCGCTTGCCGTGAACCGTTTCTTCATCGGCCTTACCGACAAAACCACGCGCCTGCCGCTGCTCACGCTGGGCGTTATCACTTTAGCCGCGTACGTTTTTCTTAATGTCGTGACGATGGTGGATCCGAGTCTGTATTCAACGATTGAGTCGCTATTGCGGGCCGATGCGAGCAGCGGGATCGTGGCGATCGTGATCAATTTATTCGTGCGCTGTGTGCTCTCGTTCATGATCCTTTCCTTGGCGACGATGGCCTTGCTGTACTCCTGTCCCGCGATCATGTTCGCCGGGAGCGATGCGTTTGACGCCCTGATGAATAGCATTGAGACCTGCGCGAGCCACTGGCGCGCGTTTGCGGCCTTCATGGGCATCTTCATCGGACTGGCCATCGTGGCGATGATTCCCATGGGACTCGGGCTTTTAGTGCTGATGCCGGTCACTTTCTGCGCCGCGTATGCCAGCTTTCAAACGTTGTACGGTTCAGCGCAGCCCGACGCGAACGCACCCGGATAGTGAATATACTTCGCGGGCGGGGTATGAACCCCGCCCTTGACCAAAGGGGAGAGCTGCGCTTCTCCCCTTTGGAAACCCCATCGCCAAGGTACCCGCGGAAAGACCGCGGGTATGCGTTTAATTAGTATCTATGAGTCCGGGGCTTGCCGCAGGCGGAGGGCCGTCTGAGCGAGGCGCTGGCCGAGGGCCACACAAAGCTCGTGCTCATCGCCGGTGATCGGGCGATCGCTATCGGTGCCCGCGACATGGCTTGCGCCGTAGGGTGTGCCCCCGCTCGCGCTGCGCATGAGCGCGGGCTCGCCGTAGGGTAAGCCCAGCACCAGCATTCCGTGATGCAATAACGGCAGCATCATCGAAAGCAAGGTGCTTTCTTGTCCGCCGTGCTGGCTGGAGGTGGAGGTAAAGACGGCCGCCGGTTTGCCGATCAACGCGCCCGACACCCACAGATCCGATGTCCCATCGAGAAAATATTTGAGGGGGGCGGCCATGTTGCCAAAGCGCGTTGGGCTCCCGAGCGCAAGCGCGGCGCACTCGACCAGATCGTCGCGGGTGGCGTAGGGAGGTCCATGCTCGGGAATCAGATCCTCGCTCGCCTCGCATACGGTCGAGACAGCGGGAACCGTACGCAGGCGGGCTTGGCAATTCGGGACCCCGTCGATACCCCGCGCGACGAGACGGGCCATCTCGGCGACGTTGCCGTGGCGGCTGTAATAAAGCACCAGGATCTCGATCATCACTCAGAGTTTGTGAAAAAACCGTCGCGAGCGAAGGGAACTCGCTTTCCGCCGGAGCGCAGGAACCGGAGTGTATATTGAAATACATGAGGATTCCGAGCACCGCCGGAAAGCGAGGTTCCGAGCGCAGTAGATTTTTTCACAAACTCTCACAGAATTTCGAACACTCGCTCGGGGGGACGGCCGATGACCGCTTTGGCGCCGCTGACGACGATCGGACGTTCGAGCAAAATCGGATGTTGAATGATCGCGGAAATCAGATCCTCGTCATTCAAGGTGGGATCATCGAGACCGGCTTGTTTATATTCGGGCTCGTTCTTACGCAGGATCTCGCGTGGCTTGATGTGCAGAAGCTTTAAAAGCCGCTCTAGGGTTTTCGGATCGGGGGAGGTCTTAAGATATTCAACGATTTCCGGCTCGATTCCGCGTTTCTTGAGTAGCTCGAGGGCTTGCCGGGACTTGGAGCAGCGCGGGTTGTGATAGATGGTTACCTGCATGGTCCGATCTCCTGACGTATCTGGTTGCGGGCCGTGTCGCACTCGAAAGCGAACCGCACTGGTTCGGCACGTGGTCGCCCCTTATACTTTTCGCCCGTTAAGCTAGCGTAAAATCGAGCTTAGGTGAATACCTGTGTTAAGTGCCTGGTCAGCGGCCGCGTGCAAGGCGTCTATTTTCGGGCCCATACCCGCCACCAGGCGTTGCAGCTCGGCCTCAACGGCTGGGTACGGAACATCCCCGCCGGCCAGGTCGAGGTTCTGGCGTGCGGTCCCGCGGTGGAGATCGAGAAGCTCATCGCTTGGCTGTGGCAGGGACCGGCAGAGGCGCGCGTAGCGGACGTTCGGTGCGAAGCGGTATCGACGCCGGCTTCGGCAGGCTTCGTGATCCGCTAAAGGAAGCTCTGCAAAAATTACTGCGCTTGCTCGCGACACTTTCGCAGAGCTTCCCTGATCAACCGGCGAGACGGGCCTTGATAAACGCCACGGCCTCGTCGAGCTTGATGTGGCTCGGGTGTTCATCCCGCCGGCCTTTGTATTCGAGCGTATCGTTGTCCAACCCGCGTTCGCTCGGCACCAAGCGATGAGGGATCCCCACCAGATCTAAATCGTTGAACATCACGCCCGGCCGTTCTTTGCGATCGTAGTACAGGACCTCGACACCGGCCGCCAGCAGCTCGGCATAGAGCCGCTCGACCACCTCACCCAAGCGTCCCGAGCGCTGCATATTGACGGGCGCAAGCGCCACCTGGAAGGGTGCGATCGCTCCCGGCCAGATGATGCCGCGATCATCGTGATTCTGCTCGATTGCCGCGGCCACGATCCGCGATACACCAATGCCATAGCACCCCATGATCAAGGTCACGGCCTCACCGTTTTCGTCGAGGCAAGTGGCCTTCATCGTCCGGCTGTACTTGTCGCCTAGCTGGAAGATGTGACCGATCTCGATGCCTCTCGCGATCTCCAAAGGCCCCTCACCGCTTGGACTCGGGTCGCCCGCGACCACCTCACGCAGGTCGGCGCTAACCGGTTCCGGTAGATCACGTCCCCAATTGACGCCGGTGAGGTGCTGACCTTCGGCGTTGGCGCCGCAAACGAAGTCCGCGAGCTCTGTCGCGCTATGATCGGCGATGATGGGGATCGCGAGCCCGCGCGGGCCGAGGGAGCCCGGCCCGCAGCCGATGGCGGCTTTGACCCGCTCCGGACTTGCGAATGTCAGCGGCATGACTAGGTGCTCGATCTTTTCCGCCTTGCGTGGGTTAAGCTCGTGATCGCCCCGGAGCACGAGTGCGGTCAGGCCGCTGTCCCTCCCCTCGACGATCAAGGTCTTGAGGCAGCGGGCAGGTTCGACGCCGAGAAAGCGGCTCACCTCGGCGATGCTTTCCCGGCCGGGGGTCGCGACCCTTTGCAATGCCGTGCTCGCGAGCGGCCGTGGACCGGGCGGCGCCAGCGCCGGCGCAAGCTCCACGTTGGCGGCATAGGCGCCATCGGCGCTATAGGCGATACGATCCTCGCCCGCTTCGGCCAGGACGTGAAACTCGTGCGAGAGGTTGCCGCCGATGTTGCCTGTCTCTGCAAGCACGGCGCGAAATCTAAGCCCCATGCGGGTGAAGATTCGGGTGTAGGTCGCGTGCATCCGGTCATAGGTCTCTTGCAACGAGGCCTGATCGAAATGAAAGGAATAGGCGTCCTTCATCAAAAACTCGCGCGCCCGCATGATGCCGAAACGCGGCCGCACCTCGTCGCGAAACTTGGTCTGGATCTGATAGAAGCTCGCGGGCAGTTGCTTGTAGCTGCGGATCTCCCGGCGCACCAGATCCGTGATGACTTCTTCATGGGTCGGACCGAGACAAAACTCGCGTTCATGCCGATCTCGGAAGCGGAGAAGCTCCGGGCCATAGTGCTGCCAGCGGTGCGATTCCTCCCACAGCTCCGCGGGTTGCACGCCCGGTAGCAAGACCTCTTGGGCACCGGCGCGATCCATTTCTTCGCGGATGATGCGTTCCACCTTGCGCAGCACGCGCAATCCGAGTGGAAGCCAGGTATAAATCCCCGCCGCGAGCCGGCGCACCATACCCGCCCTCAGCATGAGATGGTGGCTGATAATCTCGGCATCGGCGGGGGATTCCCTCACGGTCGGGAGTAAAAACTGCGAGATCCGCATTGTGGTGGCCTCCTAGCGTTGCCGGATTAGTTTCGGCCGGGCCGGCGACGCCCTTTGAGCCGCGCATTCTACACCATTGCAGCGGCTTGACCTGATCCGGAAATGCCAGTAGCTTCTCATATTTCAAGGTCCCAAAAAGGTGTGGATGTGACAGAAAAATTGCGCGGGGCGGAGATCTTCGTACGCTGCCTCAAAGACGAAGGGGTCGATTACATTTTCGGCTATCCCGGCGGGGCCGTGCTCCATATCTATGACGCGTTGTATAAGCAGGACGCCGTCAAGCACATCCTTGTGCGGCACGAGCAAGGTGCCACCCACGCCGCGGACGGTTATGCGCGGGCCACCGGCAGGCCGGGCGTGGTCTTGGTGACCTCGGGTCCCGGCGTGACCAACACCATCACCGGGATCGCCACGGCCTACATGGACTCGATCCCGCTGGTCGTATTCACCGGTCAGGTGCCGACCCATCTCATCGGCAATGACGCTTTTCAAGAAGTCGATGCGATCGGTATCACCCGTCCGTGCGTCAAGCACAATTTCCTGGTCGAAAACGTCAACGACCTCGCGAGCGTAATCAAGAAGGCGTTCTACATCGCCACCACGGGGCGCCCCGGTCCGGTGGTCGTGGATATTCCGAAAGACGTCACCGCCGACGTAGCCGAGTACCATTACCCGGAAACCGTCGAAATGCGTTCCTATAAACCGGTCACCAAGGGCCATCCGGGCCAGATCAAGAAGGCCGTGGCGCTCATCCTCGCGGCCAAGCGTGCGATGATTTACACTGGGGGCGGTATCGTGCTCGACAACGCCGCCGGGGATCTTATCGAGTTTACGCGCTATCTCGGCTACCCGATCACCAACACCCTGATGGGACTTGGCGCCTATCCGGGAACGGATCCGCAGTTCATCGGCATGCTCGGGATGCACGGCACTTACGAGGCCAACATGGCGATGCACCACTGCGACGTGCTCATCGCCATCGGCGCGCGTTTCGATGACCGCGTCACGGGCGATCTCAAACACTTTTGCCCGGAGGCCAAAATCGTCCATATCGACGTCGATCCCTCGTCGATTGCGAAGAACGTACCGGTGGCTGTACCGATTGTCGGCGGCGCGGGCAGCGTCTTGCGCGATTTGATCAAGGCGCTGCGCGAAAGCGGCGCGCAACCGCATCAGGGCGTGCTGGCGGCGTGGTGGGGACAAATAAAAGAATGGCAGGCCGTCGATTGCCTGCGTTACGACCGCACCACCGAGGTCATCAAGCCCCAGTATGTCATCGAGCAGCTCTATGAGCTCTCCGGCGGCGATGCGTATATCACTTCCGATGTCGGCCAACACCAGATGTGGGCGGCGCAGTTTTATAAGTTCGACCAACCGCGGCGGTGGATCAACTCGGGAGGGCTCGGCACCATGGGGTTCGGCTTGCCGGCGGCCTTGGGCGTGCAGGTGGCGTTCCCCGATCATCTCGTGGCCTGCGTCACGGGCGAGGCCAGCTTGGTGATGTGCATCCAGGAGCTCTCGACCTGCCTACAGTACGGGCTGCCCATCAAAATCATCAATCTTAACAATCGCTACATGGGAATGGTCCGGCAGTGGCAAGAATTCTTCTACGATCGGCGCTACTCGCATTCGTATATGGATGCCTTGCCCGATTTCGTCAAACTGGCGGAGAGCTTCGGGCACGTCGGGATGCGGATTGAAAAGACCGCTAGCGTACGGCCGGCCCTAAAGGAAGCGCTGGGGATGAAAGAGCACCTGGTGCTGATGGATTTCGTTACCGATCAGACCGAAAACGTCTACCCCATGATTGCCGCGGGCAAGGGTCACCATGAAATGCATCTGTCGCCGGAAAGGGAACTGGCTTAGAGGGTGCGCCGGATCATCTCTATTTTACTCGAAAATGAGGCCGGCGCGCTATGTCGGGTGGCCGGTCTTTTTTCGGCGCGCGCCTATAACATAGAGTCCTTGACCGTAGCCCCGACGGAGGATCCAAGTGTTTCTCGTTTGACCTTGGTCACCGGCGGTTCCGACGAGATCATCGAACAAATCACCAAGCAACTGAACAAGCTCGTCGACGTCATCAAGCTCATGGATCTGAGCGAAAGCCAGCATATCGAGCGCGAGTTGATGCTAGTCAAAGTCAGCGCCGGTGGCACGGCGCGCGAAGAGCTCAAGCGCCTCGTCGATATCTTCCGCGGGCGAATCATCGACGTTACCAACACCATTTACGTCATCGAGCTGACCGGCACCAGCGAGAAGCTGGACGCCTTTGTCAACGGCCTCGACAAGAAGCTCATTGTCGAAGTCGTGCGTTCGGGGGTTTCCGGCATCGCGCGCGGCGAAAAATCGCTGCGGATTTAATTCCCCCAAGATCATTAGGCATTCATTATGAAAATCTATTACGATAAAGACGCCGATCTCTCCTTAATCCAAGGCAAGCGCGTCGCCATCATCGGCTACGGCTCTCAAGGTCACGCGCATGCCAACAATTTGAAGGAGTCGGGTGTGCAGGTGACTGTGGGCTTACGCGAGGGATCCGGCACGGCGGCGAAAGTGTCCGCCGCGGGACTGGCCACCGCCTCGATCGAGCAAGCAGTCGACGCGGCCGATGTGGTTATGGTACTCGCGCCCGATGAGCACCATGCAGCGCTCTATCGCGAGCACATCGAAGGCAACATCAAGCCGGGAAAAGCGTTGGCCTTCGCCCACGGGTTCAACATCCATTTCCGCCAAATCGAGCCGCGCCCCGACCTTGATGTCATCATGATCGCGCCCAAGGGCCCCGGGCATTTGGTTCGCTCCACTTATACCCAGGGCGGGGGGGTGCCTTGCCTCATCGCGATCCATCAGGATGCCACCGGTCAAGCCAGAGAGATCGCGCTCGCTTACGCGACGGCCATCGGGGGCGGCCGGGCGGGGATCATTGAGACCAACTTTCGTGAGGAAACGGAGACCGATCTATTCGGGGAGCAAACCGTGCTGTGCGGCGGGATCACGGCCCTAATCCAGGCCGGGTTCGAGACCCTGGTCGAGGCGGGCTACTCCCCGGAGATGGCCTATTTCGAGTGTCTCCATGAGACCAAGCTCATCGTGGATCTGATCTACGAGGGGGGTCTCGCGAACATGCGCTATTCCATATCCAACACCGCGGAATACGGCGATTTCACCCGCGGGCCGCGCGTCGTGGGCGAGGAAGCGCGTAAAGCGATGAAAGAGATCTTGCAGGAAATCCAAAGCGGCGAGTTCGCCCGGGAATTCATCCTCGAGAACCAGAGCGGCGCGCCGATGCTGAAGGCGAAACGGCGCCTGAGCCGCGAGCACCCCATCGAGCAGGTCGGCGCGAAACTTCGCGAGATGATGCCCTGGATCCAAGCGAATCGCTTGGTCGATCGCAGCCGGAACTAGGACGCGCGTGTACGGATGGCCGGCTCGATGCCGACTGCTTAGAGGGTTTGATCGTGCTTAACATAGGACACAATGCGAAGACTCCGCGCCGGCGCGGCCTGTACCTGCTGCCGAACCTCTTTACCACCGCAGCGCTGTTCGCCGGCTTCTACGCCATCGTCGCCTCTATCCAGGGGCGCTTTCACGAGGCTGCGGTGTCGGTCTTCATCGCCATGTTGCTCGATGGACTCGATGGCCGCGTGGCGCGCCTCACCAACACGGAAACCGATTTCGGGGCGGAATACGATAGCTTGTCGGACATGGTTTCCTTTGGCGTGGCCCCGGCGCTCGTCATGTTTCAATGGTCTCTGCTCGCATTGGGTAAGCTCGGGTGGCTTGCGGCATTCGTTTACACCTCGGCCGCCGCGCTCCGGCTGGCGCGCTTCAACACCCAGGTGGGCACGGCCGACAAACAATACTTTCAGGGTCTGCCCAGCCCTTCGGCGGCGGCCTTATTGGCCGGGTTGGTGTGGGTCGGCGCGGACAGTGGACTGACCGACGGTAGATTCCTGGCGCCTCTGACGCTGGTATTGACGGTGGCGGCGGCGGGTCTCATGGTGAGCAACGTTCGCTACCATAGTTTGAAGACCATCGATTTTAGAGGCCGCGTCCCCTTCGTGCGAGGCCTCCTCGTGGTCCTGGTCTTCGTGCTCGTGTCCCTGTCGCCACCCGTGTCACTGTTTGTAGCCTTCTTGATCTACGCGTCCACCGGTCCGGTGATCACGCTGTTGCAGATCCGCCGCAAACGCGCCGCGCGTCGCGGCGCGAGCGAGGGGCCGAACCCCGAGACGTAAGCAGTTGTCTTCCACCGACCCGGCAGGTATAGTCGTCCTCATGCCGAATACCGTCACCGATAAGGGCGTGTTCGCCGTTTGCAAGACGGTGCCGATCGCGCTGCTGCTGCCCCGGCTGCCCTCCGCGCTGCTGCCCGGCTAGGGCAGAGCGATCGACACTAAATTCCCGTGACAGCCGGTGTCCTCTGAGGACACCAGAACGGTATACTTTTAGACGACTCGCGCCCGGCCGGGCGGGAGGACAGGCATGAAAGACAAGTTGATCATTTTCGATACGACCTTGCGCGACGGCGAGCAAAGCCCCGGCGCCTCGATGACCAAGGACGAGAAGATACGCATCGCCAAGGCCCTGGAGCGGATGCGTGTGGATGTCATCGAGGCGGGCTTCCCGGTCGCGAGCCCGGGCGATTTCGAGGCCGTGCATGCGGTGGCGGCCGCGGTCAAGGAAAGTACCGTCTGCGCTCTGGCGCGGGCGCTGGAGCGCGATATCGACACCGCCGCCGCGGCGCTCAAGGGCGCCCGCTCGGCGCGTATCCATACGTTTATCGCCACCTCGCCCATTCATATGCGCAGCAAGCTCAAGATGTCACCCGGGCAAGTCATCGAGCATGCGGTTAAGGCGGTGAAACGGGCCCGCAGCCACGTCGAGGATGTCGAGTTCTCGCCCGAGGATGCGGGGCGCTCCGATTTCGAATTTCTGTGCCGCGTGCTCGAGGCCGTGATCGAGGCCGGCGCCAGAACGGTCAATATCCCGGATACGGTCGGATACAGTCTTCCCGGCCAGTTCGGAGCGCTCATCAAGGATCTGATCGAACGCGTGCCGAACAGCGACAAGGCGGTGTTTTCCGTGCACTGCCATAACGACTTGGGAATGGCGGTCGGAAACTCCTTGTCCGCGGTGCTCAACGGGGCGCGCCAAGTCGAATGCACGATTAACGGTCTCGGCGAGCGCGCCGGCAACGCGGCGCTGGAAGAAATTGCCATGGCGGTCCGCACCCGCCGCGACCAGTTTTCCTGTGAAGTGGGGATCGACACCACGCAGATCCTGCATTGCTCCAGGCTGGTATCCAACATAACCGGCTTTCCGGTGCAACCGAACAAGGCCATCGTCGGGGCGAACGCGTTTGCCCACGAATCCGGCATTCATCAAGATGGTGTGCTCAAGAGCCGGGAGACCTACGAGATCATGCGCGCCGAAGATGTCGGTTGG
>JBOIDL010000077.1:0-16385 GCA_050740435.1 Gammaproteobacteria bacterium
ATGTGATCTCCTGTGGTTGGTAGGGTTGCCAATCACTGAGATCGTCAACCATCATGCAGGTTCCATGACTGTATATATTTATTTACGCGTTGATATACCAGTAAATTTTGTGGGGATACGTCAGGGGTAGACCCCAGTCGAATCACCTCCAGCAATCGGCGATGGTCACACCGGCAGCTTGCCCTGATATACCCCGAACCCCCGTATGGCTCAGCGTAAACGTGCCGCATTTATCCCCATTCTGAGCGCTGGTGCTTATCGGTGCGGCATTAAGGATAAAACTCGCAGGAGCCGCTGCGTTGATCGTCAGGTTGTAATACTTTGCAGTCCCCTCCAAAGGCGACTGGGTCTGATAAATTCGCGGGGCGCCGGTATCGGCGGGCGTTGCGGTGGTGCCCGCGGCCCCGGTATACCGATTGTTTTCCGTAAAATACCGCTCCATCGCGTTGGACAGTCCCAACAGCGCTCCCTGTGCATCCGCACGTCGCGTTCTTCGAATCTGTTCCAAGTAGCTCGGGTAGGCGATGGCAGCCAAAATGCCAACGATAGCGACCGTGATCATCAGCTCGATAAGGGTAAATCCCCTTTCTTTCTTGGGTTTCATTGTCTTTGTCCTATCGTGTGAGTTTCGCTTTACTACTTGCCCAGGAATCAATGTCACAACCCGCAGGTAAGCCGTCGTCGTCCTGTAACCGGGTCATACGGCATCCACGCATAACCCGGCCCCGGGTGATTTACCGCAATTGCCGCCAGGCTTTCCGGCCTGTGGAAATACCCGCCGATTCGAGCGTGACCTCCAGGCTACCGCTGGAACCGCTGGTGTATTTGTATTCCTGCGTACCGGCGGAAATGATACCGGGGGACTTAATGATGCCCACCTCCGACTGCTTGCCGGAAGGCACCACACTGCTACCGCCGGAGGTCACCAGATCATTCGAATCGATCTTGCCATCCCCGTTAACATCCCACGGCGGCAAACCAAGCCGTTGACCTGACGTTGAACCCAATTCCATCAGCCAGCCCGTGCCGCCAAATGCGCACGGGTCCGTCGATGGAATCAGGGTGGTAAAGATGATGCGGCCATCACGCAGGATTGGCGCGCTGACGATGCGCTCACCCAGATCGGAGCCGGCGGGAAGATTGCTACTGGCGGGCTGGATGAAATCCATGTACCAGCCGAGCCGGTTGGCGGTGGTGGTGCAAGGAGCGGACACAGCCCCCGAAAGCGGGGTGGAGCCGTAGTTTATCGTGCAATTGGATGTCACCCGCAGGTTGAAGCCGCCTAGGGCCAGTTCCTCTGTGATCGCCTGCTGTTGTAAGCTGTCGCGCCCGGATACCTGGCCATCGCAACCTACGGAGCTGGTTTTATCGCATTTATCCCAGATTGCATAAAAAGTCTGGGTCTGGGTCGTGCTGGTATCCGCACTCTCGAAATACTTCCCCGTGCCGAAGTACACCATCAGCCCGCCGGTCTGACCGACGCCCACCTTGCCTACTTGCGGTTTCGCGGTAATGGGCTGGAGATTTGCACTGGCGCAAGGCGTCGAGCTTGATGTGCAGGCGACGTAGAGCGGCTTGGGCGTGCTGCCGCTCTTGTAAGCGACATCCCACTGGCTTGGGGTGCCGCTGGTTACATCGAATTTCCACAGATTCCCTTTCAGATCGCCGGCATAGATGTAATCCGTGATGCGATCGTTGTCCACATCCAACGCGATGGGTGTGGACAGGCCGTTTTCGCTGCCCGCAGTCGATGAACCGACTTGGGTGTCGATGGAACGGATCAGGTTGCCGGATGCCGCGTCGATGATGTAAAGCACCGCCTTGTTATTGACGCTCCCATAGCCGTTGGCCACGATGGCGGCCCAACTGCCGTTAGACATGCGCACCAGACTGGGTTGGGGCAGGGTATAGCCCAGATTGTTCTGAAAACCCCTGACGCTCGTGTCATCGGTGGTTCTGTCCGAAGCGGTCGGGCTAGTGGTCGTGCTGATCTCCCACAACACATTGCTGGAACCGAAGCTGTCCGGGGCGGTTACATCCAGGGCGAAGACCGCCTTGCCGCCCGCGCCGGTGGTGCCCAGCAGCACGGTCTTCCATGTCGAATTGATATACGCATCCGCCGCCTTGGGCGAGCCGTCTACAAAATACTGGTGTGTATAACTGGGACTGCTCAGGTTTTTGAGATTCGGAATCACCGCGTCGGGAACGTAGGCTAGCTTTTCCTCGCCGGTGCCGGTATTGAAGGTGCCCGAGCTGTACGAACCGACGTCAATGCCGTGCAACATGCCATCGTTGGCGCCGAAATAAAGCATCCGCCGCCGTTGCTGATACGTCGAGCCGTTGCGGAAGGTGACATAGCTGCTTCCTTCGGTGCTGGGCAAGGAGCCGTAACCGAAATCTTCCGAACCGACAAACCAGGGATCCGAGTTGACAATATCGCCCAGAATAGCCGTGCGTTTCCGGAATGGGCCGGTCGTCTGTTCCTGGGCCTGATCACCGCGGATATAGTCCAGAGTTTTTTGTCCCACGTTCCCGGCGGTTACGCCACTGCCGATGGTCGTGTTGGCATTCAGCGCGGCTTGCTGTGTGGCGGTCAGGCTGGCCCAGAGGAAATCCACTCCCCGGGGAGCTGTGCTTGCGGACGGATCATAGGTCACGACGTTGCGGCTGGCGGCGGCGGGTATATTGCCGCTGGCGCCCGCGTCCCACAATTGGGCGCCAATCGTGCCGTTGCCGGTATCCAGAACACTGTTGCCGTTGACGTCCTCCCCCGCATCCAGCAGCCCGTTGCCGTTGAGATCCTCGGTGTTGTTGATATCGAAAGCCAGCAAATGGCCCGACCAGTCGCTACTGTCGAACTTGGCCTGATATACCACGGCGCTGGTATCCAGCCGGGTGGAATTGGTCGCCACGGCGGAGGCGGATGTGGAGACTCTCGCGATGTCGGTCAGGAGATCGGTGAAAGCGTTCTCCATGTCGCTGGGCCGTTCGACATTGTAAAACCTGCCCCGGCTGTTGATGGCGGCATGCCAAAGGTCGCCGCTGTTGCCGTCGAGATTGGCGCCGACCGAAGGCCAGTTGGTACCTCCGGACACCAATCCGGAATAGCTGCCGGAATAAGTGTCGCCCCCCCAGGTCAGGCCCGAGTTGCTCAGAAAGGTGCTTAGCCCCAACCCGACCGTATAGTTGACCATGTGCTGCCATGTGGCCGGATCGTTCTTCGGATTGAAATACTGGGCATTGGTCCAGGTGGCGGGAAGCGCCTTGTTCGTGGGGGCGGCGCCACCGCTGAGGTCAACGAAATTAGAGGGGACGTTGTTGGTCAACAACGTGTGAAGATCCATGGACCAGTATTTGAAGGCGACATCCGCGAGGCTATCGGAATTGCTGTCCTTGTAAGGGGCGGCAGCGGCATATGACTTCCCATCGGGCAACATTGCGGATGTATTGTCGACGTTGCCGATGCTGATGCCACTGTCATTCCAGATGCCGTCCGTCATCAGGACATGGTAATTCTTCCGGCAGGAGTACTCCCCGAAATTGGACGTGGTGAAATTATTGTCGTAGGGACTGTTTTGGCCGCTAGTCCTGTAATACTCGCCCACACGCCCCATGGCTTCGCGTAACGGCGTGGAGGTATTGGTTTTCAGCCGGAAGAGCCAGGTGTATAAATTGCTTTTGTGCGTCCCAGTGAATTCCTTGATGGAATTGCTGAAGTTGGTGCTCGTGGTTTCCCACCCTTCACAGTCATTGGTCACCAGGGAAGTTGTCGAATTCCTGCAACTATTGAGCGACTGCCAGGCCACGCGGTAATCGGCGGGCACCGTCGCCATGGCGCGGGAGGCGGCGGTGACCGTCATGAGGTTCCGGGTGCGGAAGAAGGAGTACCAGTTGGCGAAATTCTGGCGCTCGTCCGCCTCCGCCGCAGTGACGGTGCCATTCCCGTCTCGATCCACGCCTGACGTGGAGTTGACGATTTTGATGTCGTAGCAGTCATTGTCCGTGCTGGTGCCATCGCAGCCGCTGTTGCCGGAGTCGAAGACATAATAGTAAGGATTCATTCCCTGTATCTGACAGAATAAATTATCCTCGCTCGCGTTGTTGTCGTTGTCGGAGTCGCAATCCACGGTGTTGGGGGTGTTAGTCCACACACCCGTCGCGTCCTTGGACTGGCAACGATCCGTATTGCTTCCCGCCCCACTGCCGCTGCATCGGCCATCAGCAAGGTAATGCCGCATGAATTGATGGGTGGAGGTGTCTGCGTTCAAGAACAATCCCGCCGATGGCCTATAGTTCGTGCTGAGGTCGATTGGTGTTCCGGAGGAAGTCTTGAAACCGTTGATGTAAGCGCCGGTGAATGACGTGGCCAATAAAGCGCCGTTCGTATCCAGCGGCTGGTTGTAAGTTGTGGTCGGGTCATAATAAACCGGATTGTACTGAGACGATTTCACGTAACGGTGATCGAGCCTAGAATCCGGATTGTTCTCGCAGATCCCATTGGGATTGCCGCATAAATCCGGCGTGAAAGCCCGCGACATGCTACCGGAATCGTCCAGGGTCAAAACGATATTGGGTGGGATGCCCACCGTCAGGAACAGCGGCGATTGCGTGGGACTGACGGCCGCCTGCGCGGAATACGCCAGCGCCGCCAGCGTTGCCCCCAACGCAAAGGCGCGCGGGAAGGAAACCAGTGATCCGGTAGGTTGACTGTTCATGGCGTACCTCCATGTACGCCACCCTTGGGGCGCACTAACGTGGCTGAAAATTCTCTTTCCTGATAATTTGTCATGGCGGATTCCTTCGGCGTAGAGCGGGCGTTACCGTGATTGGGTTGTGGTTTAGGCTGGATGGGTCATCAGCGCTTGTAGAGGGATTGCACGAGGACGACGGCATCGGTCGTGCCGCCGGTCGCGCGCGCCGTGACGCGGTAATATTGCGAGTCCTTTGCGACTCCGGCCTCCAGACTGTCGCCGGATTCGGCTACGGCGGGCATTTGTTCGATGATGTACGCGGGGGCGGGAGAAGTACTGGCCAGAGTGCCGGAACTGTAGGTGACTCTCGAAAAACTTCCGCTCCAATCGCTGGAACTGTCCCATATCTGGGCGTCTTCACGGGTCCCGTCGCAATTGACATCATTCCAACTATAAAGGCCGCTGGCGCAGGAAAAGGTGGGCAGCGTGGGTAAGGTCACGAACATTTCCCCGGCCCGCAAGGCGGATTCGGCGGCCTGAAAAGCCAGGTTGCGATCACGCATGTTGCCGCTCATTTTCTCTTCCAGCGAGGTGACCTGCATCCCGGTGAGTCCGATGAGCGTCAGTACTAGCAAAAACACCAGACTGACGACCAGAACAGCCCCGGTTTCGGTTTTTCTCCGCTGGCGATGCGTTTGTGATGACATGTCGGTTTACGTCCGTGCTGATTACGGGGAACGATTGCGCAAGTTGACGGTGGTGGTAAACGTGCGCCGCAAGCGGCGATCGGTAGCGTTCACGGTTGCGCCGTTGTAACTGTATGTTTGGACGAGCGGGAGCAGATTGTCATCCAGGGTGCGCAGCAGCAGGCTCGCGCGGACGGCCACCACGTTGGCCAGAGTGCTGACGCTGTTGACGGTGAGGTACTGATTGGGGATGCGATCACCGTTGGTATCCTCGCCGTAGAGGATTTGCATGTTTTCGACGCCTTCCACCAGTTCGAGCGGGTTGTCTACCCCCGTTGCGGTAGTGTTGTCCAGCCGCCACAAGGAGGGTTGTCCGCCGGCGCCGTTGGCGATGTAGTAGGTCCGCGAGGCAAAGGTGAACAGTTCGGCATCCTGTTGATAGGTCTTGCTGAGATTAGCATGCGCGACGGTCTCGGTTGGAGCGCCGCCGGATGTGCCGGTGGCGCGGAATACATCCGCCGCCACGCAATCCGAAATCATCAGCGCGTCCCCTGCGTCTATACCGCAGGAATTGGGCGACATGATCTGAATGCCGTCAGTCGCGACGGCCATGTTGCCTTTCAGGTGCGCGCCGCAACCCTGGCTGAATTGCACGGTGATGACATCGGTACCGGCCAGGGGAGGGCTGCTCAAACCGCCGAGCGTAGCCGACAGGAGTGGATTCCAGGACGGTGAGACAGCATCGTTGCCGGTCGCGGCGGTCGCGGCGGTGGTGAGCGGGATGATGGGCGCGCTGACGATGACATTGGGGGTGATCGAGGACAGGTTGGCGCAACCGCTGAATCCCGTCATGCGGATGTCGTTGGTCAACAGTTCCAGCGCGAAGCGGGCGTTTTCCTGCATGCGGGATTGCGCGTCCTGCAAACGGTAGGTCTGTTTGCTATCGAGAAAAATCCAGCTGACGCCGGCAATCAAAATAAGCCCGATGACCAGCGCGATCATGATCTCGATCAGGCCAACCCCTGCTTGGATCTTCCATGCCAAGATCAGCTGTTTGCGTGGAAGGCGGGTCATCACGTTCAGTTCCATGGCTGGAAACTCATGACGAAGCGCTGATTCGCCGTGACGGAGCGATTGTCGTCCCACCACACTTTGATGGCGTAAACCGTCCCCGCGCCGTCACACGCGGGCACTAGGGGGGGCGACGTGCCATCGTTCGGCGTGCTGTCAATACAAACCCAGCCTGTTCCGGAGGGTAACTGCGCTGTCAGTTCGGCATTCCACTGGAAGAAGTCGTAGCCAGTCATTTGGGCAGTGCTGCATGGGCCCGTCGCGCAGTTATTCGCTGTAGACGTGCCGTTGTTGTATGTTCCGCCGCTGGCTGCATCCCTTGCCTCCACAATGTTGGTGCGCATCCGATCCGCCATGTCGTAGGCTAGCTGGGTGGCTTGGGCGCGAAAATAGGCGCTCTGGTTGTTGCGCAGACCATTCATCTGCAATGCGGCCATTCCCAGCAAGCCAATGGCCAGAACCACCACGGAAATCAATATTTCGATCAGCGTGAAGCCGGCGCTGCCGTTTGTCAGGCTAGGAAGGCGTTTCATCAGCAGGTCACCGAATCGATCCGGGCTCGTCCAGCCGCATTGACGGCGATACTCCGGCCTGTCATGCCACTCGTGCCGGGGCACAGCGTCAGCGTGCCAGACTGAAAAGTGTTGTCCGTAAGGCGGGTGGTGCCATCCGCCGCGTAGGATAGGTAGTTGGCGACATCGGTATCTCCGCTCAGCGTGGACGGAGAAATGCTTTCGTGAACCTTCAGCAAGACTTCTCCGGTGGCGAGCGCGTCGTTATTGCTATCGACGAATATTAGCCACCCCTGTTCCCAAGCACCGGACGTGGTGCATGCCGGAGTCGCGGCAAACGGGTCGGCGGTTTCGCAAAGTACGACCCGTTGCCCGCGTTTAACCGCCTCACTCCGGGCAAGGTTCATCGATCCCAGCAAATCGTTCGCTTGCGTCGCCATGCGGTTAGTCATAATCACCTGCTGAAAGCTGGGCACAGCGATCGTCAACACGATGGCGATCACCGCAACGGTGACCATCAGCTCGATGAGCGTGAATCCGGAGGCGTTCAACTTGTTCATGCTAGTAGCGCAAGACCCAAGTCGAACTTTTTCCAGCGGAACCACCAGCGTGAAACCTTGGCCGTCTCGGTGTGCTAGCATGCCTTTCCTCTTGCTTGATGTGTTTTGCATATGCGTTGCTCGCTATGGCCCGTCGTATCGTTCAGCCGATCTTCTTTCTTGAGCGGAAAGGAGACCAACGCGAAGATTTATCCGACGAGCGGTTATATTCCACCGAGCAGAACCCTGATCTTCGAGTTCTGGATGCCAGGGCCGATACTCCGGCAATGATGAAGATGCAGCGGGGCCGATCCTCCTTGGCCTGCCGCCGCTATAATTGAGTACGAGGGAACACCGTAGCGAGGTCCAGGCTTGGGAAGTTTAAAACGCGCCCTAGGGTCATGATATTGCCGGTCGCGCGCGCCACTGATCGCCTGTTCATACCCAACTTCTGCACCGCCCGGCCGGTGTTCGTGCTGGTCTTGATGGCCGAGCTATTGGCCATCGTCCTGACCCTATCGACGGCCAAGGATGTAAACGCAAGCTTCGACGATCTGGCCCTCAAGTCGCTTTTCATTCAATGGGTTACGCTTTGCTGCGCCGCGGTTCTGTGCGCGAGCCGAGCGCTTTACTCCCGCCTCAGCGAGGCCAGGGCAGCGATGGTAGCTTATCTATCGATGCTCGCGATCGCCTGGGTATTGAGTGAGCTGGCGTGGTGGACCCTGGATTACTTAAGCAACCCGATGCCCCTCGGTGCGGCTTCCAGGGGAGGGTTTTTAGCGCGTAATCTGGCGATTGCGACGATCGTGATCGGCATCGCACTGCGGTATATGTATGTCCATCATCACTGGGAGCGGCGCATCGAGTCGGAGTCCGAGGCACGCCTCCAGGCCCTGCAGGCACGCATGCGGCCGCATTTTTTTTTCAACTGCATGAACACCATCGCCAGCCTCACTCGCAGCCATCCAATGCAGGCCGAGGAAGCTGTCGAGGACTTAGCCGATCTGTTTCGAGCGAGCCTCCTGCCTGCCCGTGATCGGGTCACGCTCGGTGGGGAACTTGAGCTATGCCGGCAGTATTTACGGATAGAAGCCTTGCGCCTGCAAGATCGCTTGGCGATCGATTGGCAAATCGATGAGTTACCGGCGGACGCCATGGTACCGGTGTTGTCGATTCAGCCGCTCATCGAGAACGCGATCTACCACGGGATCGAGCCCCTGCCCCAAGGTGGGGTGGCTCGGATCAGAGGGCAGCGCGAGGGATACCGGCTCACGGTCGTGATCGAAAATCAGAAGCCTGCGGATGGCAGGCGATCCTCGCGCGCAAGCCATGGATTCGCCCAGGAAAACGTGGGGCAACGGATGCAGGCTTTCTACGGCGGGTCGGGTGGGCTGACAGTGGAGGACTTGGGCGATCACTACCGGGCAACATTATCTTTCCCTTATGAACGCGCCGAAGATGCGGATCCTCATCGTAGATGATGAGCCGCTCGCACGCGAGCGGCTCGCCGCACTGATCCGCGAGCTTGAGATCGGTGAGGTCGTGGGAGAAGCGGGAAACGGGATCGAGGCCCTGACCGCCGTTGCAGCGCACGGCCCGGACTTGGTGCTGCTCGACATCCGCATGCCTGGCATGGACGGGTTGGAGGCAGCGCAACATCTCGCCCACTATGAGCATCCCCCGGCGGTGATCTTTACGACGGCCTTTGGTGATTACGCGCTTGAGGCTTTCGAGGCCAGTGCCGTGGATTATCTGTTGAAACCGATCCGTAAGGAGCGGCTTTTACAGGGACTACAGCGAGCCAGAGTACTAAGCCGGGGTGCGCTCGACACCCTCAAGGAGCGGACCGCTCCGACTCGAGCCAGAACCCATCTGAGCGCATCGGTAGGCGGCACCCTGAGGCTTGTGCCCGTGGATGAGGTGCTTTACTTCCAGGCGGATCAGAAGTACGTCACGGTGGTTTGGACGGGGGGAGAGCTTGTCATCGAGGAGCCACTCAAAACTCTGGAGGCCGAATTCGGCGAGCGGTTCCTCCGCATCCACCGCAATGCTTTGGTATCGCTCTCCCGAGTCGAAGCCCTAGCGCGCGATGGTGCGGGTGGCCTAGCGGTTAAATTGCGCGGTACAGAAAAGCGGTTGCCGGTCAGCCGCCGGCTCACCGGCCAAGTGCGCAGATTTCTTAAATCGCTGAGAAAGGTTGAGAGGTTGTGAAAAAATCGTCACGAGCGAAGAGAAGTCGCGTTGCATCGGCGCACCAAAAAGGGCCATTCCCTGGCCCTGGCTTTCCGCCGAAGCGCAGGACCGTTTCGCCGGGAGCGAAACGGTCCGAGCATCGCCGGAACGCGAGATCCCGAGCGCAGCAGATTTTTTCACAAGCTCTCAGACGACGGCGGCGGACGGATCTGGCGGTTGTCGTATGCTAATCCTCGACCTGGGACTGTTCGTGGGCGAGATAAAGCCACGTCTCGACCACCGTGTCGGGGTTGAGCGAAATGCTTGCAATTCCATGGTCGATCAACCAGCGCGCGAAATCGGGGTGATCGGAAGGGCCTTGTCCGCAGATCCCGATATACTTACCGGCGTCGCGGCAGGCTTTGATGGCCATGGAAAGCAAGGCCTTGACCGCGGGATTGCGTTCATCGAAGGCAGCGGCGACCAGCCCCGAGTCGCGATCGACGCCGAGGGTCAGTTGGGTGAGGTCGTTCGATCCGATCGAGAAGCCGTCGAAATACTCTAGAAAATCCGTGGCCAGCAGACAGTTGGACGGGAGCTCACACATCATAATAACGCGTAACTCCTCGCGGCCGCGCCCGAGGCCGTGCTGTTTTAGGAGCTCCGTGACCGCACGCGCCTCCTCGATAGTCCGCACGAACGGCACCATCGCCTCGACGTTAGTCAGTCCCATCTCCACGCGCACCTTGCGCAGGGCGGCGCATTCAAGCTCGAAGCAGTCGCGGAAGCTATCCGCGATATAGCGCGAAGCTCCTCTGAATCCGAGCATGGGATTCTCTTCCGCCGGCTCGAAATGCTCGCCCCCTAAAAGATTGCGGTATTCGTTGGATTTAAAGTCCGAAAGCCGGACAATGACCGGTTTCGGGGCAAACGCAGCCGCCAGCATGGCGATGCCTTCGGCCAGCTTGTCGACGAAAAAGCTCACCGGATCCGGATAAGCCTGCGTGCGCACGGCTATTTCCTGCTGCAGCGGGCGAGGCATCCGGTCGAATTGGAGCAATGCCTGCGGATGGATGCCGATCATGCGGTTGATAATAAATTCCAGCCGCGCGAGCCCGATCCCCTGATTCGGGATCGCGGCGAACTCGAAGGCCCGATCGGGATTGGCGACATTCATCATGATCTTCACCGCGAGCGCCGGCATCGTCTCGAGCTTGACCACACTGCGCTCGAACGCAAGCTTGCCATCGTAGACGAACCCCTCCTCTCCCTCCGCGCAAGAGACCGTTACCTCGCGCCCCTCGCCCATACACTCGGTAGCATGGTTAGTCCCGACCACGGCCGGCACACCCAGCTCGCGGGCGACGATCGCGGCGTGACAGGTCCGCCCGCCGCGGTTGGTGACGATCGCCGCGGCCCGCTTCATGATGGGTTCCCAATCGGGATCGGTCATGTCCGCGACCAGCACCTCGCCGGCCTGAAAGCGTGGCATGTCCTCCACGCCGGCGATGACACGGGCGCGGCCCGCCCCGATACGTTGCCCGATGCTCCGACCGCTCACCAGCACCGCCGCCCTCTCCTTCAGGGAATACCGTTCCAGCGATTGCGCGGGACCCCGGCTTTTCACCGTTTCCGGGCGTGCCTGAAGGATATACAACCGGCCGTCGCTGCCGTCCCTGGCCCATTCGATATCCATTGGGCAACCGTAATGCGCTTCGATCCGCAGGGCGTAGCGGGCCAGATCATGGATCTCCGGATCGCTCAACGCGAAGCGCCGGCGTTCCGCTGCGGCGACTTCCACGATGCGCGTCGGTTCGCCTTCTCCTAAGATCATCTTCACGGCTTTATCCCCGAGGTTGCGCCGGAGAATAGCGGGCCGGCCCACTTTGAGGCCGGGTTTGTAGACGTAGAATTCATCCGGGTTCACCGCGCCCTGTACCAGCGTCTCGCCCAGACCATAGGCCGCGCTGATCAAAACGACGTCGCGAAATCCCGACTCGGTATCCAGCGTGAACATCACGCCGCTCTGCCCCAGATCACTGCGCACCATCCTTTGGATCCCGGCCGAGAGCGCCAGCGTGCGTTGATCGAACCCATGATGCGCCCGGTAGGCGATCGCGCGGTCGTTATACAAGGAGGCGAATACCCGCTTGACGGCGTGCAGAACATTACCGAGACCTTGAACGTTGAGATAGGTCTCCTGCTGGCCCGCGAACGAGGCCTCGGGCAGATCTTCCGCCGTAGCGGAGGACCGCACCGCGACCGATGTGCCGCCTGGTAATTCCCCGTACGCCAAGCCGATCGCCTGTTCCAGGTTTTGCGCAAACGGCGCCTCCAACACCCATTGGCGGATAGCGGCGCCGGTCTTGGCGAGTGCGCTAACGTCGTCCACGTCCAGTGCCCCCAAGGCGGCCCGAATGCGCTCATCGAGCCCGTCGCTGGCTAAAAACTCCCGGAAAGCGGCCGCGGTCGTCGCGAAACCGGAGGGAACGCGAACCCCTGTGTCGGCAAGCTTGGCAATCATCTCCCCGAGTGAGGCGTTTTTTCCCCCGACCTCCGCCACATCCGCCATGCTCAGCGTCGCAAAATCGACAACGTAGTGTTGCACCTCAATGCTCCTCAGCGTTTCGATTCTGATATTATGGGATCTCTATGTGGCGCACGGTATTTTTCGTTTCCGATAGCACGGGAATCACCGCCGAGACCCTCGGCAATAGCCTCTTGACCCAGTTCGACGGGCTCGATTTCAAGCGTATCACACTCCCCTTCGTCGATAACCAAGAAACCGCCCGAGCGGCGCTATCGAGGATCGAGGCCGCCGCGGCGCAAGATGGAGCGCGTCCGCTGGTATTTGCAACGATGGCCGACCCTGATCTGCTTGATTTTCTAACTGGCGGCCGGGCCTTGGTCCTGGATTTGTTTCGGGTCTTCATCGGCCCCCTGGAAGCCGAGCTTGGCCGCCCCTCGAGCCACGCCAAAGGCCGTTTCCATGGAATGGCCGATAACAGCACCTACGACGTGCGCATGGACACGCTGAATTTTGCCCTCACCCACGATGATGGCATGTCCACGGCGCGTTACCCGCATGCGGATCTCGTCTTGCTCGGCGTCTCGCGTGCCGGTAAAACACCCACGTGCATCTATCTCGCCATGCAATTCGGCGTGCGCGCCGCGAACTACCCGCTTACGGAGGAAGTTTTAGCGCGGCAAAGTCTCCCCAAGGCCTTGGTTCCGATACGCCCGCGGCTTTATGGCCTGACCATCGATCCCGAACGGCTCCATCGCATCCGCTCCGAGCGCCGCCGGCATAGCGCCTATGCGTCGCTCAACCAATGCCGCAAGGAGATCACCGACGCCGAAGCCCTGTTCCGTAGCGAACGTATTAGGTCGTTGAACGTGACCTCCATGTCGATCGAGGAGATCGGCTCGCATCTCTTGCAGGAGATGGGTTTGGAGCGGCGTTCATTCTAATGCTTGCTTGGAACACGACCGAGCTAATAAATCGACAGGTATTGACGACCACGACATCGGCCTGCTCGTACTCGGACCAACTCGTGTCGCGACATCTGGCGAGATTTGTTATCCTAGACTCACCGTGGACGGTTTCAGCACTTATGGCTTACTCGGCGGGTTCCTATGACGCCCGCGAAAGCTTTTCTCACCGTCATGTTCGCCGATATCAGCGGCAGCGCCGAGCTGTATCGCTTGCTCGGGGACACAGAGGCGCGTATAAAAATCGCCGAATACCTCGATCTGCTGACGGCGATCGCAGCGCAGTACCAGGGTAGCGTGATCAAGACCATCGGCGACGAGATCCTCTGCACCTATCCGAAGCCCGATGCGGCGATGACTGCCGCCGGCGCGATGCACCGCTCCTTTGAAGCCAAGAACGTGATCCTCAACGAAGGCCTTACGCTCGATAGCGCCTTGCGGATAGGAATGCATTATGGGCCGGTGATTCACCACGGCAGCGATATCTTCGGGCGTGCCGTTAACACCGCCGCCCGCATGGTCGCTATGGCTAAGTCGAAACAGACCCTCAGCACGCGCCGTACGGTGACGCAGCTCACGCCCCTCAAGCGCTCGCTCACGCGCTTGGTCGATCGGGTAGCGATCAAAGGGCTACGCGAGCCCGTCGATGTCTTTGAGGTGATCTGGAAAGAGGATGAGATGACCCATAGTCCGAGCGATCTCCCGGCCGACCTCCTTGCCACGACCGGCCTTGAGGTTTCGCTCTTATTACGCCACCAGGACTGCAAGCTCAAACTAAACGGCCGGCTCCCCTTCGTCATCATAGGCCGAAGCACTACCTGCGATCTGATCCTCGAGGATAAGATGGTGTCGAGGCAGCACTTGCGCATCGAGTTTCGCCGCGGCAAGTTCTACGCGATCGACTACAGCACCAACGGCACGTTCATCAGGACCAGCGCCGGCGAGGAGCTGTTTATCCGCCGCGAGGAATCGCCGCTTTGTAGTTCGGGGCAACTGCGGCTTGGGCGCTCTTTCGGCGAGCCCACCGATCAGATGGTTCACTTCGAAACCAAAGGGCAGCTTAGTTTATTTAATTAAGCGCCGCATTTGCTGTCACGGGATAATGAGCTTGTTCGTTCCAAGGGACTGATTCCACTGTGCCCACGGAACTCGCTTGGACTTCGAGCGCGTGCTCCCACATCGGGAAAGTGCGCAAGATCAACGAAGACGCCTATCTCGATAAGCCGCATGCCGGCCTATGGGTGGTCGCGGACGGCATGGGGGGACACGCGGCGGGAGACCAGGCGAGCAGGTCGATCGTCGCCGCCCTCGGCGGCGTGGCTCCCGCACCCACGCTCGGAGTTTTCGTGGAGCGCGTGTGCGACTGTCTGCAACGGGTCAATCAAGAGCTCATCGCGATGGGCGCCGAGAAACATCGCATCACAGGCAGCACGGTGGTGGCGCTCCTGGCGCTCGGGCCCGGTTGCGCGATTTTGTGGGCCGGCGATAGCCGCGCGTATCTATCACGCGATGGCGCGCTCAAGCAGTTGACCGTCGACCACTCGCAGATCGATCTGTACGTGAAGTTGGGTCTGATTGCCCGCGATCAAGCCGCAAACCATCCCTTGTCGAATATCGTGACTCGCGCCGTGGGAACTCATGAAGCATTGGATCTCGATCGAGACACGATCGAGGCCCGCGCCGGCGATCGTTTTCTATTGTGCTCGGATGGCCTCTATCGACACGTGACCCACGAAGAGATCGCCAACCTGCTTAGGACGGGCTCCGCCAGCAGCGCTGCTGAAAGCTTGGTCGATCTCACACTGGACAGGGGTGCTCTCGACAACGTGACCGTGGTGCTCATCGATGTGGCCGATGCGCGCCACGCGGAAGACTCGGCGTCTCATCTGGATGATACGCAGCCGGGCCCAAGCATGAGCGAAGGCGCGGGCGAAGCAGCGCTTTAGTTTTAATGCTCGAACGAAATATCGATCCGCGCGAGCTGGGAAAGTTCGAATCGTTGGCGTCTCGATGGTGGGACCCCGATGGCGATCTTCGCACCCTGCATGATATCAACCCCACGCGCTTGCGCTACATCAACGAACGCGCCCCCCTCGCCGGAAAAAAGGTCTTGGATGTGGGTTGCGGGGGCGGCATCCTGTCGGAGGCCATGGCCAGGCTGGGGGCGGAGGTTAGCGCGATCGACGCGAGCGAAGCGGCGATTGAAATCGCGACACTGCACGGTATCAAGAGCCAGGTTGTGGTTGAGTACGCGGCCGCGACGCCGGAAGAATTCGCCCGCGTGCACGCCGAGGAATACGATGTCGTCACCTGCCTGGAGCTGCTCGAGCACGTGCCGCAACCGGAGGATGTGATTCAAGCCTGCGCGCGCCTTATCAAACCGAGCGGCCCGATCTTTTTCTCCACGATCAACCGCACCGCCCGGGCTTATCTCATGGCGGTGGTAGGCGCCGAGTATCTAATGGGCTTGCTGCCGAGGGGAACCCACCAATACGCTCGCTTTATCCGCCCCTCGGAGCTGGCACGCTGGGCGAGACGGCATGCGTTGACGCTCGCCGATCTCAAAGGATTCGCGTACAACCCCCTGACGCGGGAAGCAGCGATCACCGATGACCTCGCCGTCAACTATATCGCCTGCGCGCTTGCTCCATGAGCGGTCCGCCCATGCAGGCGGTATTCTTTGACCTCGACGGGACCCTGGCGGATACGGCGCCCGATCTCGCCGTGGCCCTTAACAGACTGCGCGCGGAAGCAGGATTGGCCCGGCTGCCGCTCGACTCGATCCGGCCGAAGGTTTCTGGCGGCACCCCCGCCCTGCTCGGCTTGGCCTTTGATGGCATCGATTTACACAGCGGGGAATTTCAACGCTTGCGCACGCGGTTTCTGGCGCTATACGGTGAGCGCGTGGCCGAGCAAACACTTCTGTTCCCGGGCATGGAGGAGGTGCTGTCCTTCGTTGAAACCGCCGGACTCCCGTGGGGGGTGGTCACCAACAAACCGGGCTGGTTGACTCATCGCTTACTCGATGCCCTCGATCTCTCGACGCGCGCGCGCTGTATCGTGAGCGGCGACACGACGACTCATCGCAAACCGCATCCGGCCCTGTGAGATCCCCACGAATTTTACTCTGAGAGGCAGTGGTTTCGGATGAGTTCATCAAGGCAGCTGATGGCCGCAAGGAGGTCTCGCAAGCGCAAGGTCACCCGCGGGTCGTCGATGACT